>PCQY01000006.1:0-33301 GCA_002770755.1 candidate division WWE3 bacterium CG23_combo_of_CG06-09_8_20_14_all_40_14
CTTTGGTCATATATCTATTCTACCATTTTTCAATTAATCAGACTTTTGTTTGACCTTTTAACCAAAAATTCATATACTAAACAGTAAAGCTAAAATTGCCAGGAAAGCTCAGGTGGTAGAGCAAGGCTTTCGTAAAGCCGAGGTCGCGGGTTCAAATCCCGCTCCTGGCTCTGCATTGCAAATAAATTAAGGTATAATTAAAATATGCCCTATTATTATAAGCCTAAAAAGCGCGCCAAGACCGTTGCTGTAAAAAAAGTTTATAAGAAACTCTATAAATCTTTAGGGCTAACCGCTGGAATTATCATCTTTATGTACTTTTGGCTTGTTACCGTAATTCCAAACATAAACATTGTTTGGGATATTTTTAAGCGCGACAAACCCCAACAGTCCGCTTTAACAGGCATCCCTCCAAACAAACCCGTTATTTTGGATTTGCAAAAATTTACCAACAAAGAAAAAATTGATATACAAGGAACCGCTAAAGCCGGAACTACCGTTAAGCTCTACTTAAACGGAAGGGAAAATCAAAAAACATTAGCCGACAACGACTCCTTTTTCACCTTTAACGAAATTCCCCTGCAAAAGGACATTACCGAGATATACGCAACAGCTACCGACGACGAGGAAAATATCAGCGAGCCCTCCGCTACCCATAAAGTAACCTACGATAATAAACCGCCTGAAATAGCAATTACAAAACCAAACGGACAATCTGTAGAAGAACCAATTAACGCTTATAGAATAGAAGGCGCTGTTAACGAGGATACAACAGTAACCGTTAACGGAAAAACGGCCCAAACCCTATACGACAAGACATTTAGCATTCTAGTAAACTTAAAAGAAGGCGGAAATTCCTTTAAAATAGAAGCTGTTGATAAAGCCGGGAACAAAACCACAAAGGATATTTATATAAATTTCTCCAAAACAGATTAAGTCCAATCCAAGATTAACCCTTTCCCTAGCTCATCTCAGCCTCCTTATTTTCAAAAGCCTGCCCATCCTGCGATATTCTGCCAGGAAAACAATAACAGCAAGAACTGCCAACACCAAAAATTCGGTTAAAACAGTTATAACCGCGCTTGCCAAATAATTATACTGGGGAATGAAAATAATGTTTAAAATTACATTAAACAAAAGAGCAAAGCCATACAAAAAAGGCAGAACCCCCTGCCTGTTTTTAACAACCAACACCCAAGTTAACGGCGAGGATAAAAAGAAAAAAACCGCACCCGCCATTAATATATTAAACGGGATATAAGACAAGACCATCTCCCCCCCCCAAATGGCGGGAATCAGAAAGCGGGAGAAAATAAAGGAAAACACTGTTAAAAATATAGCCGCTAAAGATAATATTAAAAGGGATTTTTTAAGCAAAATGTTAACCTTGCAACCATTATCATCTTTAGCTTTAACCATTAAAGGAAACATTGCGTTCATAAAAAAAGTTGGAATAACTAAAATCAAATCAAAAATTTTATAAGCGAGATTGTACAATCCCACAGACACGGCATCAGACATAACGGACAAAAGAATCTTGTCCGCCTGAACCATAAAAGTATTAAGCATTAAAGCCAGCCCCAAAGGAAAAGAAAGAACAAAAACCCTTTTCCAATAAGCTATGTCTATACTTCTTTTGTCAAAGCGCAGATATTTTCTTAAAAGTAAAACTGCAGTGATAGGGTGAAAAGAATATCCCGCAACAACCGCTAAAATTACATAAAAAATGCTCTTATGCATAAAAACTACCGGTATAAGAAGTGCTATGCTTATTAAACTCGCTAAAATGGATATGGAAACCACATACCGATATGCCAACTTGGACTGAAACACTATTAAACAAGTGGAATAAATAGATTGAAGAAAAATTAAAATGGACCCTAATCGAATAGCGTTTTTAATAATAGGGGAGTACGGAAAAAAAATTAAAACTAAATTGCACAGCCCTGCAAAAACTAGTCCTAGAACAACTCTAAAAACAAGAATGGAGGAAAAGTTTTTCCTTAAAGCTGTTTCGTCCTGGGAAAATTCTTTTACGGTAACTGCGTTAATGCCAAGGTCAGAAAGAAGGTAAAAACTTAAAACGAAAGCCGTAACAATGGAGTATTCTCCAAAAGTTTCTGCTCCCAAAAAACGGGTGATTAATACCGTACCAAACAAAGCTCCGCCCGCGGTAAAGATTTTGGAAAGAATTTGATAAAAAGTGTTCTTGAAAACAATTTTTAGCATACAGTGAGCCCGGAAGGAATCGAACCTTCAACCTCCTTGATGTGAACAAGGCGCTCTGCCGTTGAGCCACGGACTCATACCAATCTTCATTTTACCAAAGGTGCCCTACTTCCTCAATAACTTTAGGGGTAACTATCCTGTTGAAAATCCCGCCTTTCACACCTACAATAAACTAATGCCAAAACTTTTATCCGGTCTATTAGGTTTCATTTGGGATATAGCAGAAGTGGTTTTTTTGGCTTTTGGAATGTATCTTCTTTTAAACTACTTCGTTTTTAACCTGCACAATGTTGACGGAGATTCAATGCTGCCAACTTTGCGGGATAAAGAATACCTCATAACTAACAAAATTGCCAACCGCGCGGGATATGAAAGAGGAGATATTGTCATATTTAAATACCCCAAAATGCCAAGCAAAGAATTCGTTAAAAGATTAATTGGACTTCCGGGAGAAAAAATTAAAATTCAAAATTCTAAAGTAACAATTTACAACAACGAACATCCCGATGGGTTTATCCTTAACGAACTATATTTATCAGAAGATATCCTAACCACTCAAAATACTTTTCTTAAAGAAGGCGTTGTACTGGAAATCCCCCCTAATAACTTTTTTGTAATGGGAGATAACCGAGGAGTTAGCTCCGACTCTAGACAATGGGGCTTTGTGCCTAGAAAAAACATGGTGGGACGGGCAGAACTAGTAATATGGCCGGTAACAAGATTTGTGGTGTTAAACAACTGACACAAACTTCTTCCCTTTCATTTTCACAAACTTCACAACCCCCTCTTTTAAGGCAAATAGAGTATGGTCTCTGCCCATACCTACATTCACCCCTGGCTTAAATACCGTTCCCCGCTGTCTAACCAATATCTCCCCAGCTTTGGCTCTTTGGCTTCCAAAAACCTTTACACCTAATCTTTTACCGGCAGTATTTCCACCCTGACGGGCCTTTGAACCCCCAGCTTTTTTATGCGCCATTTTCTTTTTTCTCCCTTTTAACTATTTTCTCAACTTTAATTATAGAAACAGGCTGTCTGTGCCCATTAGTTTTGTGGTAACGAGATTTAGCTTTGAACCTTTTTACAAGGATTTTCTTATCTTTCAAATCTTTTAGTTTTTTCAAAGTTACCGATACATTCTTTAGTTCAGGGTTTCCCACCAAGATTTCTTTTTCGTCCGAATAAAAAAGCACAAAAACCCCGGACTCTTCGTTTAGCCTATCCACCTTAATCTCCTGCCCTTCAAAAACAGCATATTGTTTTGAATTTATTTTTACAATCGCTTGTTTCATAATAATCTTTGGGGATTTTACCAAAGCTTGTTTTTAATTGCAACAGCCTGAATAAATCCCAACATCACAAAGGTAGTAAGCAGGGAACTGCCTCCATAAGAAACCAAAGGCAGGGTAATTCCCGTAACCGGAAGAATCCCCAAATTCATTCCCATATTTACCACGCATTGAATAAACAATAACGAAAATACTCCCACAGATGCCATTGCAAAAAATCCGCTTTTAGATGCATGAGCTATTGCCAAAATCTTATACAACAAACCAAAATAGAAAGTTACTAAAATAGCGCTCCCTAAAAAACCCCATTCTTCAGAAAAAGCGGCGAAAATAAAATCTGTCCTATATTCCGGCAAAAATCTTAAATGAGACTGCGTTCCCCTTCCAAATCCTCTGCCAAAAATTTCTCCCGACCCAACCGCTATCATAGATTGAATAACATTATAACCGGAACCAAGCGGGTCGGCATAAGGATTGACAAAACTTACAACCCTTTGCTTTTGATAACTGCGCAAAAAATTCCACATTGGGTAAGATAATAAAGAAATTGCCAAAATAAAAAGTAAAATCTGCCTAGGATTAACCCCTGAATATAAAATCATAAAAAACCAAATTCCCATTATTACCAACGCGCTTCCCAAATCTGGCTGTTTGGCTATAAGTACTATAAAAGGAACTATAACTAAAAAACTTAGAATAATTTTTTTCAAGCTTAAATATCTGCCGTTTCCCAAAGTTAATAATTTTGCCAATACCAAAATTTCAACCAGTTTAACCATTTCCGAAGGCTGAAAATTAAAAAGCCCAAAATTATACCATCTAACCGAATTTCTTATACTTTCGCCAAAAATAGATAGCCCAAAGAGCATTAAAAGCGAAAGAAAATATGCCAAAAAAATGAAAATGGGGGTTTTTAAAGATTCAATATCAGAAAGACATACCAAAAAATACAAAAAGATTCCCAAGACAAAGAAAATAAGCTGGCTTTGAAATATTGTTAGGCTAGTGGACAAAATAGCAAAACTGCCAAAAGAAAAAATCACCAAAGAAAAAAGTAAAAAGAAAAAATCAAAACCATTAAATTTAGAGAATTTCATATTTGTCGCCCGCAGTAAATTCTTTAATTAAGGCAGATTTAGAAATGTAATCCTTAAAATGCTTTAAGGCTAACGAGGTGTTGTCATTAACAGGATAAGATATTGAAATAAATTCGCTAAACAAACACCCCCTTTTCTTTCTTAAATCCTGCGTATCACGAATCATATCCCGAGCATAACCTTCCGCTAAAATTTTTGGGTCGGCATCTCCCAAATTAGAAACCGTTATGTCAACCTCCCCCGACTTCTTCCAAACAAGCTTTTTTACATTGGTCTCCTCTTTCACTATGCTTTCAAAATCCCCGCCCAATTTAAACTCTAACATATACACTACCTCCTTAATGGGCATCCTAACGCGAACACCGTTTGACTTTCTCCAAGCATGTATTTTTTCAACGATCAACCGAACTTTCCGCATATTCTCCTCCAATAAATTGTTAATCAGTGAGGTATCGGCAATTGGCCAATCTTCCAAATGAACAGATTCTTTGGTTTTAGAAAGATTAAGGTATAGCCCATCTGATACAAAAGGCATAAACGGCGCGGCTAGTTTTGCCAAAGTTAAAAATACTGTATATAAAACCGAATGAACCGCCGTTTTATCTTGAGAATTTTCCGCCGAAGGGCCTACTCTACCCCGAATTCTTCGGATATACCAAGTTGAAAGGTCATCTACTACAAAACTTTGCAAAGATTTGGCGGCAGAAGATGTATCGTACTTATCCAAAGCTCTTGTAACTTCCTTTATTAAAACATTAAGTTTAGACAAAACCCATTCATCCATTACACTAATTTCTTTAATCTGCAGCTTGGAAGGCTTAAATTCATCAAGATTCGCATAAGTTATAAAAAATTTGTAGGAGTTCCAAAGAATAAGCAGAAAACGCCTTCTTACTTCCTCTCCAAGAGCATATCCAAATTTGGTATTTTCGAAAAGATTGCCGGACAAATATACCCATCGCATAACATCTACTCCCATTTTCTCCGCCGCCTCATCAAAAGGTATATAATTGCCTTTAGTTTTATGCATTGGCTCGCCTTTCTCGTCCACAATATACCCCGTTGCCAAAACATTTTTCCAAGGAACAGTATTCTCCAAAACAACCGACATAAAAAGTGTGGAGTAAAACCAAAGTTTTATCTGCGCAACATATTCTGTAATAAATTCAAAAGGAAACCATTCCTTCCAATAATTTGTATCTTCCAAATACTTAACTGTGGAAAACGGCACAATTCCCGCGTCAAGCCAACAGTCCCCCACCTCCTTTATTCTGGATATTTCTTTACCGCATTTTGGACATTTAATTTTGATTTCATCTATCCAAGGACGGTGCGGTTCTTTAAGATTATCCACCTTGCTTTTATCAACCGCCAATTCCCTTAATTCCTGCTTTGACCCTACAACAGTCAACTCCCCACAGGAACACTCATAAAAAGGCAAAGCCAGTCCCCAGTATCTTCTTCTGGATATTGGCCAATCCCCCATATTAGTAAGCCAGTCCTGCATCCGCTTTTCGGCCGATTCTGGCATCCAGTTAGCCTCAGACGCCGCCTTTTTAGCAAGGGGGCGAATTTCATCACAACTAATAAACCATTCAGAGGTTGTCCTAAACACCAGCTCCTGCTTGCAGCGCCAGCAGTGAGGATAGGAATGTTTTATACGCCCAGTTTTATAAAATAAGCCTTTGCTTTTAAGATTTGCAAAAACTTCACCCTTTACATCCAAGGCGAATTTCCCCGTTAAAAATCCATAACCTTTATTGTAAATTCCAGACTCATCAAGAGGCGCAAGCACAGAAAGTTTAAACTTCTTTCCAAGTTCAAAATCCTCTTCTCCCGCGCCCGGAGCTAGGTGAACAAGACCGCTGCCTTCTTCGTCAGAAACCTCTCCCCATTCCACAATTTTGTGTGAAATTCCTTTAACCGCGGGCAATTCGTCAAAAGGCCCCTTATACTTTTTACCTACAAGCTTTGAACCCTTAAAAGTTTCCAAAACGGTGTGTTCTTCCTCAATAACCAACAGCCTGTTTTTGGCTAAAATTAGTTCTTCCTTTGTTTTTTCTAACAAAACCTTTACATAATCTTTTTTAGGATTTACCGCCACCGCTACATTAACCGCCAAGGTCCATGGGGTGGTGGTCCAAATTAAAAGGAAGGCTTCGTTAAAAGGAAATTTTACAAAAACAGCGGTATGCTCAATCTCTTTATAACCATCATCCGAAAGTTCGTGTTTAGATATTGCTGTACCACAGCGGGGACACCAAGGAAGAGAATCCGTTCCTTTGTAAAGCCAGCCTTTTTCATAACATTTTTTCAAAAAATACCAAATGTAGAGGTTGTTTTCCTCCGACATTGTGTAGTAAGAATTGTCCCAATCCATAAACATACCCAGCCTTTTAGACTGCTCAGTTTGAAGTTTTGAAAATTTCTCCACCCGCTTTTGACAGCCATCGCAAAATTTTTCAACCCCATAGGTTTCTATATCTCTTTTACTGTTTAACCCTAAATCCTTTTCCTCCTGCACTTCAAGCCACAAGCCTTGGCAGTCAAACCCGTTTTGAAACCTTTGCTTAAACCCTTGCATATTTTTGTACCGCTGAAAGAAATCCTTTAAGGCTCTTCCCTGCCCATGCTGAACCCCCATAGGATTATTAGCAGTTATGGGGCCGTCTAAAAAAGAGAATCGTTTCTTTGAGGAGTTATTCTTTTTGAGATATTTTTCTACCACTTTCTCGGAATACCACTTTTTAAGAAGGGTTTTTTCATTTTCTATAAAATCTGGAACAGCGGGAATTTCTTTAAACATACGAACATTTTATCACAATTGCGCTATGTTAATTCAACAAAGCTAGACAGAATCGTAGTAGATTGCGCGGGACATTAGGATAAGAATTAAAATAACTCCAAGAATTAAAAGCGCTATCAACGAACCGTAAACTTTTACTTTTGTTAGTTTCACTTTCGCCTTAAAAATGTTGGAAAATCAAACCTTGTATCTATATCGGGATTTTCTCCCAAATCTTCAAGCTTCACCACTTCTTCCTTATTCTCCTCCTTAACCGCTTCTTCCTCCTTACTGCCAGAGGAAACGGAGGAAACATTCTCTATTTTCTTATAGGCTCTCTGCAAATCCATATCAAACCCGGTTGCGATAACCGTGATTTTTATTTGGTTGGAAAAATTTTCGTCTATGGTTGCCCCAAATATTATATTAGCATCTGGATTAGCCGCCTCGCCTATAATTCTTGCGGCATCATCCACCTCATGCATAGCAAGGTCGGCTCCTCCCACAATATTAAAAAGTATTCCGGTTGCCCCTTTTATATCAACATCCAAGATGGGAGAAAAAATAGCAGATTTGGCAGCAGTTACCGCCCTATTCTCCCCTTCCGCCAAACCTATTCCCATTAAAGCGCTTCCGGCTTCCGTCATAATTGTTTTAACATCCGCAAAATCCACATTTACAAGTCCAGGCAGAACTATTAAATCCGAAATCCCTTGCACACCCTGCCCTAAAACGCTGTCCGCTACCTTAAAAGCGTCTAATATAGAAACTCCCCTATCTATAACATCCAAAAGTTTCTGATTAGGAATAGTTATCAAAGCATCAACATTATCTTTAAACTCCTTTAACCCCGCTTCTGCATTCTGCATTCTGCGAACGCCTTCAAACAAAAAAGGCTTTGTGACCACTCCTACCGTTAAAGCCCCCAATTGCCTCGCTAAATTCGCAATAATAGGCGCCGCTCCCGTACCCGTACCTCCCCCTAAACCCGCTGTAATAAAAACCATATCCGCGCCTTCCAAATATCTTTTTATATCCTCCAACGACTCTTCAGCGGCTTTTTTGCCAATATCGGGGTCAGCCCCAGCTCCCAAACCTTTGGTTAAGTCCTTTCCAATCTGCACCTTTATTACAGCTTGATTTGTGGCTAACGCCTGCGCATCTGTATTGATAGCAATGAAATCTACACCAACTATTTTTTGGTTTAAAATCATAGAATTTACAGCATTGCTTCCCCCGCCGCCTATGCCAACCACCTTTATTCTTGCAAAATGCCCATTTTCTGGTTTTATTAACATACTTTTATGATAAAAATTTAGGGCAGAAGAGATTTAATAAAAGATTTTATTTTCCCTAATATACCCATTAACTGCATTCTGCCCTTGGATCCAAACCTTGTAATCTCTTTATTCATTTTGGAACTATACAAAATAGCTCCCACCGCAGAAGAAAACGGCGCTCCCTCAATTTCATCAATCAGCCCGGATACTCCTTTAGGAAAAGCTGTTCTAACAGGTATCCGCAAAACATCCCGGGCAATTTTTTCTATGTAATAGGTTTCCGCGCCACCGCCTGTTATAACAATACCCGCCGGAAGCTTGCCAATACAGTTAGCCTTTTTAATTTCAATTGCCACCAATTTAAATAATTCTTCAAGCCTTTCCCTAGAGATATCATTCAAAAGTTTTTTTTGCACCGTGGTTGTTTCCAGCCCAAATTCTTTAACATCCAATTCTCCTTTTAGCATCTCTTCCACACTATTATTTTTTCCCTCTACGCTTAATTTCAACTTAATCTTTTCCGCAGTTTCTAAAGACGCCCGCAAACCTATTGCAAGGTCGTTTGTTATATTCTGCCCGCCTACCGGAAGCACAGATGAATAAACGGGACTGCCCTCCTTGTATATGATTATAGATGTAGTACCACCCCCTATGTCCACAAGTATCGTACCCAAAGTTTTTTCCGTATCCGTTAAAGTTGCTTCCGCCGCCGACAACGCCGCATAAATTAAATCTGACACCTCAACACCTATTCGGTTAATGCATTTGGTAAGATTTTTTAGCGCGGTAGCCGACCCATGAATTATATTCACCTCCACCTCAAGACGGATGCCGCTCATTCCAACAGGGTCCCTAACACCATCCTGCTTATCCACAATAAAATCTCGCGGTATAACATGAATAAGCTCCCTATTGGATGGAAGGGAAATAGCCTGCGCGGCTTCAATAACCCGCGAAACATCCACCTCTCCAATTTCCGCATCCTGATGAGAAACTGCCACTACCCCATGGCTGTTTAAGGACTCTATATGACTTCCGCTAATAGTAACAAAAGCGCTTGAAACGGAACAACCTGCCATTCTCTCCGCTCTTTCAAGAGATTGGGAAATGGATTCCACCGCTTCGTCTATATCTACCACCACTCCCTTTCTAATACCCTTAGAGGCAACATTTGATACCCCTATAACAGAATTTTTCCCTTCAACCGAATTAGCAATAATGGTGCAGATTTTAGATGAGCCTATATCTATTACCGCAATAATTTTCTCTTTTGGCATACTTAAAAAAAGTTTAACCTTAAAATTAATAAAAATCAATGATTGGGTTTATAAACCTCAAATCAATCTTTTTAATTTTCCTACCCTCAATGCTATACTTCTGAATTATTTTTTGCAATAAAATAGCTTTTTCCTTCAAAATCTCTTCCCACCCCTCCGAAAAAAGCGCTTCGGTATTAGATTCTCTTAAAATGACAGATATTTTTTCGTTAACCGTACAGCTTAAGACAGATAACCCTGCTTCCTTTAATTCCTTTAAGATAACAAGCGCCGTTAGAATTTTTTTATCAGAAATTTTTTTGCCTAAAAACAGCATTTCTTTATCGTAGTAAATTATCGGCAGGTCATCTTCTATATTCTCCCTCGCGCCCAAAACAACACCATCAGAATCCGAAACATAATAACTTTCCTGAAACCCGGTTTTGATGTAAGCATAAGGCTTACGTTCCTGCAATTCCACTGCAATAGAGTTGGGCAGAGAAATTGTATATCGCACATCCTTTATAACGGGAAAATTCGTATAAATAACTCCTTTAAATTCCTTTTCCCGCCCAAAAAAAGATTTACCCAAAAATCTGTTCTCAAGAATTCTTGCTACATCTTCTGTTGAAACTAATGATAATTCTCTAGGTAAAACATGGATTTTTTTTATGGCAAAAAGCTTGGATTTAGCGGCAATAAACCATAAAAACAGCAAAACTGCCCCCGCAATAAGCAAAAAACCTAGAATCTTAAAATGTTTTTTATAGGAGTTTATTGATTTCCTCAACAAATTTTTCTTTCGCATCTTTGGGCAGGGCGACCTCTTTCGTTAAATGATACTCGCCAAGATTAGAAAGCATTATTTTCATTTCCCTCAAAAGCGCTTCACCAGTTAGAAAATTTTGCTCAATAATTTTGGCCAGACCTATTTTCTCAACAAATACCGCATTGTTATACTGTTCATTATGCGAGGTTTTTGGAAGAGGAATTAAAATAACCGGCTTTTTATAAAAACACACTTCATATACGAAATGCGCCCCAGCCCTTCCTATGAGCAAATCGGCCTTCTCAATTGCTGTTAATTGCTCCTCCCTGGATAAAAACTTTTCCACAACCACCTTCCCATTTCTTTTGGAGAGGGATTTTGTTAATGCATTCAAGGTATCAAAATCTTTAAAATAGGAATTATCTCCGCATTGAATCAGCACATTGCAAAAATCAGTTAACTCGTCAAGAATGGAAGCCACCGTTTCGTTTATAATATGCGAACCCTGCTTTCCCCCAGTAATAAAGACCAAAGGAAGTTTATTTGTAAAAATCCCTTTAGTTATATCCTTCCTCTCAAAATCTGTGGTAAGGGGAAGCCCTATAACTTTAGTTTTTTCTTTTGGAAAAAATTTCCGCGAGGATTCCCAAGTTAAAAGGATTACTTTAGCAAACTTGGAGACGAATATATTAGCCCATCCGCCTTGAAAAGTTTGCTCGTGAGTTATAACGGAGATTCTCATAACCCAAGCCCAAAAAACTACCGGCGCGGAGAGGTACCCTCCAAAAGACACCACAAGACTTGGTTTTATCTTTAATAAAAAGTACAGCGCCTGCAAAAAGCCAAAAGGCACGCGGACAAGGCGCGCTATATTGAAAATTAGATACACTTTTCCCGCGTATAAATTGTAAAAAGGAATCCCTTGCGCGGTAATCTCTCTGTATTCAGCGGAAAAATTTTTATCCTTGTAGGCAGAAAATTTATGGCCTATGAAATGAACTTCCACATCTTTCCTTGAAGATAAAAGGCTCTTTATTACCGTTAAAGCGGAGGTATGATGACCACCTATAAAAACAACTTTTTTCTTATTCCCACTCATATCTGCAGTATAGCAGATAAGGGGAATGGACAGAAACGAAGAACTAGAATTAACCAGAACTACTCAGATTTTCTAATGTTTGGACAATTTCAACAAAATCCCCACCCCCATTAAGCTCACAACCATAGAGGAACCTCCGTAAGAAATAAAAGGGAGAGTCACCCCCGTTAAAGGGATAAGATGGACCATAGCAAAAAGATTAATGAAGGTTTGAACGCCAAGCCAGCAGGAAATTCCAACAGCCAAAGACCTCCCAAAAACATCTCTTTGATTTTTGGCAATAGTTATACCGCGCCATATTAAAGCCAAAAAAACCAAAGCTAAAACAACGGAGCCTACAAAACCAAATTCCTCCGCTATAACAGCAAAAATTGAATCAGACACCACCTCCGGGATGTAAGCGTATTTCTGGCGGGACTCCCCGAACCCCAGCCCAAAAACCCCGCCAGAGCCAATAGCAATTAATATCTGTAAAATATGATAACCTTCCTTAAGAATATCCGTTTCCCGGCGATTAAAAAAGGTCATAAGCCTTTGCCTTCTATACGCGGAGGAAAACGACAAAATTCCGCCTAATACTGCCATTAAAGGCAGGCCCAGAAATAGGTAAATTAAAGGCAGGTTGGATACAAAATACAAGGCAACTGCTATAGATATAAAAATAGCGGCCGTGCCAAAATCCGGCTCTAGAAATACCAACCCCACTGTAGTTAAAACAAGAACTAAAAAACCGAGCTGTTTTCTTTTATCCTTTGGAGAAATTTTTTCCAGAAATAAACTGATGTATAAAATAAAAGCCAATTTTGCTATATCAGTTGGTTGAAAACTTATTCTACCCAAAAGGGGTACAGCGGGAAACGGAGGCGGATTTAATACCACCCATCTAAAGGCCCCATAAGTTATTTTAGTAAAAGGAGTTTGGACAGAAGTTCCAAAAATTTTGGACAAGGTGGACTGCAAGGCGAGAACAGCCAAAAAACCAAGAGATATAAGCATTAAAGGTTTGGCCCAAGATTTCAATACGCGCAATTTTACTTTATACACATACCACATCCCAAAAAAGCCTATCAAAACCCATACAAATTGCTGAAACAAAAACTTGTATTTATTTCCGAAGACATTTTGAGCATAGGAAGAGGAAGATTCAAACACCATCAAAAGGCCAAAAAGCGCAAGGGTTAGAACAAGATAAAAAAGTACCTTATCGTAATTTTCTCTCCTAACTCCTTTTTGATTTTTTCTTAAAATCCTATTATACATACATTAAATAGAGTAGCATCGGTATGCAAAGTTGACAAGGTTTCCAAACACCGCAACAAAGCGGTAAAAGGAGGTATTACTTTTTCCTGTTACCTACGCCCTCTGTAGGGGTCTGACCCCAAAGGGGTCAGACCCCTAAATTCCCTCTAAATTCTAAAACTCCCCCACACGCACAATTTCCTCTTTTAACCGTATACCTAACTTATCTTCACACTTATCTTGGACAATTTTTATAAGCCTCGCCACATCCTTCGCTTTAACATTGCCACCTGCAACTATAAAATTAGCGTGGTTTTCGGAAATTTGAGCATCCCCCACTTTTAACCCTCTTAGACCTAATATTTTATCTATTACAAAACCCGCTCCGCAATTTTCTAAATTAAGCTTTTTTGCTTGAACAATCGTTAAATTGCTAAAAGTGCACCCAGCGGAATTTTTTGGTTGACCGCTTTTTCGTTTTAGCCATTCTCTTGAAACTGCCAAAGCTCTTTTTTTATCGCCCAAAGGAAAAACAAGTTTTGCCGAAAGAATAATTTTTGAATTATTCTGAAAGTAAGAGGAATTATATTTAAGATTAAGCGCTTCCCATGATAGCTCTTTAATAGTAAAATGTTTATCAATAAACGAAACGCTTTTAAGAAAGTCCCCAAAAAAATAATCTGCTCCGTGAATATTATTCCAAACTGCGCCACCAATAGTACCCGGAATACCTGAAAACCATTGAAGTCCCGTTATTCCATTACTTAATGTCTGGTTAATCAAAAAGGAAAGAAGCGTTCCGGAAAATACCTCAACCAAAACCCCTTTCTTAACATCCTCCTCGTATCGTAAATCTGCCGAAGACAGAAAACATTTCCTCCAGTGCGTCTCCTGCCTACGAGAGATGTTTCCCCTTTTAAGATTAAAAGGAATTTTACCCAAAACCTCTATTTTGGACACATTATTTTTTATAACAAGCCCTCTGATACCTTTATCTCCAACAAGTATATTAGTACCGGAGCCTAAAACAAAAACTGGGATGCCCATTTCACAAGCGCATCTATAAGAAAGGATTAGCTTTTCTAAGTTGTCCACCGCAGTAAAATAATCTGCGGGACCTCCTACTCTTAAACTTGTGTGGCAGGACATAGATTCTTTTACAAAAACGGGGGTATGGGTAGCTTGTTCCAATTTAGATTTGAAAGTATCCATTTAACATTAACTTAACACTTCTATATCAGCACCGAGCTTTTTATAAATATTAAAAATATCTGGATACCTTCTTTTTAAAATATCTACTCCGTGTATCACGGTAGTTGCGGAATCGGCTAAACTTGCCAAGAATATAGCCATACAAGCTTGTATTACCCCTGGAGAAGATATTTCGCCGCCATTAAACTTAACGGGACCTTCCACAATAATTTTTTGCGGGTCGCACATAAATATATTGGCTCCCATTTCGTTTAAATTTTTCGCAAACTCAAGTCCGCTTTCATACATCCAATTTTGCAGTAAAATTCTTCCGTTACATTTGCAAGCAAGTGTCGCCATTACGGGAAGCACATCTACAGGAAATCCGGGCCATGGGCGAGGAACAAATTTAGGCAAGGTGCCCCCCGCTAAAGGAAATCCGCCTTTATTATTTATAGACAGGTTAAATGGGCCCTTAACCAACAAATTCTTTTTATCTTTAATAATAAAAATTCCAAATTTTTCAAACCATGTTAGTATTCCGTCCATAATATCAGGAATATTGCCGTTTTTAATAACAATTTCCCCCTCCGTTACAGCCGCCGCCACAATATAACCTGCTATATCCACAAAATCTGGTTTGGGGATAAAAACTGCAGAATTAAGTTTGGATCTCCCCAAAATTTTTAAGCGGTTGGAGCCTAATCCTGTTATTCTTGCCCCCATGTCCTGCAAGAGATTCATTAAATCGCATATATGCGGTTCGGATGCAGCATCAATTACGGTGATTTCAGAATTAATTCCGCTTGCATACATCACTATATTCTCCGTAGCCGTAACACTTGCCTCGCATTGCCAAATGCAGTACTCCTTTTTGGGTTTTGAGGGAGCGGTAAGCTCCACAAAATCTCTGTGAACTTTAACAATTACCCCCGCTTTTTGAAATGCATCTATATGGGCGGAGATAGCTCTTTTCCCCAAAACACAGCCTCCGGGCAAAGGAATTTGGGCTTTGCCAAAGCGAGCAAGCATAGGACCCGCAAACAAAATAGAGGCTCTTATCTGATTGCCTAGAACAGAATCAACTTTGTAAGAATGGATATTTTTGCAGGTAATTTTTAAGTTGTTAAAATCTCCATCCTCAACCTCGGCTCCTAAAAGTTTTAGCATTTTTAATATCTTCTCTACATCCGTGGACTTTGGCACATTTTTGTAGGTAATAGTTCCACTACTTAGTATACAAGCCGGAAGGGCGGCGACGATAGAATTTTTGTTGGGGATGGGAGTTGCGATACCTTGCAATTTATTTCCTCCCATAACCTTAATAGTTCCATTCACACTTTTAGAAACGATTTAGGAGCAATTTTTATTACCGGATACATATAAAACCAACTAAAAGGTTGTGTTGAAGGGGTAAAAGCAAGCATCCCTATTATCCCGCAATAAAGACCTTTGTAGGGGTCTGACCCCGGAGGGGTCAGACCCCTAAATTCCCTTATGGTACAATAGAGGTGTGAAAACTATCTTAAGAACAACAGTAAGACACATTTTAGGGTTTTTAACCCGCTTAACCATAAAAAAACACCACTCTACCGTTATAGCAATTATAGGGAACGGCGAAACCTCGGTTGCTAGAGAAATTCTTTACGAAAATATTCACCAAAGATACCCCGCGCGAAGAAATTTAGAAATTCTTGAAGCTGAATTTAGCATACCTTTAACAGTTCTTGGCATTTTAACCTACCCTTCAAACATTGTTAAATGGCCAAACCTGATAATGTCCTCCTTGCTAAAAACGCTTTATCTAAAACCCAACCCTCACTTTCTAATTATAGAAATTCCGGAAATAAATAAAAAAATAATCAACTTTTGGCTAACTAGACTAACCCCTCAATATATTTTAATACTAGGAAAAAGCAAATACACTCCAAAACTTTCCCAAAAAAACATTTACAGCAACACAAAAGCCATATTCAGAAAGATTGGTATAAAAGAAACTATAAAGGAATTGCCTCAGCCGAGAATAAAGATACTAAAAGGCATAAGAAACGCTACCATTATTGACGCCGCCTCCTACTATACCCCACCGCCAATAAAATCCGTACTGGAAATATTAGATAAAAAAACTAAAGGACGAATAATACTTTTTTCGGATTTAGAAAAAGATAGCACTGTGGCGTTAAAAGCTTTTCCCAGCGCCATAATAAACCCTAAAAACCTTGAAATACAACCCACAGATATTTTAATAATAAGAGGAAACAAATTAAAAACCCAAAACCTGCTTAATAAATTTATCAACCACCCCTAAAAATGCCGAAAAAATTTAATTTTGAAAAAATTTATAAGGAATATTATCCCAAAATACTGAATATGATGAAAGCCAAAACATCAAAAATTGAGGATGCCGAGGATATAACGGGCATAGTCTTTGAAAAAGCTTTCAAAGGTTTAAGCAACTTTAAATGGCAAGGCATCCCCGTTTCAAGCTGGCTTTATAAAATAGCAAAGAACAGTCTGATAGATTTTTACAGGAAAAAAAAGGAAACTTTAACCGCAGAGAATATACTGGAACTAAAAAGCCCCGCGCTTACTATTGAGCAGGATATTGTGTCCACCTTATATTTTGAGCAAATTCTTAAACATTTAAAACCAAGGGACCGAAAGATTATATATATGAAGTTTTTTGAGGGGCATACTAACAAAAGCATTGCCAAAAAACTTAAGCTAACCGAAAACAATGTGGCGATAATAATATACAGGGTAACTAAAGACTTGAAAAAGAATTTAGATTAGCTGCATAATTCAAGCTTTCTCCTTGATGACAGCTCCTAAATTTTGGAGTTTTTCTTTGGTGTTTTCTAACTCGCTGTTTATAATTTCAGCATTTCGTATTTCCGTTTTTCCTTTCGCGCCTAAACCCGCAACTACTAAAGCCGCCACAGAAATTGCCTCTTCGGCTTCTGTTATAACTCCCTTGAGTTTCGTGGGACCAAATACCTTAATACCCGAGTCCAAAAATTCTATTTTGGCGCCCATCCTGTTTAACTCTTTGGCAAACTCAAACCTATTAAGCACCATATCGGTTACTACACTTTCCCCCGCAGCTTTAGTTAGCAGAACGGATATGAACGGTTGCCAATCCGCCATAAAACCAGGGTAGGGCTTAACCTCAATGTTTGATGGTTTAAACAAATTTTCCGGGTCTGCCCAAATTCGCATCTCGCTAGGGGAAATTATTTCATAGTTTGCGCCCATAAATGAAAGTTTGCTTATGAAAGAGGTTAAATGATTGGTATTTAAATTCTTAATAACAATGCTCCCATTGGTAAAAAGCGCGCAGGAGGCATAAAAAACCGGTTCATTTCTATCCGGTATTATTGTGTGCTCCAACTTACCCAAGTTTCTAACACCTTCTACCAATATTGTTCTAGGATTTTGGTCCGCGCGTTTTATTTTAGCGCCCATTTTGTTAAGAGCGGATATGAGATCATCCACCTCCGGCTCCGCCGCCGCATTAGTAATAACACTTGAACCTTCCGCTAAAACCGAAGATAAAATGGCATTATCCGTTCCAGTATGTGTACTGGATAAAAAATTGATCTCTGCAGCCCGCAAAGACGAACATTCAAATTCAAAAACCGACCCTTTCTCCGCTATACTAACCCCTAAACTTTTAAGCACCTTAAAATTCATATCAAAAGAATACTTTGAATTTTGGGGCAAAATAGCCTTACCAAACCTCGCTAAAAGGGGTCCTACAAACAGGATTGACGATTTGATGTTTTTGGAAAAAGCAGGGAGTTCAAAAGAATTCAGCCCGGAACTATTTATCTCCAAACAACCGTTACTCTTAAACTCTGCAGAAACCCCTAAACTTTTTAACAGCTCAATAAACAAAAAAACATCCCCTACCCTTGGAACATTGAATAATTCCAAAAATCCATCGCTAACAATTGCGCCTGCCAAAATTTTCAACGCCGAGTTTCTTGCGCCAGAAATTTGAACGGTCCCGCTTAAAGGAAATTCCCCCAAAATTTTGTATTTCATAAATTATTTATCGGGCGGTATTCTGTAATAAGCCGCTAAACTTTCGGCCATATCCATCCAAATCGGCACTGCCGTTTCGGAAGCGTAAATGCTAGCCGTAGGTTCCGCCAGCTTAATTAGCATAACAAATTTTCTACTTTTTGGCAAAAATCCAACAAAGGTAGCATTAGTTTTGCTGGGGTCATATTCTCCCTCCAAAGGTATTTGCGCAGTACCAGTCTTTCCTGCAACTAGATATTTCTTTGAGACAAAAAATTTCGCCTCGCCTCCAGAAACTGCTGCCGTTAGCATATCAACCATCGTTTCTGATGATTTTTTGGAAATAACTCTTCTTAGAGCTTTAGGCTCAAATTCTGCAATAGTTTTTCCTTTTTCGTCCATAATTTTTTCGGCTACAAAAGGCTTCATTAAAATACCGTCATTCGCTATAGCAGAAAATGCCATTACTACTTGAAGAGGAGTTGCCGAAATGCCCTGACCAAAAGAAGCGGTAGCTAAATCAATGTCCCGCCAATCTGAAACTTCCCTTATAATACCCGTATCACCCCCTTCAAGGTCAATACCAAGCTTATTGCCAAATCCAAAATTGATAAAATACTCCCTTAAATGTTTTGCCCCAACTATTTTTCCAACCCATGCCGCCCCTAAATTATTAGAATGCTGAAGTATGCTCTCTATAGTTTCTATGCCATAATGTTTGCCATCCCATGTATCAACTATATGACCGGAAAAACTTTTAGGCCCGTCATCTACATAAGTTGTGGAAGGCGTAACCTTTCCCATATCAATTGCCGAAGACATAGTTAACGCTTTTACCACCGATCCCGGCTCATAAGTATCAGCAATTGCCATATTTCTAGCATTATGCTCCACATCTTCTTCACTAGAAAAATTAGCCATAGCAATAATCCTCCCCATTTGAGGCGCAACAACAATTGCCGTTCCAGATTTAGCGCCGTATTTAACTACCGCCTCTTTTAGTTTTTCTTCAATAATAAATTGAACCGTTCTATCCAGGGTTAAAGTAATACTGTGCCCATCTTTGGAAGATATTTTCTTATAATCCCCCACAGCTATAGGATAACCAAAAGCGTCCTTTTCCTGAAAAATTGTACCGGAAATGCCCTTAAGATCACCTTCGTAAAATCCTTCTATGCCAAAATATCCTTTCGGATTGCCTTCTTTGTCGCTTCCAACAAAACCTAGAACTTGGGAAGCCAAACCTTTTTCCGGGTAATAACGAACAAATTCTTCTTCAAAACCAATTCCATTAAATTTTAGCCTTTCAATTTCTTTTATTTGCTCCAAAGTTAAGTTTTTTTTCAAAGATATCCAAAAAAGATCGGATAACAGCTTTTCTTTTAGGGCAAGTTCTAGCTCCTCGCTTTTAATTGAGTCCTTTTCTAAAATAATCGCTATGCTTTTTGCGTATTTCGCAGGGTCGGGAATTTTTTTTGGTTCCGCATACAATAAATACCGCATTTCGGTTAATGCTAAAGGAAAATTGTCCGATGTATAAATATCTCCCCTTTTAGCACTTAAAAATATACTGGACTGATGCTGTTTTTTTGCAAGTGCTTTATACTCCTCATAACCGCGCACCTGCAAAGTATACAACCTAACAACAAAAATCAGAGTTAGGGATACAAAAAAAGATATTATAATATGTGCGCGCCACACCAAACGCATTATCTAACAGCAAGCGAAGGAGCTTCCAAAAATTCCGTAAACATCGCTGTAAAGCCATCCTTTTGAGCCTCACTCTTAATATAATTTAAGGAGGAATAATAAGAATTTTGCTTTTTTAGGTCCAAGTTATCTTTGACTAATACATCTCTCTTATACTCTAAATCAGATAAGCTCTTCCCCGATATGCTAAAACAATTAACTATTATTACGCGAACAAGAACCGCGAGTATGAAAGGCATTATTAAGAACAGTAAAGTTGTTTTTTTCATATTAAAATTTTTTCAAAAACCCGCAATTTCGCGCTTCTAGCGCGCGGATTCAGGGACAACTCTAAAAAACTCGGCGCAACGGGTTTTTTAGTTATTATTCGCAAAGCTCCTGTTTTTTTGCCAAAATTCTTGACAATTCTGTCCTCTAAAGAATGAAAGCTTATCACTAAAATCCGTCCCTTAGGGGCTAGCACCCTAAAGGCGCGGGGCAATGTTCTTTCTAAAACCTCCAACTCATCATTAACCGCAATTCTCAAAGCCTGAAAAACCTTTGTTGCCGGATGCGTTTTTCCAAACTGTCTTCCACCTTTTACAGCCTTAACAAGCTCCGACAGCCCCCGGCAGGTTTCTATTTCCTTAAATCCCCTTACTTTTACAATTTCTTTGGCTATTTTCCCTGCATAACTCTCCTCACCATATTTTTCAAAAAGCAATTTAAGTTCTCGCTCAGATAAACCGTTAACAAGTTTCTTAGCCGTAACTGCGCTATTCCTGTCCATTCGCATATCCAAAGTATTTTCAGAGTTAAACGAAAAGCCGCGCGTGCTTTCTTCAAGCTGATGAAAAGACACCCCCAAATCAAACAAAATTCCCTTCGGCGCAGAAAGGCAAAACTTTTTAACAAGCTTTTCTATATCCAAAAAATTGCTGTTCGCCAAAACTAAATCTCCGCTTCTTATATACCCCGCAAGATTTTCCTTGGCAAATTTTATGGCAGATTCATCTACATCTATTCCCAAAACTTTCCCGCCTTTGGACAAAATCTCTCTTGTATGCCCACCCCCACCCAAAGTGCAATCCACATACCAAAAGCCTTTTTCTATATTCAAAAAATCTATTGCTTCTTTTGAAAGTGCCGGCGTGTGATATTTGTTCATTTAAATTTCTAAGAGGGACAGTTTATCCGCTATTTCCGAACCGTGCGTGTACAAAAACTTCAACCGTTCATCCCATTTAGCGCTGTCCCAAACCTCAACCCACCTTCCTAAACCCACAAAACACGCCTCCCCATGCAACATTGCATAATTTAACAAGTTTTTAGGCAAAACAAACCTGCCTTGGCCATCCAATTCCACTTCAAAAGCTCCCCCCAACAGAAATCGCGTAGTATCCCGCAAGACACCCGATGTAAAAGGACCCTTAACAGTTTCCTCAATTAAAAATTTCCAGCTTTTCTGCGACACAACTATTAAACAGCCTTCGTAACCTCTTGCCACTACTACCTTATCCCCCAAACCAGCTCGAAACTTTTTTGGCAAAGCTACCCGATTTTTTTCATCTAATTTGTTTCTGTATTCGCCAATTAACATACCCACTTTTCCCCACAATTCACCACTACAATATTAATATAAAGAGTGCGGGGAGCATTGTCAATACAAAAATAACCCGAAAGGTTGGAGCGTAGGAAAATCCACAGGGGGGCTGACCCCAAAGAGACAAAGGAATTATGTTAGATACTTTTCAGAACAAAGAGGGATATATCAAAGATTTTTATTCTCTTCTGCTTTGTGGTATCGCGGTCGCGGATGGTAACTGTGTTATCCTTTAATGTTTGGTAATCTATTGTAATGCAATAAGGTGTGCCGATTTCGTCCTGCGAATAATATCGTTTTCCAATATTTCCCCTATCATCCCACACAGTGGAAAACTGCAATTTTAAGCCATCAAAAACCTCTCTTGCTTTTTTAACCAGCTCCTCCTTATTTCTAACCAGCGGAAAAACGGCCGCTTTATAAGGCGCCAAAGAGGGTTTTAGCTTTAGGACAATCCTATCTCCATCCTCTACATAAGAATCAAGCATGACTGCTAAAAATGTTCTGCCGACCCCCATAGAAGGCTCAATAATATGCGGGGTAAATTCTTCTGTTGTCTCATTATTTCTATAAAGCAACTTCTTTCCCGAAAATTTGGAGTGTTGTTTCAAATCAAAATCCGTTCTATAAGCAAGTCCGTAAAGCTCCTTCCATCCAAAATAATACATATACTCAACATCCACCGTCTTTTCTGAATAATGTGAACGCTCCTTGCTGGTATGTTCTCTGACTCGCAAACTCTCTTTGGAAATACCCAAATCATAGGCAAATTTCAGCATATCAAAAAGCCACTTTTCAAACTCTTTCTCCCAGTTCCCCTCTTCTATGAAATATTCCAACTCCATTTGCTCAAATTCCAAAGTGCGATGTATAAAATTTCCTGCGGTTATCTCGTTTCTAAAAGCCTTCCCTATCTGAGCAATGCCAAAAGGGATTTTTGGGCTGAAAGAATTAAGGACATTGGAGAAATTTACAAAGATGGCTTGAGCAGTTTCGGGCCTTAAATAAGCCACAGACGAAGTGTCTTCCGTAGGGCCCACAAAAGTCTTAAACATCCCGTTAAACATTTTAGGTTCCGTTAAGCTCCCGGCGCATTCGGGGCAATTAGTTTCCCCTTCCTGCTCCAGAAAATCTTGACGGTACCTTTTATGGCATTTCTTACATTCCACCAAAGGGTCTGTGAAATTATCCACATGACCCGAAGCTTGCCAAACTTTAGGGTTTAACAGTACAGAGCCGTCTAAACCATACACATCCTCCCTATCTTCTACAAATTTCTTCCACCATATTTCTTTGATGGAGCGAAGAAGTTGAACACCTAGGGGACCATAATCATAAGTATTTGCAAAACCTCCATATATCTCGGAGCTCGGATAAACAAAACCCCTTCTTTTGCAAAGGGATACCACTTTTTCAAATTTTTCTTGGCTGGTCATAAAATAATTGTAACAAAGAATTCTCCTTTTTAGAAGAAGACTCCTTAAAACCCATTTAATCCCGATACAAAATCTCAAAAAACAGTGTGTAAAATAACCCGCAACTACAATCTAAAATGGGTAAAATGGGGTCTGACCCCTATTTTGGTTATTTTATCAATCAAATTGGCAGAGCCGAGTTTGTTGTCTGTTAAAGATTCAATGTACCCCTTTATATATTCCAAATCTCTAGGAAAGTTTGCCGACCAATACCCCATCTCCAAAAGCATCATAATCAAAGTTTCAATTAAAACTTCCTGCTTTTTCCCGCATTTGGACAACTCCTCCAACTTAGCAGGCATCTTTACAAAAAGCCCCGCGTATTCCTCGCGATATGGCAGTAACTTATCCAAAGTTTCTCCTATTAAGTAAAGAAAACCTTGATTAACCAAATCGTTTTTCAATTCGCTAAAAGGATTAATAATTTCAGCTTGAGTTATTATAAAAAAATCCTTCCATTCGGAAAGCGCTACTCTAGAATAATCAAACACATCCAAACTGCCGGCTTTTCTAGAAATGGGTTTTTTTACCCCCTTGGCTATAGCGTTAATCTTTCCTTCACTTTTTGTAAACAAAGTAAATATCTTATCCGCTTCTTTATAACTTTTTGATTTTAGTACAATGCACTCGGTAATAAAAGAATGAGTCATAATTCCCAATTTTCAAATTCCAAACCTCACTAAACTTACAATTAACCAATCCTCAAACAAGAAGAGAATTGAAAATTATGCAATTAATTCTGAATGGAGATGGTCTTATCCGAAGTAAGCTCAAATTTTTCGGAAAAGCCGTCATTTTTTACTTCATAAATATCCCCTCTAGTCCCAGGTTGCTTTTGGACTAAAACAGCATAATTATTAAAATCCACATTTTGCGGAAGAGAATATTTGTAAGTAACCGTAAGACTAGAATCCTCCTTCATCTTAAAAAACCCCTCAAACACTGTTTTGCCTAAATGCTCATATTCTTTGGCATTAAGCTCTTGCCCATCGGATGCTGTGGCAGATATGAGTTTGGACCCTTTAGGCACATAAAACCTAAAATAATCATTATAAAAAGGCACCCACTGCCACCACTCCGGTGATTTTGGATTAATTATAGTAAGCGCAACAACCCCAAATTTTTGACCTTGCTCTTCATAAACTTCCTTAACAACTTTTCTCTTTATAATCCAGTCGCGCTTGCCGGCGCCAAAATTACTATTATTTACATGCAAATAATCCAAATTTTCAGGAACGGCTGTTACCCTGCCCGCATAACCTAAGTCCTCCAGAGTTTTTTGCAGGTCCGCATCAAAAGAGCGAATTATTATGTCCTTGCTTCCCAAAAGCGATAAAACCGTTCTAGAAAGCGGAAGCAAATTCTCGGTTGAGGCGTTTAACGCTTTTTGCATTATGGAATTCATTAAATACTTAATGATATCTTTTCTCCCTATAATTTCGCTAAGGTCGCCCCCGGAAATCTTCTCAAGCTCCAAAATTACATTCTCACTGTTAAACTCTTTAATAGAAATACCAATATAATTGCCTTCATCCGTTCTAACCGAATATCCACCAGAATCCACAGGTCCTAAAACCCGCAACAGGTCTTCCACAACATAATTATCCACCTGCAAAATCCCATCTAGCTTTTGATACAACATACCATTTTTTCGCCAAAACTCGTTTACAAATTTATCCGAGGCCTCCACAAAATCCGGAGAGGTACTGGTGGCATCTCGCGCGTACAAACGGCTTACCCTCAAATAATCCCTTATATAGTAAGGGACATTAAAATTAACCATATAAAACTGGTCCCTGTCTATGTCATATGTATCCATAGAACTTAATATTTCCGGCACGCCTTTATCTATTTTAAAAAGAACCAGGAAAGTGTTAAAACCGCCGGACATTCTCAATTCATAATTGTTAGCCATCAAAACCATATAAACTTTGGGGCTTTCAATACCCATTAAAATAGGCAGGGAAGTAAAGAGCTCTTTAAATTGAGGAGATTTTTGAGCAAGTTCTTGGGAAACTGTTTTCAACGAGGATAACTGGGACCTAACTTTTATTCCCCTAATAGATTCGGGATATTTAGTCTCATTAATCTGCGAAAGCTCCTCATTTATTTTACGGGTTATTTCTGCTATTTTATCAATCTCCGAAGTAAATTCCGGTAACAGCTTTAGTATTTTTATCAGCCTTTCCTGATTTGTAAGTTCATTTTCCTCTAATTCTCTCCCCTCCACTTTAAATCCTAAATCTCCCGCAAACGGCTCCAAAATACCCACAGTAACATTCCCTAACTCCAAACCATAAGTTGCCGCTTTTAGAATATGTTTGCCGTCTTTATAATAATCTTTAACAACGGGAAAATTTTTAATAAGGTATAAACGCTTTTCGTACTTTGATTCAAACGCGGCAACATCCCCCTTTAAATCAGTCAGGCTGTTTCTCATTTTAGTTAAATCCTGCTCTTTAGCGGCTTGTTTTAGAGAAGATGCCTGAGATTTAAGAGCTAACGCGTCCTTATATAAGCCCATAAGGGGAATACCAACCACCAAAAGGATTATCAAAAAAATACCCACTACTCCCAATACACTAAAAACCAAAATTTTTTTAACTTTTTTGGGAACGAGTTTGCCTGAGAAAACACCACTAACTTTCTTACCAGAAGGCAGTTTGCTTGTAATAGATGTTATTTTCTTTAAAATTCCTGTATTTTTTGCAGTGTAAAAACTCTCAAACTTCATAGCTTTTTACTTTGCTTCCTCCCCTCTTAAAACAGCCGCCGGAGTTTTTATTATAATGCACAAATCCTTTAAAACAGACGGCGTATTAGCGTAATGAGCATCCATTTTCATCCTATCTGCAAAAGGTATGCCGGAACGGCCGCTCACCTGCCAAAGACCCGTTATGCCAGGTTTTACCTTAAAAATATCCTTTAAAACTTTTTCCATTTCAGGGTGCTCCACCTCAAATTTTTTAAGTTCGTCAGACCTTAAAGCGCGCGGACCCACAAAACTCATCTCGCCTTTCAGTACATTAACAAATTGAGGAAGTTCGTCAATACTATATTTTCTTATAAAATTCCCCACTTTTGTTATTCTTGGATCATTCTTAACTTTATGCGCGCCGGAACGCATTTTATCATATAATGTTTTATCTGAAAAAAGTATCTCATCCGCATCTTTTATCATTGACCTAAATTTTATAAATTTAAAGACTTTTCTGCCTTTGCCAACTCTTTTCTGAACATAAATGGGATTACCCCCATCCTGCGCAAAGATTACCAGCATTACTGCCGCATAAAACGGCGAGCATAACACTAAAAAAAACAGGGAAATAAGTATATCAAGTATCCTTTTGACAAAATTATAAAACCGCGGATTATCTTGTGCCGTCATATAAGTTTGAAAATTATAACCTATCTTCTTTGTATATCTCAAGCACTTTCTTTACTTCTTTTTCCGGATTAAAATAAGAGAGGTTTTTGTAACCTTTTTCCACATATTGATGGTAGTCATTTTTGGACATCGTAAAAGCGGTAAACATCTTTTCCGCCATATCCTCTACATCAAGGGGATTAAAGTATAAAACAGCAGATTTCGCAATTTCTTTAAATACAGGAATAGTGGAACACACCACTAAAGTTCCTAATGAAAAAGCCTCTATTAAGGGAAACCCAAAACCTTCGTATAGCGAAGGATTAACCACAAATTTAGCGCTGATATACAACCGTTCAAGTTTTTCCACATCCGAAAATCCAACAAAAACTACCTTATCCTTAATACCCAAAGGCACAATATCTTTAAGTTTTTTGTAAAAATAATCTTCTTTTCCCACCAGCAACAAATTAGGGGGTGAGATGTTTTCACCCGAGAATTTAGAAACAAAAATCTCAAAAGCTTTAATAAGACGGGGCAAATTTTTATGCGGATAGGCATTCCCCACATACAACAGATAATTTTCACGGTTCTTTTTAGGGAGGCGGGTTCCATCAAATTCAACATTAAAGTTATATACCACCTTAACCTTTTTTGGGCTTATTTTCAAAAACTTAACCATATCACTTTTTGCAGATTCTGAAACAGCAATAACTTTAAAAGCTTTACGGACACCGAAAAAAAGCGTTAAATAATAAAAGCATAATTTTAAATGGTAAATTGGAAAAGACAGTTTAGATGCGGAAGAAGTAGGGTATTTTATAGGCGTTAAATCATGGATTGTGGCAACAAATTTTTTTGGATAAAAAAGCGGCATATTTATGTAGGGAATATGCAAAATATCCAAATTCTCCCGCAGAAAAACTTTTGGCATAACAAACTGTTCCTTTAGTGTGTGCCAGCGAACATCCGCAGAAACCTTTTTGAATCTAGAAGAAATTTTTTTGTTGTTTATATCTTTGGGCAAAAGAAACAGCACATACTCATTTTTAGTATCTAAAAAATTTAATGTTGTAATCAAATTTTGGATGTATCTCCCAATGCCGGACTCATCCCAAAGCCTGCAATCTATTCCTATTTTCATATTATTATAAAACCTCTCGCTTCAACATCCCCGTATGAAGCCTCCAAACTCACGCCCTAAAATACCCCGCCAACACGCGTTAAATAGGGGTCAGACCCCAAAGGGGTCTGACCCCTATTTACCCTAATCACACAAAGTATTGGTGCCGAATTTAACCCACTCGCAAAAATAGTAAGGGTCGTAAATTTCCAAAGGTGTGCCATAAGGCTGTTGATTAAACTGCTCTCTTACATCTTTCCAATCCTTGCCAAATAAAACAAACCCTTTAGATTCCGCGTATATTATTACTCTTGGATTAGCGTACTCCTTTTTTAAGGACTCAAAACTTCCCTTGTTAGTGATTGCCATAAATGCTTTTCCATCTGTACTCTTCATCATTTCATAAATATCCGCTTTTCCCGCCACCTTTGCGTACCTTAAAGTATAAAACAAAGCGGAACTTGACGGGATGTTATAGATATAAACAGGCACCGTTCTCGGAATAAATTCATATCTATCCCTGTTTTCCGCTATCATCTGTCCAACATCCTTAAGCCCCCGATTATAATCTTCCAGCATCCACATGTCTTTCCAGTAATAAACTAAAAAAGACGAAGCGGCAACCACCCCTAAAACCCCGCTGTATAAAACCGCTTTGGGCCACTTTCTAACAGTTAAAACCCTAGATAAAAACCACCCAACAATAAGCGCAAGAGGCGGGTAAATAGGAATTATGTACCACTGAATCTTTGAAACGGAAACGCTTAATACAAAAAAGGTAACAATCACCCAAATAACTAGAAATAATAAAGAAGCAGCTTCTTCTTCAAAATACTTTTTAAATCTCTCCGCCTTTCCAAAAAATCCACCAAGCACCGCAAGCAAAAGAGCTGGGATAGCCACCACGAACCAGTGCCTAAACCAAACCTTTATAACAATCACATACCACCAAAAGCTGTTGCTGTGCCCTTCAATTCCTCTACCGCGCTCAAAAATATGGTAAAACACATAACTGTCTATAAAATCCTTTCCAAACCTCACATACTCAACAAGATGCCACGGCAGAGAAACTATCAAAAATGCCGCTAGAACCTCAAAAAAATCTCTAATCTTGTATCTCTTTTCCTTATAAAGGAATAAATCTGAGAGGACATATACAGTAAGTGAAATAACAGGAATAACCGCCACCGGCCCTTTAGTTAAAGTTGTTAAACCTAAAAACAGACCTAACAGCCACCACCTTTTGCCCTCTTTTCTAGCAATCCAAAAAGTGTACATAGCGCATAATATAAAAAAGGAGGTTAAAACATCAGTAGTTCCGTTGCGAGACTGAAAAATATAATGCACCGAGGTAGCAAGAACAATGGCAGATAAAACCGGCGCTAGAAAACTCTTCTTAAAAAGCCTTTTGCCAAAAAAATAAAGCGCTATAGTACTACCCACACCAGAAAGAGCGGAAATAAATCTTGCCGCAAATTCATTTACCCCAAAAAGCTGAAAAGACAAAGAGGTTAGCCATATAAATAAGGGGGGTTTTTCAAACCACGAGCCTTTGGATATCTGCCATACAAAATTAAAAGGGTCCCCAACTCCGTTTAAGATATTTTTAGCAATTTTTGCATAAATAGCCTCATCCCAGTCAATTAAAGTATTGGCGTCCAATTTATAGAATATAAACGAGCCTGCCAATACAACAATAAAGGTTAGAGCCAAAATATCCTTTAACTTAAGCGGAGGCTCCTTAACTTTATACGCCCCATACAACAAAGCAAAAAACACAAACACATAAAAAAACTCCATATTATACGAGTAAAAAACCCCCGATAACGAGACTGCTAAAAGTCCGGAAATAAATCCGAGCGTGAGCAAAATATCCGACAATTGCTTTGCTTTCCTATATTTGGCGAAAAGAAAATACCAAATGAGCGTAAAAAATATGTAAAATGGCGCAGAACCCAAAAGCCCCGTTGCGGAGAGCGGCTCAAACCACACACTATGCGGCGGTATTACTGCATCTTTAACCGGGTCAAGGTCAAAATATGTTTTTGAGATTTCTGTAGTTCTAAATTGTTTATTAAAACTACCATATCCTCCACCTAAAATGGGATTTTTTTCCATAATCTGCCACGACCCGTAAGCCAAAGCGGAATGCGCATTTATGGAGTCGTCCCAAACCCGATACGAAAAGTTTATAGACAGAAATCTTTTCTGCAGTTGATAAGACAATTTTAATCCCGCCCTATCCCCCGCGTAAATAATCCCCATTACTAAAATCAGAACTGCGGCTAAAACTATAGCACTTTGCTTAAAATATCCCTTGAAACTTAACAAAATAAGGTAAAGCAAAAATGCCGCCGACAATCCAATAATAGCGCTTCTTGACAAAGTCATTCCAAACGAGGCTATGCAGATTAGAAATGCGAGAAAATAAAATACTCTGCCCTTTGCGGTTTTTGCCCTCACAAAAAAATAGGGAATAAAGGGGATTACTGTTGATAGGTACGCTCCATAATGATTAATATCCCAAAACAGCGAGCCTATTCTAACCGGCCTATTCTCCAAAGGCCAAACGCCAGGAAGAATTTTATCCTTAAACTTGTACATATAATACTGATAAGGAGAATATAAACTAACCAAAAATCCAGCCAAAATATAGTTTCTAAAAAATTTTAAAATAAAAACACGCCCCTCCTCTTCCACACACTTTTTGAGAAGGATATAAACCAAAACAACTTCTGAAAAAAACACCTGATAAGAAATGCTTGAAGCTAAATCTAAAGACACCGAAAAAGAAATCAGCCTAATAACCCAAACAAAAACAAGAATCTGCAAAAATACATCTTTGAAAACCGGTTCTTTCCATTTCGGGAGCTTAACACCCGCCCTAATACAGGAAAAAAACAGGCACCCAAAAATTCCAAGAAGCGCAAAACGGGCGGGGGACCCTTGATCAAACCCCCATGAAAAATAAATGCGATTATCCAAAGGCAAAAGAAAAGCCAACCACAAAACTGCCAAAGACAAGCGCTTTTTAGCAAGTACAAAAAATATTATAGATGTAAAAAGACCTAGTAGTATGGTTAAGGACATAGAATATAAACAAATCCTAATATCTAAATCCGAAGTTCCAAATAAATCCTAATCTCTTGTAGCTTCGAATTTAGGATTTAGAATTTTTTCATATATCCTTTTGGTTTTCTTCGCGCAGTTATCCCAGGTATAAGTTTTCTTTACAAAATCCGCAAAACCATTTTTTACAGTATGCACTTGTAAAGCCTGGGACAATGTCTTTTGTATGCTTAATACATTTCCCGGGTCGCAATATAAAGCGTTTTCCCCCAAATATTCCTTAGCGCGGTTGCCCGCCGCCACTATGGAAGGAACGCCACATACTGCCGCTTCTAAATACACAAGCCCAGTTGTTTCAAACCACGAAGGGCTAATAAAAGCTACGGCTGTGGAATAAAGAGCGCACAACTTGTCCTGACTGATGAATCCCGTATATTCTATATCCCCTTTAGACAACTTTATCTCTCTTAAAAATTTTTGAATGTAAGTTGGATGATGTTTGTTCAACGAACCAACAAAGACCAGCACGGACTTATTTTTTTCCATATTCCTATAAGCTTTAATCAAGTTGAGCTGATTTTTCCTGGGCTCTACTCTTCCGGCACAGATAATAATTGAATCCTCGCCATTTCTGGAATATGTAGACAGAGATTTAAATTTTTTATCGTCAATACCATTTATTACTTTTTCCCATTTAAAATTTTTTGTTTTAAAATCTTTTTTCAAATCCTCTGCCTCCAGCTCAGTTTGTACAAGGATTACATCCGAAAGCTCAAGACTTTTCTTTTGCTGATTACGAATGCCCATTAAAAGCTGGTAAACAGCAGGCTTTAACTTTTTCCTGTAAAACAACCCTTTTATAAGATTACGCGATTCGTCCCTTAAAGGCTGGCTTGGTATTAAAAAATTCCCAATCTTCATCAAGCCAAATCTATTTTCGTTCTCATATCTTTCAAATTCTTTCTGCGAATGGTGAATTGGGGAAAGCACAACTCTTTTTCCCTGCTTTCTGGCATTTATAATCTGCGGATAGGTTTCGCAAACCCAATCTAGATTGAATATGTGAACGATATCGTATTTTGAAACATCCGCAGACAAAGAACAGTTTAAGTCAACACTCACACCAAACTTCTCTAATGAAGCCTTAGTTTCAAGCATTTGAACGGTATCGCCTCCCTGCTTATCAAAAATATCAGCGCGGGATTGAAAAAGTATTTTCATACAGTTTTTTGTAATTTTCCCAAAACTTCTTTATATCGTATTTTTTAACTTGCTGTAACGCTTTTTTGGAAAACTCCTCCCGCAAGCTTTTGCTTTTTGCCATTTTCTCCACTTTCTCTTTCAAACTTTTCTCCTCCCCACTATTAAAATATAACACGGATTCCTTGGCAACATCTTTCAAAACGGGCAAATCTGAAACAATACAGGGCAAACCCACCGACATCGCCTCAATTAAAACAATGCCAAACCCTTCCGCAAGAGATGGGAAAATAAAAATATTCAAGCTTGCTAATATCTTTACTTTTTCTTCCTCGCTAACAAATCCGGTAAAAATTACTTTGTTTGCCAAATTATAAGAATTGACCATTCTGACAAGCGATTCCCTCAACTCTCCCTCCCCCACAAACAAGAAACGAATGTTGGATAAACTGCCCGCATTTTCCATTTCTCTTAAAGCCTTTATAAGAACATTATGCCCCTTTTCTACGGTTAAGCGGGAGATACAGCCTGCAATTAAGTTTTGAGGATTTATGCCGTACTTATCACACATCTCTATTCTATATTTTATTTTAAGTTTTCTTGGAAAATTAAATGTTTTAAGGGAGATGCCGTTTGGGATAACCATAATTTTTTCTTTTTTAATGCCCTCCTTTATTTTCTGTTTTTCTATTTCCGAGGTTAAAGCTACTTCAAACGAAGCGAGTTTATTGACAGATAACCGATACACAAGCGCATTTATTCTTTTCTGCAAGGACATCACCTGCCAGTTTGATATGGGCGTATGCTGATGAGAGATTTTTAAGGGAAGCCTTAAAAGGCTTGCCGCTATTAAACCGTTAACTCCAGCTTTAAGTTCGTGAGTATGAACTACGGATATGTTAAGTATTCTTAAAAGCCTCACAATCTTTAAGATATAAATAGGGTCTATATCAAATTTAGGAAATAGTTTTATTACTTTGGCGTATTTTTCGTACTCCGAAACAATATTGCCATTGGGGCAAACTACAAAAAAATTAAAATCCTTATGCAAGCCCTCAAGAATGTTTAGAATATGAACCTCCATCCCGCCATAATTTCCCGAGGCGGATATAATTAGAACATTTTTCTTTTCTGCCATTAGGGATAATTATAGCAGAAGAAGAGCAACTACAAATAGTAGACAAGCACACATTGGGGCTACTTGTAACCGTGCGTATTGGAAATCGCTAACAAAAGTGGAAAAACGCAAGCGGCTGCGATGACTTATATTATTATCAATTCTTTCCACTAACATCCACTATTAGATTAAGCATCCTGAGAACTTTTTCATCCCAACTGTTTTTTCTGGCAACCTTTTTCCGCTGGCTTGTTTTATCATCGGAATCTTCTTTTAGCACTTTTTCTATTAAACGGACGAAATCTTCCTCGTTTTCTGCTATATAACACACATCCTTAAAAGGTTTATAAGAAGGAAGAGCTGTTACCACTGTAGGAAGACCGGCCGAAAGAGCGTCG
>PCQY01000006.1:33326-37438 GCA_002770755.1 candidate division WWE3 bacterium CG23_combo_of_CG06-09_8_20_14_all_40_14
ATATATTCATCAAAACCTTCAAAATACAAAGGCATTTCAGCATAAGGTCTTTCCCCCAAGAAATGGACATTTTCAAACGATTTCAGCTCTTTTAAAACCGCGGGGGTTTTGGACTCGCTAACTCCCTTGGGTCCCACTAAAACAAAGGAGTACATCGGATAAGTTTTTGCGCATCTAAGAACAAGATTTAAGTTAAGTTTATATGCATCAATAGCCCCGCTAAAACCAATAATCGGTCTTTTAAGTTTTTTTAGTTCCGCGGGGACCTTAAACCTGCCGGTACCCACATCCTTAAATCTTTCGTAATCGCCCACATTTGGAGTAAAACAAACATTATTATTAAATTTTTTCATTTTTTTAACAAGATTTTCGGTGGTGGCAAAAACAATGTTGGACTTCCTTGCTACAAATTCTTCCGCATTAGACACATACTCACTTAATCCTCTTTCCACAAAATTAGGAAATTTTGAGTACTCGTCAACACAGTCATAAACTAGAGTTTTATATTTTAGCGAAGAAACATAGTCGGTCATAACTTGGTGATATACCCATAAAACAAAGTTTTGAAAATTAAGTTTTTTGATTAATTTGGTTAATCTAGAAAAATTAAAGGAGAAAAGATTTGGTTTTTCCGTTGGGGTTAGGGTTACTGGAATAAAAACATATAGGTTTTCGGAAACTTTTTTGCACCCAATAAGAAGGTCTCTTAATTTCTGCTTTCTTAATACTACGGACTTTAACGCCTTGCGAAGCCTTATTGGCGGATCAACGAATATCACTCTATGATTAAGCTTTGCCAAACGGGTAGCAACTTGCCACTTATTGGTTTTAAGAGGGAAATCAAATTGTTGATTAGATAAAATAACAAAATCCATTATCCAGTTAGAAACTATCTTAAATAGCTACAATTTATAAACTATAACCCACGGTTCGTTGTAAAAACGAGGCTTAAACCGCATAACTTCCTCCAAATTCTGCACCGTCCATTGCGCTGAAGAATAATTTTCAAACCCCGGATCATAAGGATGCGCCAATACATAATCCAAACCATAATCTCCCACCACCACATAGCCTATTTTATACTCCTCCTTCAACGCACTTATTACAAACCGCTCGCTTTCATGCCTCCCTATAGCATCTATTAAAAATGATAAACTTTTCAAGTTATACCCTGTATTATCCTCATTATTATATTCCTCTATCTCCATTTTATCCGCCCCCGCTAAAGCAATCCAAGTTCCCGCAGGAGCGTTTTTATAGATATAATCTCTCGCCTGTAGTCTTGTGTCTTTCGTAGAAAAAACAAAAACAAGTTTCACAGCATGCCACAATGATAATCCAAAAAAAATCAAACTTATCAAAATAAAAATCTCCCTTCTTTTTCTCCCTAAAAGCCCTAAAACCTCAAAAAACCCAAAAGCCGCGAAAATTACTAAAAATGGGTACAGCGGATTAAAATACTGGGACAAAAACTGCGGAAACTGCCCCACATACCAAAGATAAAAAAGCGTGAATGAAAGTATCCCAGCTAAACCTTTCTTGTATTTAAAAATTGCGCAGGATGCCAACCCCCATACAGAAAGCAAACTTGTATAAACCCCAAGCGAAAGAAAAGAATATTTCCTAAAAGTGTTTTCAAGCAAAAGTAGATTCCCGTATCGTTTGAAAAAACTAATGCCCGACTGCCTTGAAAATTGCCACAACGCCCCTTTAGGAGAATCAAAGCGGATAAATGTTCTGAAATCTAAAACCGCGTAAGGCGTGCCCAATAAAAATCCAAACACCGCAAAAAGAATTGAAAAGCCGAGTTTTTTCGAAAAAAGCGTTTCCTTTACAGAAAACTTTTCCTTAGCTGCCAGAAGAATATGATAAACAACAACCACCAAAAATATCGCCCCGCCATTATATTTTGTTGAAGCCGCAAGTCCCGACACAAATCCCGCCAAAATGTAATACTTGAGAATACCCTTCTCATAAATCCTCTGCGCAAAATAAAAAGCTAAAAGCATCCAAAAAGTCATGGAAGAATCCAGTGTTGCAAAATGGGAATCTTCAATATTTTGCAAAGAAATAGCCAAAAGGAAAACCGCCAAAAAAGCGGTTTTCTTATTAAAAATTTTCTTTGATATTAAATAAGTTAAAATAAGGCTTCCGCCCCCCGCCAAAGCGCTTATTATTCTTCCCCACAAATAAAACACGAAAGGCCTGTCAAACCAGATGGGGAAAAGGTTGTTCACCAATGGTTTCAGACCTAAAAGCGCTAAAAAGTCCGTGAATTTAGCCCAAATAGAAATTACAAAAAACAAAAGGTAAGTCTGCAAAGTTGGCCAGTCAAAATGGTGCGGATTAGGGTCAAATCTTATGCCTGTTGCCCCGCGAACAAGTGTGTCCTCGTCCGGCTGGAAAATAAAAGGATACCCCCAATTGAGTCCACAAAAACGGAGAATAATGCCTAATAGCACAATACCAATCAATAATTTATGTTCACAACCGCTAATAAATATTTTCAACCAGTCCCATGTCCCTCTTACTTTTAACTTTTTACCTTCATTTTTGATTTTTAACATTTAAATTTTAACTTTTACTCAATTCTAACATTCCTAAACAAATACCAATAAGGGTAGCTGTTTACATTAAACACCTTTTCAAGAACAAAATCCTTTTTATATTCCAAATACATTGCGTCTGTATCTAAAAGATAATAAGGCAGAAGAAAGTAATCCGCTGTAGAGATATGGTCCCTGTAAATATAAGTGCTGTTTCGGGACATCCCTAAAAAAAACGGCCCAATAGAACCATCGCCGTCAAAAATTAATTTTATCTCATTAGCATAGGGCTTTTTGTTCATATAATCCGCTACTTCTCTTAACCCAAAACCAAAATGCTTATTGCCAATATAATAATCCGCTTTCTTCATCCCCCCCAAAACCGGGTTTGTATAAGCCAAAAAGTCCGGGAAAGTTTTATGGACAGTCAACACCAACGATAAAACAGCAAGGAACATAAAAATCACAATATACTTTTTTAGATTTTTGCACTTCTCATAAATCTCCACAAAACTTATGGACATAAGAAGCAAAAGAGGCGGATAAATGGGCAGGATATAGCGCGGAACTTTTTTGGGGGAAAGTGATATCTCAACAACATAAAACAGCACAAACAAAATAATCAAAACTTTTTCTTTTAAATTTTTGCGCGAGAACTTATGGGTTCTTTTCACTACTCCCAGCTTCCATAACACATACGCCAAAAAACCGAACACCCAAAAAGTTAAAATTGGAGAGGATTTAAACAAAAAAACCAAAGGGTAAAACAATAATCCCGGGTTATCAGACCAGTTTCCCAAAAAATATTGGCTATGGCCTGTTTCCAATAAAGAGAGGTTTCCCAAAAACATCCTGGACAAAATGTCCAAAGGGCTAACCCACATTGCCGGAAAAAACATAAACACAAAAAAACAAAATAAAAACACAAATCCCAAAAATACTGCCAAAGTTTTACGAAAAAGGATTTTTTTCTCGTGATTAAACATTACAACTGCGCAAAGAAAGAAAAACAGAAAGGCGAATATACCCGTTGTTTTGGTTAAAAATGAAAACGATGCAAAAATTGCGGCAAAAACTAAATATTTAAGCTCCTTTTTCTTCCAAAAATACATAGAAAAAAGTCCCGACACAAAGATAAACGCCGTAAGCAAACCCTCAAGGTGAAAAATCCTGTCATGGGCTAAAACATAAGGCTCAAGGGAAAGAAAAATAAAAAACAAAACCGCCGATTTTTTATTAAAAATTCTGCTGATTAAAAAAGCCGCTAATAGATACACAAAAAGTATGGAAAAAACAAGAGCCAACTTTATAAAAAGGCTTCGCCACGGAAAAATAATGTATTCATTGATAACCGGCAAAGCTTGAAAAAAATGCTCGTACAACCTGGAAAAAATTTCTATCGCTCCCCCACCGACCCACATCAACGACACTCCGGGGTGGCTTGCTCTATAAGTTTCAATGAAGTTAAAGGTTTTTAGATAGATAAAAAAATTAGTGGCGCGATTGTCCCAAAGAGGGTAATCAATATTAATAATATCAAAACCCAAGCGAACGATTCTTGGAATA
>PCQY01000036.1 GCA_002770755.1 candidate division WWE3 bacterium CG23_combo_of_CG06-09_8_20_14_all_40_14
TTCCTCAATCTCGTCCGTTGATGTTGGTTACAGCGGCGGCGGCTACACCGATAGTGTTAAAGTTGTTACTAATAAGGGAACATTTGAATTTGACGGGGATACTTTTAAGTATGTGTTTAATCTTCGCGCGCCAGGGGCAATTCACCTAAAGAGCGGCCTCTTTAATGTGGAAAGGAAGTAGAGAAAAGTAGCTATTGACAACATATTTTCCCCTGCTAAAATAGTATTACTATGCAGTTTTTGTCCAGGAGGATATATTTTGACCTGAAAAACCACTTAGATAGCCCAGAAATGTCTGTGATTTTAGGGCCTAGACAGGCAGGCAAAACAACTTTAATGCTTAAATTAATGGAGGAGCTTAAAGCATCAAATAAACCTGCTGTTTATTTGAACTTAGATATTCTGGAAGATAAGCAATACTTTCTTACCCAGCACACTTTAATTGATCGCGTTCAGAGACTGTTAGGAATGGAAGGAGTGGTTTTTCTTGATGAAATACACCGATTGGAAAACGCTGGTTTGTATTTAAAGGGTCTATATGACATGAAAACGCCTTATAAGTTTGTAGTTTCCGGTTCAGGGTCGCTAGAACTTAAGGCAAATATTATGGAGCCTATGACAGGAAGAAAGAGGGAGTTTTTATGTATGCCCCTTTCGTTTTCTGAATTTGCAGCAAACAGGCTTTCTGTAAATCTTAAGGATTTAGATAGTACCATAGATTCAAACAAATATGAGTTGGCACGGTTGGTTGATGAATACATGGCCTTTGGAGGATATCCCAGAGTTGTATTAAGCCAAACTTATGAAGAAAAATTCTCGGTTTTATCAGAGATTTATAAAAGTTATTTGGAGCGAGATATTGAGGCATTGCTCAAGGTTGAAAAGAGCGGGGTTTTTGAGTCGTTAGTTAGGATATTAGCCAGTCAAGTTGGGAATATGGTTAATAAAAGCGAGCTCTCATCAACACTTGGGGTAACAGAGAGAACTATAAAGAAATATACGCATCTTTTAGAAAAGACATTTATAATTGCTATGGTCCCACCGTTTTACAGCAGGGTTAGGAGGGAGATAACAAAGTCGTCAAAGGTTTTCTTTATGGATTTGGGAATGCTTGCACTTGCTCAGGGAAGAAGCCCTGAAGTTAAATTCAGCGAAGGTGGAACTTTTGAAAACGCCTGCTATTTGCGTTTAAACGAATTAAACCTCTTGGAACGGGTAAAGTTTTGGCGGTCAAAAACGGGGGCGGAAGTGGATTTCGTGATAATATCGCCAAAGACCGGAAAAGCAATTCCTGTTGAAGTTAAAAGTTCGGTAAAGGAGGAAAGACCACTAAGCAAAAGTTTGATAAGTTTTATTGGCAAGTATAAACCGAACGCTTGTTTTATATATAATAGAGAAAATTCTTTTGAGAGTAAAAGGGGGAATACAAAAATAGGGGTTTTACCATACCATTACACTCTGCCCGGCGTCGGATGACCCATAAAAACAGGCACCCTTTTAATGTGGAAAAGAAGTAGATTTTGTCAATCAATAATGGACGGGGTGTCTTTATTGTACCAAGTTAGAACCTATTTTCAAAACAAATGATGTCGCACGCGCGGAGCACGTCCCACCTTTTGGCTTTGAAAAAGCCGCTTCGTTCTGTATTGGTGCCACAAGCGGGATTTGAACCCGCATCTCCCCAGATCACTCAATTGCCCTACACACCTGCTATGTTTCATAGCTTTATCCCAAAAGAGTTTGTACGAGGCGTCTTCCCGTTTTATTACTACTGCGGATACTCTAGTAAATATTACCTAAATTCTCTCAGTTTTTTAACTAATAGTCTTGTTGACAAAAGAGAACAGTGATACACTAAAAACAGAGGGTTACACAATCTATGAAAAATCAAAATGTTTGGATTTTAATTTTGGTGTGCGTTTTTGTCTTTGGACTGTTTGGTTTGTGGCAGTTTAATCTTTATCAAAAACTTTCCAAAACAGGGGCGAGTTGTGGTGGGGATTGGTCGTATAATGTTCAGTGTCCTATTGGTTCTTATTGTTGTTCTCTAAAGCAGGGACCTTTAGTTGGTGGCTTGTGCAAACCATTTATTTTCTCTATCCTTGATATTTTTTCCAAAACTAAACCAGAAAACATTTATAAAGATACTTCTGAAAATATTCCTGAATATATGTCTAGTGTGGGTATGAAAGGAGCAAAAACCTATAAAACCAGTAACTTTACTCTAAAATATCCTTTAGATTGGAAAGTGTCCGCCAAACAAATAGAATCTTACAATTCGCCGACCTTGGAGCTTACAAAAGAAAATGGCAAAGAGATACAAGGTGGTTACGAATTGCCACAAATTTGGATTGGGAGTTTTGAAATATACTCTACTTCGGGAGCTATATGCGCAAATGAGTCCTATTGCGAGAAAGCAGATAAAATTTCCTTTTCAATAAAAGGAAAAAATTACTCTGCAAATGTCTTTAAAAGGCAGCTTTGGGAGCAGGGAAAGTTTACTGGTAATTATTTCTATGTTTTTCAAATTGGAAGCAATTCAGAACTTAGTTTAATCCCCTCAAAACCAACTATTACAGGACAATTTGAAACTATGGTTGAAAAGTCAGAGATTGAGAGCATTTTATCTTCAATGAATTATTAAACGAAGAACCCATCCCAAACCCCCTTCTAATTGAAATTTTTCTCAATGATTTAATCTTCTTTTCTAGCAATTACGAATATTAAAGGACCTAATGCCTTCAAATATTTAACTTCCACGGGCAAAAAAAGTTCGGCAAATTTTTTAGAGAACAAAAAAGGAGACACATGGTTAAATGTCCCTATATGCTTTATGCTAAACCCCTCTTTTATCAATAGCTTGGAAAGTGTTTTTTTGTCAAAACTTGTTAAATGCTGTTCCTTACCTAATGCGGGCACCAATTTTAGAAAGTCCAGCATTCTCTCCAGCAACGGCCAATAGCTCACCCTATTGGGTACTGTAACAATGAGAAACCCCCCTTTTCGTATAAGTTCCCTAATTTTAGGAATAACCGTATCTCCAATAACACCTTCTTTAAAATGCTCTAGAAAGTCTAGGCATACGGCAGCGTCCACCTGTTCCTTCAGAATGATCTTATCTTTCAACATATCCCTAACCATAGTATCAACATTATTTACTCGCTCCCTTTTTATCCTCTCCCTTATAAAGGATATTGCCTCATAATTTATATCTATACCTATACCATATTTAAAATGATTCTTATACTCAAACAAAAAGTTACCGGATCCGCATCCCACATCCACTATCTTAAGGTTTTTAAAATCTATTCCTAAACATTTCGTAAAGTTTAATTTGTTATAGTGCCACAAACATTGTGGGGCTGGACCCTTATGTAAAGCCCTGTATTGGTAATCTCCCGATATTTTTATCATTACAAATCCTCATTTATTTGAAATCAATATACTAAAAACCTCTTTACCTTCTATTCTAACATTTTCCAAGGGCACGACATTTGGCACCTCATTGGGTCTCGCAATATAAAGTGCATTGTTGTACTTACCGTAACACTCGCTTATGTCGCAAAAAATATACCTATCAAAGGATAGCACATTTTCATAAGGTACACGATGTTTCGTGTATTCCCGCACTACCCTTTCTTTGTGAAACCTTTCGGGAGGGAACCTGCTATAAAACAAAAAATATATAAAAGGCTGATTGGCCTTGTCCGTAACGACTATCCTGTCGTATTTGTTTCCCGTATTCTCCACATACTTAACCACCTCCTTAAATCCATATTGTAACCAAATATAGGAACCTAGATATTTTGGATACCCAAGGTAAATCATTAACATTGAGTTTAAGAAGATGGCAAAAACGAATAGTTTGCCAAACGAAGGCGAGAAATAATCTTTAGCTCTATAAATTCCATAGGAGGCAAGCATTTCCACAATCCCAATCATTCCTATACTTCTAGTAATGTTAGGGATACTGCTGTTTGAAGAAAAAGCGCTGGGTACAGTTACAATACCAAGAAGTAATAGCAAGAATACTTCCTCACATAGCAACTTTTTTTCTTTATGCGCGTCTCTCGCTAATAAAAGCAGGCCATAGTAAAAACCCACAAGTGTTGGAATATGATACAAAAGCAGTAACCTAGGGGACACATAATGGTATATTCCTGATAAGATAGCTAGAGGGAGGAATATCTCACTTCGTACAGAATTGGAAAGGGATTCCCCTCGTAAATGTCCGGCCATTGTAGGAAAATCCTTAATATACAAATAAATTAAAGGTAATATCCCAGCTATAACAAGAAAAACAATCAACCTCCAGCTGTTCTTACAACGATTTAGCCTATCCTTATAGCAAATATAAAAAAATGTCAGAAAGGCGGGTATTACAACATAGCTAGCCTGGTAAGAATAAAAAGAGGCAACTAGAGTTATGGCTGCTAATATACCAAAATTAGGTTTCTCTAAGCCGATAATAAGAATATACCAGGAGGTAAGAAATAAAAATGGGAAAGTAATTGCCTCTAGCCCAACCCTGCTCATCAATATATGCCACGGAGAAATAGAGAGCAAAAAAGCCGCTAATAATCCTACTGTATCGTTTTTAAATACTTTCTTTGTAAGTAAATATAAAACAAAAACCGTCAAAGTGCCTACAACAGCCGCTGGCAAGCGCACGGAAAACTCATTTAACCCAAAAACTAGAATGGAAGGCACAAGAAGATAAGTATAAAGGATAATCGTATAGGGCCTTTTGTCGCTAAAATCCGTAAAGCGTAAAGGTATATGGTTACCCCTCATATCCTTACCCGTTTTTAATATAGAATAAGCGTTATAACCTTTGGCGGCCTCATCTTGACTAAAACCTTGAGGGTACCTGCCTAGTCCAACAAACCTTAAAGATGCCCCCAAAACCAATATAACTACCAACAGTAATAACTTTCTCATAAAAGCTATGTTAAAATTTGATAATATTATGATTAGTATATCTACACCTACCCCTGCTTGCAACAAAAGATTAACCATACATTCAAATTTCCCAAAAGGAATTATGTCATTTTTATTACTACTTATCATCCTTTTTGCTCCCCCGATAGACCCTGATTTAGGGTGGCATTTGAAAATGGGAGAGATCATTTACAATACCAGAAGTGTTCCTATTTACAACTTATTTTCTTACACAATGCCCGCTTACACATGGGCAGATTCATACTGGTTAACACAGGTTGTTATGTATACCGTGTATAAATTCGGAGGGATAATACTATTAACAAGCGTATTCTCTATAATCAGCGCCTTTTCTCTTCTCTTAGCAAGAGAAAAAAAGTTTCCAGTGTCCCTCAAAGAGTTGGGAATATTGCTAATTTTTTCACTGCTTATAAAACCAACGCATATGGGAGTTAGACCTCTTGTGTTTAGCTCATTTTTGCTGGTAATTGTATGGGATATCCTTAAAGATTTCTTATATAATAAATCTGTAAAAGGATTAATTTTTATTCCTTTTGTATTTCTTATTTGGGCAAACATACACGCTGATTTTGTTGCGGGACTCCTGCTAGTTGCAGGGATACTTTTTGTAGAAACATTTCTTTTTATTCTCAAAAAGAATAGCCAACCGGGCAGAAATATAATACTTTTGCTTTGCTCTTTCGTGCTATCAGCACTTGCAACTTTTATAAACCCTTATAAAGACTTTTTGTGGAAAACATTACTAAAAGAAACCCAACCCCTACAATTTAAGCATATCGCAGAATGGACAAGTTTATCCAATAAAGACGCTTACCTGTATTTATACCTTCTGATTTTCTCCTTCACTTTTATCATACTTTGGTACAAAAAAAAGGAATTATCTCTAGGGGAACTTTTAGCAATAGCTGTGGCAGGAATTGCTACTATACGCTTTACCTACGCTATTAGACCATTCGCTTTGTTATCATTAGGTTTATGGTTTAGGTATTTTAACACCCAAACCTTTCTAGGAAAAACAATTACACTTCCTCCAAACAATTCTCTATTTATAAAAGGTATGTTTCGTTTATATGGGGGTATGTTTATAATCTATATTCTATACACCTTTGCCTTTACATTGTATGCGTGCTCCAATCAGAACAAGATTTTTTTAGTTGGAGGGTACCCCCTAAGAGCTGTGGCTTTTCTAAAAGAAAACAGCTATCAAGGCAATATGTTTAACTATTATGGGTGGGGAGGATTCCTGATATGGAAATATCCAGAGGCGCAAACATTCGTAGATGGAAGAATGCCGTCTTGGAACAAACGGGGTCAAAACGCTTTTGCTGATTACATAGATATCACCACAGTAAAAATAAACGCCGGGGAGCTGATTAGAAAATACAAAATAGATTTTTTTCTCATACGAAAGGACTCGCTTTTATCAAAAACCCTTGAACAAAACAATTTTTGGGAAAAGGTTTATTCAGACAATATATCCGTGATATACAAAAGAACCGCCGAGTGGTAAGTTTGTGATATAATTTAGATATGGAGACCCTTGCCGCTTTTATCAAAAACCCTAAACATACCTTCTTTGAATCTCAAGAAAACAACGAGAAAATTTTATATCTCCTCCGCCGCCATCCCGTAACCAACATCGGCTGGATGCTAACGGCGTTTTTAATGTCTGCCTCCCCTTTAATTTTGATGATTCTGTCTTTATCTTATGAATTGAATTTTTCCGCCTCCGTTCCTGTAAAATATCAAAGCGTAATTGTTCTTGTCTGGTACCTTATTACCATAGCTTTTGCATTGGAGTCTTTCTTAAATTGGTACTTTAATGTTTATATCGTTACAAATAAAAGAATTGTGGATATAGATTTTTGGGGGCTTCTGTACAAAAATGTGAGTGAAGCCACTTATGAAAATATTGAAGATGTAACCTATTCTACCGGCGGGATACTGCAAACAATGTTCAACTTTGGGTCCATAATGATCCAGACCGCGGCAGAGCGAAGGGAGTTTGAATTTGACGGGGTGCCCAACCCTTCCGAAGTGTACGATAAAATAACCGATTTAGTTCAGGAGCATGGGAAAAAACCGCACAAAAAGCATGACAGCAACGGAAAACCTTAATTTAATAAATGAGCTAACTCTGTGGGTTGTATTTGAAATTGCCACTTTGGTCTTTTTACTCATATATGCTCTTTTCTCTCTTTTGGTTGTGAGACAGATTTATCTAATGAATAAAGCCCTAATAACAGGAATTGCTTCTTACATAAAACTCATCGGCTGGGTTCATTTAGCTTTCGCTTTAATGGTTTTGTTTATTTTGGTATCAACCATACTTTGATTTATGGATAAAATTTTTTCTGTAAAAATTCAGGAAATCCGCTCGCCGGAAAAAGCTCCGGGTGATTATGTTTCTCTACCCTTTTCTTTTGACCCCAACGATAAACTTATGGAGGAGCAAAGGGGAAAACTTTTTGCGGTTTTGGATATTTCAGGAAAAGGGGTGCCCCAAAGCAACTTAACTTCCGGAGCTAAACTTATTTTTGATGTTCTTAAAGAAACTTACTTTGGAGAGCTGGAGGGAACTCCTTTGCAGGCATTGGAAAAGGCTTTCCATACCGCCAAAGAAAATGTCCTAAAAATGCCTTTGGATAGCGGAAACATATCCCCTCATCCCCTGGACATTAATTTAGTAACGGCGGTTTTGTGGGGAAAGGTTTTATATATAGCCCAATTTGGAACCTGCGCCGCTTACATAATAAAAGAGACCAGTGCTTTGAATATAGGAAAAAGCTCGGAGGGAGAAGTGGTAGTATCCTCTGGAATTGTAGAAAAGGGGGATGTTTTAGTATTGGGGTCCGGGGGCTTTAAGGAGCTTTTTACATTAGAGGAATTACCTCTAAATCTTTCAAAACTAAGCGACGAAAAATTTTTGGAGAACTGTAAAAAGTTGTCCGCAATTATTGTAAAATTTGATGTGCTAAATTTTTGGGGCGGGGACGATTCTATAAAATTCGCAACTCCCGCTAAATCCACAGCAAAGGCTATTATGACTAGATTATTCGCGAGAGAACCTAGAATAAAAATTCCAGTCTCAAGTTTTGAAACGCGCTCCAAAAAAAGGTTTGCCCTGCTTGGAGTTTCGGCAGTTTTACTGATACTATTTTTAACATTTTCCATAACTTTGTCGCGCAAACAAAAAATCGTCTCGGAAATGGAAACCTCCTCAAAAAATGTTGTACAGGAGTTGTACGGAAAGATGGAATCGGCTAAAAATTTGGTAAATGAGGATAAAGACAAAGCCAAAGAAATGTTGATGGAAATATCCGCCGCCAACCCGGATAATTTAAGTTCGCAGGACAAAGAGGAATTAAACAAAGTTTTGGGTTCGGCAGCAAGCCTTTTAGATGAAATCGAGGGTGTTTTACCTATTGAAGAGACCCGCGAAATTTACGATTTTTCCAAAGAAAGCGCTGCGGATATTTCAGGGATGGTTTATCTTGACAACCTTTTATATGTTTGGTCCAAAGATTCAAATGCGGGATTCAAGCTTGATATCAGCGGAGATGCCCCCATTTTGTCTGAGCTAACCCCCGACGGAAATATACATTTTGCAGACATTTATGATGACAAGTTCTATGTTGTTGGGGATTCCGATATGCAGATTTCCTCAAAAGAGGGCGCCTCCTTTGTAAAACAAGATGTTACGGGAAAAGCCTCTTTCAGCAAAGCGCTGGCTTTTAAAATTTATTATGGAAATGGGTACATATTAACAAGCGAAGGCATAATAAAACTCAGGGAGGAAGAAAACGGATACTCTGCAGACAATTGGCTCAAAGTGCCTATTTCTCTTGAAGAAGCTGAGGATTTTGCCATTGACGGCAATTTATATGTTCTATTCAAAAACGGGGACATAAAAAAGCTTTATATGGGAGAGGAAGACACGGCTTTTATGGTTAAAAATGTGCCGAGCAACCTAAAAGAACCCCGCTTTATTTACACAAATATAGATATGAACGATATCTATATTTTGGATACTTTGGACAGAAGCATTGTGGTAATAGATAAAATGGGCAGTTTTCAAAAAAAGTACCGAATGAAAGATAGTAATATAAACACTGCCGACATCCGCGGTTTTGCGGTTAAATCTTCCTTGGAAAGCGCGTTTATACTTACCAATTCCAAAATTTTTGAATTGGCGCTATGAAAACCCTCATTTCAAACAAGCGGATTTTAAGGGAATATGGTTTGGCGGAAAAATATGAAGCGGGCATAAAACTTTTGGGGCTTGAGGTGAAAGCGTTAAAAGAAGGGAAAGGAAATTTGAAGGGCAGCATTGTAAAAATAGCGGATAAAAAAATCCTTCTTATTGGGTTTAACATTCCTCCTTACTCACGAGCAGCCGATAAAAATTACCAGCCAACCCGTTCCCGAATTCTCCTGCTTAACAAGAGGGAAATTAAAAAGCTGGCGGGGTTTTTGTCTCAAAAAGGATACAGCGCCTTCCCCCTAAGAATATACCTTAAAAACAATCTTATTAAAGTTGAGCTGGGAGTCGGCCGTAAATTAAAGAAATACGAAAAGAAAAGGGAGGCTAAAGAAAGGCAGGAGGAAAAAGACTTGCAAATGTGCTATAATAGCTCTCAGTTAGGATAGCTTTATTTTCGGTTCACATATGGGTTCCGTTGTCCGTTGGTTTCCAGATGGCTCCTAGAAAAAGCTTCCCAAATAAAAATATTAAGGGGGTGGAATAAAATTGAATACTAAATTATATGTGGGAAATCTTCCCTATAATGCAAATGATGCGCAACTTATGGAAATGTTCTCCCAAGCGGGGAATGTTGTTAGCGCTGTAGTTATTACCGACAGAAACACTGGAAGGTCTAAAGGATTTGGATTTGTTGAAATGAGCGATGATGGGGCCGCTAAAAAAGCCATTGAAACTTTTAACGGCAGTGATATGGAAGGCAGAAAAATTGTTGTTAACGAAGCCAGACCAAAAACAGAGTAATAAGGTAGTAACTTTATAAGAAGGGGCCCCCTCCATTATGGAGAGGGTCTTTTCTTTTTATTTTAATTTATTTATAGTAATATTATGAAAAGCATTAAAGATGTTCTTTCCGGGAGAGAATGGGATAAAGGCAGATACATAAAACACGAGTGGCAAGATTTTGGGTATAGGCTGGCTGTAGAGCTAAAAGATTTAGAACATCGCTCTTTGTATATGAAACTTGCCAAGAACGAGGATAGAAAACTGCTTCAGAAAGCTTTGGATTTTTCCAAAGATTATAGAAATGATCGCGCAAAGCTTTTTATGTGGAAGTTAAAACGGTTAAGGGGGAAAATGGATGATTAAACAAATTTTTAGCAAGTACAAATTTCCGGCTTTAATGTCCTTTGTTTTGGCTATTGTAATAATAGCTCTAAAACTTGAGTCTATCCCGTTAAACATAGCTCTAATAATCTTGGGAAGTTTCTTGGGGGTATTCATACTAGATTTGGACTATATTTTTTACACTTTTTTGGTGGACCCAAAACATTATTTTTCAAAAAATGTTTCGGATTTTCTGCGAAGCAAAAAATTCGGGAGCGCTTTTGTATACATACAGCACCACAAAAAGGAGTTAAGACATATGCCTCTCCACAGCGCGTTGTTTCAGACATGCTTAATAATCCTATGCTTTTATACTTTAATTTCAACACAATCTATATTCGGAAAAACCCTTATACTTTCAACACTCATTCAAAGCTTTTTTGAACAGGCAGAAGATTATGCGGAAGATAAAAATTTAAATAACTGGTTCTGGGTGTTAAAGGTAAAACCTACAAAAAATTTCTTAATCGGCTACTTTTCTACCCTCTTTGTTGGTTTCCTCTATCTTCTCTCCCTTATATAACCAAAATTGTGGTATCATAAAACTATGCTTAACAATTTCAGAACACTATTTTGGGACATAGACACAAAAAAATTCAGGCCTAAAAAATTCCCAAAGTACACCATTGAAAGGCTGCTAGAATTTGGAGATTTAACCAGCTTAAAATGGCTGGAAAAAACTTTCAGCAAGCATAAGATATATAATATTGCTAAAAAAAGCAGGGCGCTCTCTAAAAAATCCAAAATTTTTGCAAAAGTACGCTATGGACATTAAATTAAATGTTCTAACTAAAGAAGGGCGCACTCTTTTTAACAGATTTAAAGCTGTCTCTTTCTTGAATAAATACTACCTTGCTGGAGGTACAGGACTTGCTCTGCAATTAGGACATAGGATATCCATGGATTTTGATTTTTTCACCCATAAAAATTTTACTAGCAACCATCTAACAACCCAGCTTCAGAAAATATCCAAACCAAAAAACATTGTACAAGAGGAGAACACGCTTCATTGTAATTTACTGGGCGTTAAACTTTCGTTTCTTTTTGAAAACTCACTCTTGTTGGAAAAGGTGCCAGTATCTAGATATTTTTACATAGCATCCCTAAAAGATATCGCTTGCTTCAAGTTAGGGGCGGTTGCTTCAAGAGGAACAAAAAAAGATTTCGTGGATTTATATTACATAATGAAAGAAGGATTAAGTTTAGCTGAGATTTTTAATCTTATGGATAAAAAATACAAAGATAAAGATTTGAATAAACAACATTTCCTAAAATCCTTAGTGTATTTTGAAGATGCGGAAAACGACCCCGAACCTAATATGTTGGTTTCCGATTACAGTTGGGAAAAGACGAAGGAATTTTTTGTAAAACAGGTAAGAGATTATTAATGCGGTATAAAGAGCCCTATGAAAATGTCCCCCACATTCCTGAAAGTTTGATTTTGGTGGGTCGGCTAGGATTTGAACCTAGGACATCCAAGGTATAAGCTTGGCGCTCTAACCGGGCTGAGCTACCGACCCGCATATTACCACTCTTTCTTTTGACCCTACACTTTTGACATTTGAATTTTGAATTTTGACTTTAACTTATGTGTGCCTATCGGCAACTTTGCTAGCGCCAAAAGACAACGGTTTAGTTTTAACTTCAAACCCGTCTCCCCTTATCATTCCCGTAACCTCATTTATTATCTTTCGGGTTTCGCCAATACTTCCCACATCAATATGAATCTCCAAAGGCCAAGTATAAACATTCACATAACTAAAGTCTTCCATAACCCTATGCGCAAATTCCAAAGAAAGCAAAGCTTCTTTATAAATTCTTTCTTTTAGAGAATAGGCCTTTTTATCCACAACTTTTTTCCAAAAATAGATGCCCCCACACCCAACTTTATGAACCAAAATTGCCGTTATGTATTCTGTACAATCCTTTCCGTTTGTGTGGCCGTTTGAATCCGTTCCTATAATAACTTTATATCCCTTTTCGTTCTCTTCGGATAAAAAATTTAACATATTAAATACCACTTCTTTGTGGGTTAACTGCCCATAAGTAATACTATTAAATTCTTTTTTGTCCGCTTCCTCAAACATAAAGGTATTATATCATTACCTCATCACTTTCCAGAAAACCTCTTGAGGAAGGGTTACTTTGCCAAACTTTTTCAAGCGCTTTTTCCCTTCCTTTTGCCTATCTAAAAGTTTATCTTTTCTCTCTCTATGCCCCCCATAAATTCCCTCAAGAACATTTTTGCGTACCGCCGATACATTTTCTCTGGCAACAATTTTACCCCCCACTGCGGCTTGCAAAGTAACCATAAATTGCTGGCGCGGAAGCAGCTCTTTAAGTCTTATAATAATTTCCCTTCCAATCCTCTCCGCATCCTCCCTGCGCGCAAGTTTTGAGAGGGGAACAATCTTTTCTCCCGCAATAAAAATGTCCATACAAACAACATCCGCCCGCCTTCTCTCAATAAGGGTATAATCTATAGAAGCATAACCAGAAGACACCGACTTTAAATCATCATAAAAACCTGTTATCAGTTCGTACAAAGGCATCTCATACATAAGTCTAACTCCCGATTTCTCGCTTTCCCCTATATTTTCCATATCTGCAAATTTTCCTCTTTTCTTATCGGTAAGCTTCATAATAGCCCCGACATATTCAAAAGGTGTAAAAATATACACATTAGCGTAGGGTTCAAATATCTCCCTAATATCATTTCCTTCCGGAAAATCCCCTGCCGAAGCAGCAAAAATTATTGCCCCGTTTTTTAAAACAATCTCATAAGACACACTGGGGGCAGTGGCAAAAACCCGCATGTTAAATTCTCTTTCCAGCCTTTCTTGGGTTATTTCCGCATGCAAAAGACCCAGAAAACCGCATCTAAAACCAAACCCCAAACTTCCCGCATTTTCAGGGCCGAAACTTAACGCCGCATCATTAAGCTTTAGCCTTAAAAGAGCTTTTTTCAAATTATCTAAATCTTTGCCGTTCTCCGGAAAGAAACTTAAAAACACCACAGGTTTGGGCGGATTGTAGCCGGACAGAGGTTCTATAGAGAGGGTATCAAATTCCCTTTTCAAAACCGCGGTGTCTCCTACCCTCACTAGACTTATGTCTTTTAAGCCGGTTGCTATAAACCCTACTTCCCCCGAACACATTTTTGAGCCGTTTGCCATTTGAGGGGTGAAATACCCCAAGTTATTAAAAGTCGTTTCTTTTTTTGAATGCAGAAACCTTATCTTGTCGGCTATCCCGGAAAGTATTTTACCATCCACAACTTTTACAACTGCTATAACCCCCAAATGGCTGTTGTAAAAAGAGTCAAAAATAAGCGCTCTAAAAGGCTTGTCCAAAGCTCTTTTAGGGCAGGGAATACGCTCAATCGCCGCCTCCAAAAGGTTTCGGGCATTTTCCCCCGTTTTCCCGGACACTTCAAAAATTTCGGAATCACTAAAACCAAAAAGGTTTTTCATACTTTCCCTGGTTTCCTTTACTTTTGCCAAAGGCGAATCTATTTTATTAACCGCGGGAATTATTTTAAGGTTAAGAGAACGCGCTTTTTGGTAATTGGAAAGTGTTTGCGCTTGAACCCCCCGTGTGGCGTCAACTAGCAAAATTGCTCCTTCACACGCCGCTAAAGAACGGGAAACTTCATAAGAAAAATCAACATGCCCGGGGGTATCTATTAAGTTAATAATATAATCCTTCCCTTCAAAAGGGTACATCATCCTAACCGGCTTTAATTTTATAGTTATGCCTTTTTCCCTCTCCAAATCCATATTATCCAAAAACTGCTCCCGCATTTTTCTAGATTCCACTGTTTTTGTAAGCTCCAAAAACCTATCCGCCAGAGTGGATTTTCCGTGATCTACATGGCTTATAATTGCAAAATTTCTAATATTGTCCATAAATGTACTTATACTCAAACTTTCTGATAAAATCAAATTGATGGATGATATAAACCTGCTCCCCAAAAAAGAATTTGAGAACCTGCCTGTTAAAGAAAAATTTTTAAGTTGGACCGTAAAATATGGCCGTGTTATTGTTATATCATTTCAAGCGATTGTGACGGCGCTTCTTTTTTACAAATTGCACTTATACAACAATTTTTCGGATGCAACAGAAATTATTGAGGGAAAAATCGCCATACTTCAATCTCAGAACCAGACAGAGGTCCAAATTAAGGATGTCCAGCAAAGAGTTTCAGCCCTAAAAAAAGCCAAAAAAGATGGGTTTTCCACAAGCGGTTATATTGAAATTATTGAAAGGGACATCCCCAAAAACATACAACTAACCACCTTGATTTTTGAAAAAGATTTAATAAAGTTCACCGCTCATTCTCCAGACCTTTACAGTTTTGGAGTACTGATTGAGCAACTTTCCGAAGATGAATCCGTTAAAAATGTTACTCTTCTTGGGGCGCAGTTTAACAAGGAACGCAACGAGTTTTCGTTGGATATAGAAATAACTATCAAAAGATTATGAAATCAAAACTTTTCGCAACCATAAAACTTCTAAACAAAACCGAAAGGAGGGCTTATGAAATACTTACCATAAGTTTGTTTGCCATATCTTTTTTAGGAATTTTCGCGCTAAGACCAAGCGTAAAAGTCGTGGCTGCCTACCAAAAAAAACTAAACGCCGCAAAAACCGCAGAACGCTCTTTAACAGAGAAAATTAACAGCCTTAAAATTGCGGAAGCCAATTTAAAAAAATACAATTCTGAAGTGGAAAAAGTAAAAATTGCTCTGCCAGACAAGTTTAATCAAAGTGATATATTGAAACAATTGTCGTTTATAGCGGCAAAAAATAAAACCACTATGCTGAAAACGGAGTTTGAACTGGAGGAGAATAAAGAACCCGCCGATATAAAAAGCGTTAAAATTTCTATAACAGCAAGGGGAGATTATAAAAATATTTACGAATTTATAAAAAATTTGGAAACAGAGCAAAGATACATAAAAATAAACTCTGTTATTATACAGGCAGAGGAAAGCTTATCTAACGCAAAAATTGAGGTTTTAATTTTTTACCTGAACTATGCCAAAAGATAAAAACATATTATTTATGGCAATAGCCACCTTAATAACCACAGCTTTATGGATAGGTATAGAAGTTATAACAACTTACAAAGAAACTTCATTTACTGAGGTTAATCAAGAAACGCTATCGCCTATAGACTCCGATATCAACTTTGAAGGAGTTTTGCGATAATAAAGAATCTGCTTTACTGCGCCCACCACCAGCTTTCTCTCATTTATACTAAATATTTTTGATATAAATATATAAGAGAAAAATCCCAAAACGAATACGGATAAAGTAAGTAGTACAAGGTTTAATGTTCTAGTGGTGTCAAAAATAGCTTTATCCAAAATTTTCATAGGAACATACAAAAAAAATGCCAGCGCCAGCGAACACCACGCTATTTTTGATAAATGGTACAAAAAGGTTAATTCAAGAAAGGAAGGCAAAATCTTTCCCAAAAAAATAAAAAGCAGTAAGGCGTTTAGGAAACTGCTAATGGAAAAAGACAAACTTAAACTCCAGATGCCAAAGTGCTTAATTGTTATAAAATATACCGCCAAAATAATGTTTGCAAAAATGGAAATCAAGCTTATAACAACCGGGGTTTTGGTGTTGCGCATCGCATAAAAAGCGCGGTTCAAAAGATAAACTAAAGACTGAAAAACCATAGAGACCGCAAAAAAGGCAAGTGTATAGGATGTCGCTATGGTAGCATCCCACGAAAACTTTGACGCTCCAAAAACCAGCCGAACAAGCGGGATGCGCAGAATAATAAATAATACACTTATAGGAAGCACAAAAAACACAATTTTAGCGGAGGTGTTTTTTATAATACTAGATAAAATCCATTTATTATCAGATTCAGAGGACATTACAGGAAAAGCGGCTTGGCTTAAGGCCCCTCCAAAAAAATTTACAGGCACAGTTTGAAGATGCTGGGCAAAATTAAAAACCACCAAGGACGAAGTGCCTATAAAAATAGCAAGACTCGTATCCACAAGAAGCGATATTTGATTCGCCGCTAGGCTCGCTACTCTTGGTAACATTAAAAAAAGTATCTCACGCAAATTCGGGTCCTTTATATTTAGTATTTTTACATATTTGAAACCCAATCCTTTTGAGAAAAAAATTTGAGTAAAAAGGTGCATACCGGCTCCAAACACCATACCCCAAGCAGGCGCCAGCACTCCCCATTTTCCCGCAAACAAAACAACAAAAATAATGATTCCAAGATTATATAAAACAGGGGCAAGCGCCGGCACCAAAAATCGTTTGAACGATTGAAAAATGCTGGTAAAAAAACTACTTATCACAAGAACGAACTGGGAGAAAATCATAATCCTTAAAAGCATGGACATTAATCCTAAGTCAGAAGGGTTCAAGGCTCCTAAAGTCAATAAGCCCGATAAAGGCTTTGAGAAAATAAATATTAGAATTGCCAAAAAAAGAAATATCCCCAAAACAGTATTTAAGGTGTTGGAAGCCGTTTCCCACGCGGCTTTCTCCCCCTTCTTTAACTGCCTGCTAAAAACGGGAATAAATGCCGTGGTTAAGGTGCCTACTACAATAATGTTAAAAACAAACGAGGGTATTCTATCTGCGGCAAAATACAATCCGAGCTGTGAAAAAAGCGGCTCTGCTCCGAAATAATGAGAGAACAAACGGTCGCGCAAAAGTCCCAAGAGAGCGGACGCCAACAGCGCCATCCCTATTAAAAACCCGGCGCTTAAGATGCTTTCTTCTTTTTTGAATAACAAATATTTACTCTTTTCTAATATATGATTAACCATTATTCCACTCGTTTGGACACGAACAAACTATTACTTTGGTAAAACCGCCACTCAATACTTCTCCACGGTTCTTCCGCATAATCCACCCCCACTCTTTTTGAGCTTTCTATTTTGCAAACGGGCAAATTTCTGTCTTCAACATAAATGCCCCTTCCCAATAAGCTTTTACCGTTAAAACTCTTGTTTATGCCAAAAGCCTTAGTAAGCTTTGCAGGACCCGAAGTTAGATTTGCAATGTTTTCCGTATGTCTATTTTGAACCATAATATCTATACCTTCAAGAGGTTCCACCGCTCTAATTAAAACCGCCGAGGGAAAATTATCCTTTTCGGTTACAATATTAAGCATATAATGCATGCCATAGGTCAGGTAAACATATATAATCCCCCCTCCTTTCCAGAGATTCTCGCAGGATACCCTTTTACGCCAGCTGGCGTGGCAAGCCTTATCATTGGAGCCAATATAAGCTTCCGTCTCAACAATTTTTCCCGAAAGGACATTGTTTTTATTTTTCACTACCAAAACCTTGCCGATTAAACTTTCGGCAACTTCCAAGGTTGGTTTTTTATAAAAATCCAGATTCATCATGTCCAAATGGGTTGTCCAAATGGGTTTAACCCTAATTACAAAAGGTTGTGTTTTACCACAACGCCTTCTCTATCAAAGCAATAATCCAAAAGAAGTATTGCGTCGTACCTTTGGTTTTCGGAATCAAGAAGCACCCCGAGGATTCTCGCCTCTCCATTTTCGGAATATGTTATTAAAGTATTTCCAGCTTCTACCGTATAACCAATTTTAATTCCTTTAACGCCTGGATAAGTGGATATTAGATTAGTTAGATTTTCAAGGTAAAGGTATTTATGATAGGGCGTTTCTGAAAGTTCGTAACTGAAAGCAGCGAAAATCTCCCGCAAAAGCGGAAAGGTATCTAATGCGTATTTTGATAAAACCGCAAGGTCGTATGCGGTGCTGTAATATTCTTTATCGTTGAGGTTTAATCCGTCAGGGTCAACGAATTTCGTATCCTTAAGCCCCAATCCTTCAGCTCTTAAATTCATCCACACCACAAAATTATCCTTACTTCCGGCAACACCCTCGGCTATGGCTTGCGCGGCGTCGTTTCCAGAGTTAAGAATTAAACCATAAAGCAATTCTTTTAATAGGTAGGTTTCTCCTTCCGATACACCCATTAAATTAGGTTCTATGCTGGAAGCTTTTTCGCTAACGGTTATTTCAAGGTCTTCCTTTGCGTGTTCCAACGCCACAATTGCCGTCATAACTTTAACAAGGCTGGCAACAGGGACACGGGTACGGGAATCTTTTGAGAATAAGACTTTACCGTTAGATATATCTACAGCAAATGCGTGCTTGGCGGAAATGTCAAAATTATCACCGAGAATATAGCCCGTTTCGTCAAAATAAAATTGCGGGAGGGCTTTGTATTTCTCATCCACAAAAGAATCTTGATAAAGCTGCTCAGGAGTTTTGGCATTAACACCCCCAACCTTTGCGTAAAATCCAGGCTGGTTGAGGACAAAAAATAAGAAAATAAATATGGCAGGGACCGAAAAAGCAAATATTAAAACTTTTCGCATAAAACTTATTATACCAAAAGTTCAAAGGTTACTTCACAACCTCTATCACACTAGTAGGACAAAGGCTGGCGGCAAGTTTAACCTGCTCAAGAATTTTGGGGTCGTTTAGATTTGGCTCTTTTTTAAGAACAACCTTGCCATCTCTAATCTCAAATATATCAGGCGCAACACTTGCACAACTTCCGCACCCTATGCAGTCTTCTTTGTGCAAAACTATTTTCATAACTTCATTGTACCATACTGCAGTGGTTACTCTCGTCATTGTGTATGTGTCAAAATACATGTGCCGGACACCCCAGATTCCGTACACTTTTCCTTTAACTAAACCAAAGCATCATCTCCTTTCTCCTCTCTGTATTTGTGTATTTGTGTATTTGTGTATTTGGGGTCAGACCCCTTCCGCCAGCTGGCGGAGGGTCAGACCCCTATGACCTTTTCAAAAAGCTAGCAAGTATTCAAATTGTCCCATATCTCTAACAGGCTTATGTCATACAAGTACCACTTCGGAAGTGGTACTTGCTTTATACTACACAGAACTTGCCGAATGGCAGGACTATTTTTCCATATTGGATAAATCGTGAATATATTTCATATACCTACAATACCCAACAAGATTGATTCTCCCTCGCTAAAGCTCTGGATCGCAATGACGCTGTGTAAATGACAGTGAGTAGTTACAGGTAAATTTATACAATGACAGCGATTGAGAAGATGTGGTAATATGATTCCATGCTTAAACTACTTGATTTCTACGCTGATTGGTGCGGCCCCTGCCAAACAATGCTTCCCATTATGGAGGGGCTGGAAAAATCTTTTGCCGGAAAGATAGAAATTCTCAAAATAAATGTGGATACCGATATGGAAACCGCCCAAAAATATGCCGTTATGAGCATTCCAACCTTTGTGGTGGAAAAGGACGGTAAAGAAATGGACCGAAAAATTGGCGCCGTGCCAAAAAAAGCTATGGGGGATTGGCTAAATTCCTTAATCTAAATATGCCTAAAATTAAAATTGCTATAAACGGTTTTGGCAGAATAGGAAGAGCCGCATTTAAAGCCGCTACTAATAACTTGAATTCAGGGCTTACCCCCTCTTTAAACTTAAACTGCGAGGATGTTGAAATTTGCGCAATTAATGACCTAACAGATACAAAAACATTAGCCTACCTTCTTAAATACGACTCTGTATATGGAAAACTAAACAAAGACATTAAAACGGATGAGAAAAATATCTTTGTGGGGGGTGAAAAATATCCTATTTTTGCGGAAAAGGACCCGGGGAAACTTCCTTGGAAAGACCTTGGCGTGGATATTGTTCTTGAATGCACCGGAAGATTTACAGAATATGACAAGGCAAAAATGCACATAACATCCGGGGCAAAAAAAGTTATAATCTCTGCTCCCGGTAAAGGTTTTGGTGGGGACATACAGGTTTTAGGAACAGAAAAAGCTCAAAAAGGAAACTTTGCGGATATTCTATCAAACGGCTCCTGCACAACAAATTGTATCTCCCCAGTAATGCAGGTTTTGGAAACAAGTTTCGGAATTGAAAAGTCGTTTATGACCACAGTACATTCATATACCTCCACACAAAACATTGTAGATGGGCCTAGCAAAGACCTAAGGCGAGGCCGCGCGGGAGCATCCAATATTATTCCCACTACAACCGGAGCCGCCATTGCCGCCACTAAAGTAATAGCAACCCTAAACAACAAATTTGATGGTATTGCATTAAGAGTGCCCACCTTGTGCGGTTCCATCTCGGACATAACAGCAATTGTTAAAAGAACCGTAACCGCAGAAGAGGTAAACAAAAGATTTGAGAAAGCCGAAAATGAACCGCTTTTTAAGGGTATACTAAAAACAACTAAAGACCCTTTGGTGTCAAGCGACATATTAGGAACCCCTTTCTCTAGCATAGTGGATACCTCTTTCACAAAAGTAGTAGGAGGCAATATGGTAAAAGTATTTTGCTGGTACGACAACGAGTGGGCTTATTCCCTGCGCTTAGTGGAACTTGCTATTAAAAGCTTTAATTAATTATGCCTAGAGTTTTATCTCCCAACGAAAAAAAATGCATCGGATGCGGTTTATGCGTCATTAAATCCTCTTTAATTGAAGGCAGTACTATTGATTTAGGAAAAGCTTTTATTAGAATTTACGGCAGGCCAAAATCATATATCATTTCCGTGGATTACGGAAAAAAAACCGATTTTAAAGATATTGTAAAAATTTGTCCGCGAAACTGTTTTGAAATAATAGAAAAATGAACGCAAATTCAAAAAATGTTCTTTACATAGATTTATTAAACCAATCCTACGAGCTAAAAGCCCACAAAAACCTGAACGATTTTTTGGGGGGAGTAGGCATAGGACTTAAACTTCTGCAAGATAATTTGGAAAAAAATCCAGTAATTTTATCAAGCGGCCCTTTAAGCGGCTTATTCCCCTATGCTTCCAAACTTTCGCTAATTTGCAAAAACGATAAAGATGAGGTAGAAGAACTTTATGGAGGCGGGAGTTTTGCCGCTAAAATGCGGCTTGCAAATATAGATTCCATTGTCATTTACAACAAGCCTAAAAACCCATTGGTTACAGCCATTGAACGGGGCAAGGTGAGTTTTTCCAGCGCTTCGGGTTTCTTTAAATATTCCATTTCCGGGAAAGAAAGCTCTATAAAATTCTCCGGAAAAACTTTAATAGATAACTATTTTGGTTTTGGCAAAAGCGTAAATATAAAAAACCTCAAAGGCTTAATTATTTCAGGCGAGGGGGAAATAAAAATACCTAATAAGAGAACTTATAACGAGATATATAATAAAGTTCTTGATAAAAAAGCGGAACTATTTGTAAAATATGCTGGTTACCCTTCCTGTTGGGGGTGCCCCGCGGGATGCAGTTTTTCCAACAAAGGAGAAACTGATAATGCGGCTGTATTACCCCGCTGTTTGGTTTCATGCGAATTTGCCGAGAGCGTTTACAAGGAAATTCCTTTGGTGTTTACCTGCCTAACTGTTCTGGGTCTTAAGTACAACCATGAACATTTAGAGAGAATACCAGACTTGGTGGGAAGCCTAAAAAGAGAGTTAAAAATGCAATGATAATTATAGCTAACTGGAAATTGAATTTAACACTTGCCGAAATTAAAAGTTGGGTTTTAGAATTTAACGCTTTTTCTTCAAGTTATTCCTTAAATAAGGTTACCCCTGTGATATGCCCTAGTTTTATATATGTATCCTACCTAAAGGAAAATCTTTTAAATGCCCATATCGGAACTCAAGACTCATCAGAATTTTTAGAAGGCGAGTATACTGGCGAGGTTTCCGCAAAACAGCTTAAAGATTATATCTCCTATTCAATAATAGGCCACTCCGAAAGGCGGAAAAATTTTTCTGAAACGGATGATATCGTACAGAAAAAAGCCCGGCTGTGCGTTGAGCATCAAATAACCCCTGTAATTTGTGTAAGCGCTCTGGAACAAGCAGCGGCATTGAAATCCTTCAGAGACATAATAATAGCCCTTGAACCGCTTGAAAATATAGGAAGCGGAATTCCAGCAAAACCGGAATTTATAGAGGATACCGCTAAAAAAATTGTGGATATTATACCAAGCGCGAAAGTCCTTTACGGGGGAAGCGTAACAGCGGAAAATGCTAAAGGTTTCTCGAAGCTTAAAAACATAAGCGGATTTTTGGTGGGGGGGGAAAGTTTAAACCCTGTTTATTTTATTAATATTATTAAAAAATGCGATATGTAGATTTAGGCACGATAAAAAAGGAAAGGAAACATTTTGCTAAGCGAAAAATTTTTACAGCGGGAGCCCTTACAATTTTGATTGCTGCAGTAATAATTTTTTCTGTTGGAAGCATACTCAAACCGCTCTCTGTTCTTTCTCAAATTGGGGGCAATAACTCTCTTAAAAGCGCGGATGGGAGAGTTAATGTTTTAATTTTAGGTTTGGACAAAAGAGCTCCGCAGTACCTTCAAACAGGAACGCTCACCGACACCATAATGCTTGCATCCATTGGTAAAAGCTCCACAAACAGAGACATAAAAATCATATCTATTCCAAGAGATCTGTGGGTAAAAATAGATAACGGGCAATTTTCCAAAATTAACGAGGTTTACGGCTACTGCGGAGGGACGGCGGAGAACGGCTGCGCCGAAACTGTTTCTAGAGTGGTATCCGAAGTAACAGGAATACCCGTACATTATTATGTTATTGTAGGTTTTGACGGTTTTAAAGAATTTATTGACGCGTTAGGAAGCGTAACTGTAAATGTGGAGAATGTTTTGGATGACCCAAATTACCCCATTGAAGGAAGAGAGCTTGATACCTGCGGATTAAATGTGGACGAGCTGACCGAAGAGGAAAAAAACAGCGCTGGCACTTACACTTGCAGATATGAACACATTCACTTTGATAAAGGTGAGCAGGTATTTGATGGGGAAACTACTCTCAAGTATGCCCGCTCCCGCCATGGTTATAATGGCGAAGGTTCAGATTTTTCCCGCGCTAAAAGACAGCAAAATATTATAATTGCCGTAAAAAATAAGCTTCTCTCACTAGGAATACTTGCCAATCCCGCTAAAGTAAAGGAGCTTTATGACATCTACAAAAAATATGTATCCACAAACATCACTATTTCCGAAGTGGATGACTTTTACACTTTGTCCCAAGGCCTTAATTTAGAAGATATTGAAATGGTGATTATAGATAATAAGGAGAACGAAAGCTTCGGAGGACTTCTATTTATTCCCCAGAACAGCGCCCTTTACGGAGGAAAATCTGTGTTAATACCAAAATCTGGGGACCTTTCGCAAATCCACAGCTTTATTCAAAAATTCTTGTTTCCAAACTAAATGATTTATCTAATATATGGCTCCGATTTAGTTCAAAGCCGAAATTTCTTAGGATACTTAAAAGCTAAATTGGAAAACACGCATATTAAAACAATACGCGCAGACAAAGGTTTTAATTTCGGACTTTTAAAAACTGAGATTCCTTCCTCCTCCCTTTTTTCCGAGCGGGTAAGCACCTTAATTGAATTTGAAAAAGCTCCTAATGTGGAAAAAACGGGAAATCTTTTATTCTTGGAAAAATTGCCTGCTACGACAACCGTTGTTATGTGGATTGGGGAAAATCTGGAAAAAACCAATGCGCTTTTAAAATATGGGCGGGGAAAAAAGGATTTTGTGACCAAAGCTTTTAACAAAAAAAATTCCGTTTTAAATTTTGAGCTAGTGGATATGATAAATACCAAGAATCCGCGAAGCCTTATAATCTTGGATAAAATATTAACAAAGGATTCGGACACCGCTTTTATTTTAACAATTTTGGCAAACAATTTTAAAAATATGCTGGCGGTTAAGCTGGGAAACAACCTCGCAAAAAATCTGCATCCCTTTGTTAGAACAAAGTTGGAAAAAGCGCAGAAAAATTTTTCGGAGGAGGGCTTAGTGGACATTTTAAGAAGGATTTATGAGGCAGATGTAAAAACAAAGTCAAATATTTGCGACATTAAAAGCGAAATGTTTTCTCTTTTTTGCTATATCTTAAACTTTTCAGATTAGGATTTGACCCTCTCTTACGGAATTCATAGGGGTCATAGGGGTCTGACCCTTTCAGGGTCAGACCCCGAAAGTCCTAAAAGAAAATGGTATTATAATAAAAAGGCCCTGCCTATGAACTACTTTAAACCCTACAGGTACGAAAAAAGGTTAAAAGCAAATCCGCCAGCTGGCGGACAAAAGTCAAAAAAGCTAATGCATTCTATTGCAAGTGTATTAATACTTTTCGGAATGTTTATCCTTATTGTTAAAATTGTAAAGCCTTATGCAAGATCCCTCGCCCTTTTTCCCAGCCAAAAACCACTGTTTTCCCCCGTTTTGGGATATAAAACAGGGGCGGATTCCAGCTTCTCATTTGAGGAGCTAAAAGGATACGCTAAAATGCCAGCCATAAAAAATGAAAATGTTCCGGAAAAATTTTATTTAACAATTCCAAAACTTAAAATTTATGACGCGGTGGTTAAAACAAACGACACTTCCCTTAAACCCGACACTATGCTTGGGCATTACGCCGGAACAGCCCTTCCGGGAGAAAGTTATAACTCTTTTATATATGGGCATGCCGTGTTCGAAGAATACTTTGACCCCCTTGATTACAAAAAAATATTCTCCACCCTTCCCCAACTCTCGGCTGGAGATATGTTTTATATCAAATATCTAAACAAAACCTACAAATATATCGTAACTATGAAAAAAACTTTGGAGCCAAAAGATGTTAACCCCTACGAAAATTTTTATCCCAACAAACCTAACAACTCCACCGTAAGCCTTATGACCTGCGTGCCCCCGGGGAGAAAAGACTTTCGCCTAATTGTTGTTGGAAGTTTGGTTGAGTAAGGATATTAATAAATAATAGTCGTACATATTTATAGTATTGTCTTTATTAAAATCATACCTAACATCGTACGCAGATAACGCCCCCTGAAAGGAAACAACCGAAAGTGGCGGTTCGGTATCCGCAGGAATATCCTCCTTTAGCAAAGACTCCGGTTGAACAATATCTACAACTCCCACAGCTTCAGAATTTTCCTTAAGAATTCTTTTACCCATAACAAACCTAACGGAGAAAAAAAGCAAAAAGAGCGCCACCAATATCAAACAAAAGGTTAAAAATCCTTTAACGCCCTCAACTTTATTCATATTAGGAATTTTTAAGCAAAACAAACCCGGCGGCCGTTGCGGAGATGGAAAGCATAATATAAAAATAAAAGTATGCGGGCATAGTTCCCGTTTGAGGAACTTCTGGGACTTCCGGAACAGTAGTTCCAACAGAAGCCAGCGGAGTTGTTGTACCCACTCCAACACTAGACTCTGTGGTTCCAACACCACTTGAGCCTGCCAAATCTAATGTATAAGTACCTCCAGAAACGGAGGTTAAGGATTCAATCCCTCTTTCCAAAGCATTAGTGTCGTCAACCGCGCCCGGACTATACACAAAATCCACTTTAGTTACCCCGCTGACTATCGGCGTAAAAGTTATTTTTGCCACTTTAGCTATGGTTTTTGCAGGGGAGGTGGCATTCAAAGCGCTAATTTCAACTCTCCCTGTTGCTCTATTAAAACTCTTTTTGAGATACTGCTCAAATTCTCCGCTTACTATCTCGGTTACATCAAGTTTTGTGGTGTCGTATGTTAAAACAACATCCACCGCCTCAATGCTATCCGTTTCGGAATCAAGCATAACATCGGCGCTAAAAGCGGACGAAAAATTTCCCGTTTCGGGGGAAAGGTAGAATTTAGCAGCGCTTGCTTTGCAGGAAAAAACAGCAAAAGTGAAAATTGTTAAAATTGAAAGCAGTATCAGTTTAGGCAGGTTTCTCATTGTTATTTATTAAAAATTCTAGCCACCAAACGCGCCGCTTTGTTTTTGTGAACAACTCTTCTTTTAGCGGCTTTGCTTATAATGGATTGAGCTTTTCGCGCAAGCTCCTCTGTTTTGCTTTTATCTTTATTTAACCGCAAATCCTTTAAGGCTTTTTTCATTCTAACACGCCAAAAGTTGTTTTGGCTAGTTCTTCTTTCAGTTATTCTAATATTTTTCAGCGCGGATGGTGTGTTAGCCATTTAATATATTTATATAACCTTTTGTAAATTTTAACAACAATTAATTTCAAAATGCAAGCCTTTTGTTTTCCAAGGTCCTCGCTGTTAAAACTTAACCGATTTAAGAACTTTCTATGTAGAACTTCTAGAACTTAAGTACATCTCGCAAAAACAAAAGCCAAATCTTTTTCCAAAAACCTGCTTTCTTATACTTTTTTTCAAATTCCCTCTTTTTTATATCTATAGAACCCGCAAAAGGAGGCTCCACCCAGCAGGAAAGGATTATCCATTCCAAGTGCTCGTTTTGTTTCGCTACCACCGTAACCTGATAATTTCCGAATTTTCGCTCATATTCAAATGTTCCAGCTTGTTTTCTCTGCTTAGATTTTTCCGGGTATTGAAAAGTTTCCCATGCCCAATCTTGAGGAAGTCCTCTTTGGACAAGCCTTTCTAATGCGTGGTTAGTCCAAATAACTCCGCCATAGTTTATGTTATTCATATCCATTTATAATAGCAAATGCCCATAAGGGTTCAACCCTTTTAGGGTTGAACCCTTTCTGATAAAATGAGCCTATGCTTTTTAAAACCCTCTGCGAATATCTTGAAAAATTGTCCTTGACATCCAAAAGGCTTGAAATAACCTCCATACTTGCCAAACTTTTTAAGGAAGCATCCTCATGCGAAATATATGAAACGGTATTTTTGTCGCTTGGCACATTAAACCCTCAATACAAGGCTATAAAATTTAATATCGCCGATAAAATGATGGTACGGATTTTGTCCAAAGCATATACCATACCCGAGCGGGACATTCTAAAAAAATACAAAGAGCTTGGAGATTTAGGCAAAACAGCGGAACTTTTTTCGGAAAGTTTTGTGAAACAAGAAACGGAAGTTTTAGAAGTTTATCAAAAACTAAAGCGGATAGCGATGGAAGAAGGAGCGGGATCTCAAGAAAGAAAGGTGCATTTAATGTCTATGCTACTTAAAAGTCTGGACAGGATAGGCGCCAAGTATGCCTGCAAAATAATTCTTGGCACAATGCGGCTTGGATTCTCGGAAATAACCGTAATAGAAGCGCTATCGTGGATGGAAAAAGATGATAAAACCCTAAAAAAGCAAATTGAGGAAAAATACCGCATTTACCCTAACATTGGGTTTATAGCCAAAGAATTTAAGGAAAATGGCCTTTTTGGAATTAAGGATATTCACATAGAAACGGGTGTTCCTATTTTATCCGCCCGCTGCCAAAGAGTTGATACTGCAAAGGACATTATAAAAAGGCATAAAACATCCGCCATAGAATACAAATACGACGGCACGCGGGTTCAGGCGCACTTGGACCGAAACAAACTTTCCCCCGCTCCCCTTGTTAAAACATTTACCCGAAACTTGGAGGAAACAACGAATATGTTTCCGGATATAGTTTCTGCTATTTTAGATAGCGTTAAAGCGCAAAGCGCTATATTGGACTGCGAGGCTATTGGAGTGGACCCCAAAACAGGAGAGTTTGTGCCTTTTCAGATAACCATTAAAAGAAAAAGAAAGCACAATGTTAAAAAAACCGCTAAGGAGATTCCTCTAAAGCTTATTGTTTTTGATATCCTTTTTTATAACAGAAAATCGCAAATACACCTGCCTTTTGTAGAGAGGCGGAAAATTTTGGAAAGCATAATCAAGGAGAGCGACAAAATTATTATCGCTCCTGAAATTGTTGTGGATAATACGAACAAATTTATGGAAGTTTTTAATACCGCTATAGAAAAAGGTTTAGAAGGCATTGTCGCTAAAGATTTAACCGCTTCTTATACCGTTGGCTCAAGAGGATACGCTTGGATTAAGTTTAAAAGGGAAGAAAAAGGCACCCTTGAAGATACCTTAGAACCTGTTGTTTTGGGCTATTACAGAGGAGCGGGACAAAGGGCAAAGTTTGGAATAGGCGCTTTTTTGGTGGGGGTTTTGGATGAAAAGGAGGATAATTTTAAAACCATAGCCAAAATAGGCACCGGTTTAACGGATGAGCAGTGGGTAAGGCTAAAAAGACGATGCGATAAAATAAAGCTCTTGGAAAAACCAAAAAATTACATCGTTCCAAAAGAGCTTTTTTGCGATATATGGTGCGAGCCTAATATTCTTACATCCATAAGGGCAGACGATATAACCATAAGCCCAATTCATACCGCCGGTTACGCTTTGCGCTTTCCGCGCCTTGTGGATTTTAGAGATGACATTTCAACCAAAGACGCCACCACGGTACAGGAGTTTAAAAATTTGTACAAACTTTGGAAAAAATAAATACTTTCACCTCAACACATACCTCGCGGATTTTGTTTTACCAACTTTTTTAACAACCTTCTTTTTCATCAAATCCTGCAAATCCCTTAGAATTGTGTCATCGCTGTAGTCTGAAAACATTTTTTTCCATTTGCTGTTATTTATAAACCCAAAATCCTGAATATAATTTACAATTTTTTCCTGCCTTTCGTTTAAGGCGACCTGCCCAACCGCCCCCTTTAACTTCGCATCCTTTGAAAGCCTCAAAACTTTTTCTTTAATGCACATAAGCTCAATTGCCAAAGCTTTGCTAAAGTATTCAAGCCATTTTGTTAAATCCCCTTTATCTTCCTGAACAATCGCTAAATGGTTGTAATAATCCATAGGATTTTTGTCAAAATGTTCATCCAAAGAAAAGAAACTCTTTATGTTATAGCCGTCTAAATACAATATCAAAGTAGAAAGCGCTCGCGCGGTTCTGCCGTTTTGGTCGTCAAAAGGATGAATCCTAGTTAACTCGTAATGCGCAATGCCCGCTTTCAGGACTGGATGAGTTTCTCTGCCGTTTTTTGAAGCAACCCATTCCAAAAAACCAGTAAGATTAGGCATAATCTCAGTAACTTTTGGAAATACAAGAACTTTTTTAAAATGCTTAGAACTTATTAAATCAGCATTTTTTGTTCTTATAGCACCCCGCCTACCCTCCTTTAAAATTTTTCTAGAAAGTATCCTATGAATTTTTAAGATTAGCTCTAAATCCAACATATCCGAAGAATATTTTTTGTTTTCCGAGGATTTTGCCTTCTCAAACAGTTTTTCTATAAACTTTACAATTTCCCTGTAGTTAAGGACTTCATATACATCCCTATCAAAAGCTATTACTTCGTCCTCATAACCCTCAATTATTTTTTTAACCTCCGGAAACTCCAAAAGATTACCCTCTAAATGGGTGGAGTAATGAACCGTTCGTATTTGGGCATCCTTTACGAAATCCTTTTCCCACGAAGGAATTAAAGGCGAGTTTTCAATGAGAGCTTTAGCCGCCTCAATTTTGCCTATATAAGTTAATATACTGTTCGTTACGGTGTAATTCGGCAGATACATAAATTTTTAATTCTTAATTTTTTAATCAATTTATAATTTCAAAATAGGGATTTACTATTATTATACATTTCCCGCAAGATTTCCGCAAATTTCCCGCAACGGGGTTAATCTTTGGAAGGTATTTTAGAACTAAAGAAAAAAGGTTCTAGCGTTTTTTATCAAGGGTTCTGGAACCAAGTTCTTATCCGCTGAGGTAATTACAGTTTGCTGGGTTTTGCAGAGTTCTATAACGGTTTTTCTGTGATTTCCGTCAAGTTCGCTGAAGATATCGTCTAATAAAAGCGCGGGTCGGATACCCGTTTTGTTCTTAATAAATTTAAGCTCGCACATTTTAAGGGATAAAGAAGTTGTTCTATGCTCCCCTCGCGAACCAAAATATTTTAGATTCCGCTTTGAAAGCAAGAATTCAAAATCATCCCTATGAGGACCGGTTAGAGTTAAACCGGCTTTTATATCCTTCAGCTTATACTCCTCCAAACGGTCTTTTGAGATAGAGCTTCTTAAGTAAGATATGTTAAGAGTTTTTAGCCCCAAAGTACCCGCGCTTTCTGCAATATTGCTATTTATAAAATTAAAAAATTCGTCCCTTTTTTCTTGGATGAATTTTCCATACTCCAAAGCTTTAATGTCCCAATAATCAAGCTGTGTTTGAGATGCTTCCCTGTTCCTTATTTTCTCCAAAACCTTATTTCTGTTTCTTATAACTTTTTCATATAAGGGTTTGTATGTTCTGTACTTAAAATCTACCTGCGAAAGCACAAAATCCACATATTCCCTCCTTAAAGACGGGGAATCGGTAACCAGTTCAAGGCTTTCAGGGGTGAACAAGACGGCGTAAAAATTACCCAAAAACTTATTTTTCAGCCTCTTTATTTTATTAACCTCATAACTTTTTACTGTTTTATCAGTTTTGTTTATCCATACTACCGACCCCGACAACATAGCACTATCTTCATTTTCGACAATAACCGCATCCGTTCTGCAAAAGTCTTCATTATAAGAAATAACATCTTTATCAACCCCAGCTTTTATGAAATTTCCTACTGCTAGAAAATACAAAACTTCTAAGATATTAGATTTTCCCGAGCCATTGGGGCCTAGAATTAAATTTGCCCCTTCGCTAAAGGTAAAATGGGCATTTTTATGATTTCTAAAATTTTTTAATCTTAGGCTTTTTATCGTCATCGTAATTAGGG
>PCQY01000020.1:0-12082 GCA_002770755.1 candidate division WWE3 bacterium CG23_combo_of_CG06-09_8_20_14_all_40_14
CAAAAATATTTAACTTTGGCATCTCCCAAACATTTTTCGTAGGGAACATTTCTTTGTTTATCCACTCTTCGGTGATTACATAAGGCTCATAATTTTTGTGGTTGTTAACAAACGAATAGATAAAGGTTTCGGAAGGTTTAAGATAGGTAGAAGATATATGAGCAACTTTAGGTTTTAGCATTATTATTAAAATATACAACAAAAGGTACTTTTACGCAAAGATATTTCGCATAAAAGTCCCTCATTAAATCGCCCCTCAAAAACCTAAATGGGCGACAAAAGATTTTGCGTCTTCTTCAGTTGTAACAGGAGGGCCAACATTATTACGCTGAAAAAGAGAGCAAAAGGCGATATGAAGCGTTGAAAACAGGTGTGGTTTTTCTCCCGCCATAGCGCCCGAAATAGGGGTCTGACCCCTTTGGGGTCAGACCCCTAAATAAGCTTCAAACTCTAAAGGCGGTTATAGCATCGTCGAAAATTTTCTCAAGCTTTGCAGTTTGTTTTGTAGCATTAAAATAAAGTTCTATTCTCTCTTTCGCATTTTCAGACATACTAACCATCTTTTTCTTATCCTTATACAAAAGCTCCAGCTTCTCAACTATATCGTCTGCATCATTCTGCCTTATAAAATACCCTGTTTCTCCCGGGTCTATGAGTTCCGCACCTACCACATGGGTTGCCACAGGTACTACGCCAACTGACATAGCCTGCATCATTGAATAATTTACCCAGCCTTCCATAGCATCCACATTAGCAACTGCTACAGGGTTTAAAAATACCTTGTATTTGCCTATATTATCTAAAAACCTATTGTACGGATAATCACTTATTATCTGCACACTTTTTGAAATCCCCAAAACTGCCACCCTTTCCATAAATTCACGCCTCTTGCTACCATCTCCATATATATCTACCTGAAAACTAGGAATCTCCCCTGCCAGCACTTTAAAGGCGTCCAAAGAGCTTTCGAATCCGCGATTTTCCTCAAGACTCAAAACCATCGCTACTTTAAAATCTTCTGAGGAAGTATCTTTCTCCGCCGGTTTAACACTTTCTAAATCCACACCAAAATTAACAACTCTAACCTTCTCCTTGGGAGCTCCCAAATCTATCAAACGCATAGCAGCCTGGTTGCTAGGAACAACAAAGAAATCTCCGTGCCTGAATAAATACATTAAAGCATCTCTCCAATAATTTCCCCTTGAGAAAAGAGGAATGCTGAACCTGCCACCTGTCTTTCCCATAACTTTCTCTAATCTCGAAAAGCTCAAATCCAAACCATAAAAGTATGTTACCACCGGGATACCAAGAACTTTGCGAAAAGGCAAAGAATAGACACCAGTAGGTCCATAATGGCACAGAATAATGGAAGGGTACTCCTTTTCTAGGTGTTTCAAATAAAAGGATTCTAAAGATTTCTTCCTAAAAAACCTTTCCCTATAAATTTGATTTACTATTCTTGCCTTAAGAGGAGGCTTTTGGATCTCATAAACTTTTTTCGTAGGAAAGGCAGGAGCATTAATAAGCTCTTCAGTAACAACAAAAGGGTCATAAGATTTGTGATTTTTAATAAAAGAATAGATATAAGACTCCGATAACTTAAGATAGGTGGTTGAGATGTGTGCTACTTTAGGCTTGTTCATATGCTCAATATAAGTATATCAAATTCCACAAAAAGGTCAACCAAGATTTATTCAGCTTCCCCCCTTCATGGCTTTTATAGCATAAATTACACGCTCTGCCTGATTCTTCGTAAGAGTAAGCCCAGAAGGAAGATATAAACCTTTCTTAGATAAATTTTCAGAAACAGGGCACTTCTCCGATTTAAAAAGTCCCCTCTTCTTAAATACCGGCTGACTATGTATAGGATAAAAAAATGTCCGAACTTGTACTTTATAATCCTTCCAGAGTTTCGACACAAACTCATCTCTTGACATACCAAAATCGTTTTCAACTAACACTGTATACATCCAAAAACTGTTAATGTTGTTATAATCAGCCGTTATTGGTATAGTCAGACCCTTTATACCATCCAAGCCGCTGTTGTACCATTCGGCCATAGATTGCTTATGCGCAAGGGATATTTCCACCTCCTCCAGCGACGCCAAAGCCAGCGCACATTGATAATTAGTCATCCTAAAATTAAACCCCATTTCCTCGTGCCAGAATCTTTTCTCCTTCGAATGAGCTAAATCCTTTAAGTTCACCATTTTTTCATATAATTCTACGGAATTAGTTGTGAGAACCCCACCTTCACCGCTGGTTATAAGCTTGTTGGCAAAAAGGCTGAAAGAGCCTATATCTCCAATAGAACCTGCCTTCTCTCCTTTATACTCTGCTCCAATGGCCTCTGCAGCATCTTCCAAAACATAGAGATGATGCTTTTTTGCTATAGCCAATATCCTATCCATATCACAACACTGACCGTAAAGATGCACCGGCATAATCACTTTAGTTTTCGGCGTTATTTTTTCCTCTATCTTGGAAACATCTATACAAAAGGTATCCCTCTCAACATCCACAACAACAGGGCTTGCCCCTAGATAAAGCGGCGCTAAAGCACAAGATATAATTGTCTGATCGGGAATTACAACCTCATCTCCGTTACGAACTTCCATAGCTGCAAGGGCCAGCTGGAGGGCAGTAGTGCCATTGGAACATACCGTGGCGTATTTAATACCAGTGTACTCAGCAAATTTTTTCTCAAATTCTTGAACATAATGCCCAGATCCAGAAATCCAAGAACTGCGTACAGCATCCGAAACATATTCCACTGCCTTGTCGGGAATCTTAGGTTCGTTAACCCAAATAGGTTGGAGTTCGCTCATTTATCTACCTTCAAATAATTTTTTGCGGTTTCGGCGCCAGGATAGGGTCCCTGCTTTACAGTAACTACCTTGCAATCCTTGCTAACCCGATAGCCATGCCCTCCGCTTACAAATAGCGCGGCATCTCCCTTATCAAGAGTTACCGTGGCAAGGACAGTTTCCCCATCGCCGTAAAAACCCACCTCAAATATGCCTTCCACAACAAACACTACTTCTTGAACATTTCTAACTACATTATCCTCAGGCAGTAAAGTATGCGTATGGGGTTTGGATACATACCCTTTAGACTGTTTGAGAAAACCTAATTGAAAAGGAAAGGAATCTGAGGTAAAAAAATTAACGCCTTCCTTGCTGTAACCCGCCCTAACCACAATCCCAAGCAAAGTTTCACCATCAGTAATATGCTCTACGAATTTCTCAATTTCATTTTTAGGCATAAGTAATTTATAATAGAGAGACATATAGAATGTCAAATCTCAATCCGCCAGCTGACGGACAAAAATTACAAATTCCATGGGCTAGACCCCTAAAATCCAAAGTACTTTTCGTACTTTTTATTACATTAATATATTTCGGCATCGCCTCTTTGTTCACCTACCCTCTTATAACCAATTTGGACAAAGGTATTTATGGTTACAAAGGCGATAATATGCTTTATATTCATGACATTTGGGTTTGGAGCAAAAATAACAATGTTGATTTGGGAGAAATTAAATATTCTAAAATATCCACTCAGCCAATCTTGGATAAAAGCGCTGTTTTGCTCGCAAAGGCTGTAGATTCCCCCCTTTTATCCTATAACATCCTTATTCTTTTTAGCTTTGTTTCTACAGGGGTTTTAACTTTTTTGGCAGCTTTTAAAATTACCAAAAATTATTTGGCAGCATTTTTTGCGGGTTTAATATTCTCCTTTTCCCCGTATCACCTACGGCACAGCCAAAACCATTTGGAAATTGCCCAAATTGAGGTTATCCCTTTTTATTTCTTATACCTATACAACTTTGCAAAAAGCCTTACCCGGAAAAGGGCTTTTGTTGCGGGATTAGCCCTAGCAATTACCACTCTAACCGTAAACTATTATGGTTTCTTTTTAGGAATACTTACCGCCGTTTACATCCTATACAACGAAATATCTAAAAGATTTAGGGGCTTTAAGAAACGATTATTAAGTTATTTGATACTCGCTTTCACAGCCGTGGGGCTTACAATTGGCTGCAATGTAAATTACATAAAAATAGCAAGCCAAAATAAAAATTTGGACGAGTACACTTGGAAAGCCATCGGAAAAACCGATTTGGATTACATAAAATACGCCGCAAAACCTTGGCTATACATCCTGCCAGATATAGAAAACCCCGCAATGGGACAATTCTCAAAAAACATTTTGATAAAGATAGCGCAAAACACGCCGTATTATTTAACTCGCGAATTTACCGCTAACGAACACACCCTCTATTTAGGACTTGCATCCATATTCCTTTCCATCATCGCCTTAAAATTTAAACCAAAAACAGCAAAGAGACTTCTATTACTGGCAATAATTTTTGTTTTGATATCCCTCCCCCCATACATCTTTATTTCTATGAAAAAAGTGATTCTTCCAAGCTTCTTTTTAATGAAAATATTCCCAATGTTTAGAGTTTATGCCAGGGCAGGAGTTATCACACTCTTTCTCGTATCCTTATCCTCCGCAATAGGACTAGCAATTTTAACAAGCAACCACAGAAAAAAACTAAGAACTCTTTTAGTTACTTTAACAGTGGGAGTTCTTGTAATATCGGAATTCTATACTGTCCCTAAATTTGAAAAACTGCTTCCTCTGCCACCGGAATACTCCTCAACAAAAATTGCAAACGCAAAGACTATTCTTGAATCTCCAAAACTGGAAGACCACACAAATGCTTTTTACCAGATATACCATCAGAAACCCGTTTATTTTATTAGAATAAACAGCCGTAATAGAATAGACGAAAACGATTTGGAGGCACAAATAAACCTAAGAGAAAAACCGATGGCAATTATTTTTAGGGGGAGCTATCAGCAGATATTTTCTGACCATAAATTAAACGAAATGGGAATAGATTTACAAAGCGGTAAAAAACATGAATGGGATGGTTTTTCACAGGAGCATATTAGCTGGTTAAACGAAAACGGGGATATCATAAGAAATCGTAGGGATAACGAAAAGATCTTGGAGTACGGGGAAACTCTGTTATTCTTTCACAATAAATGAAAATTACTTTGGCAAATACCTCCCTTTTGTTAATAGGAGCTTTTTACATAATAACCGCTTTTTGCAATCTGCCCTCCTTAAACATCGGTGACGACGAAGCTATTTATCTCTCGGCAAGCAAAACTTTGGCGGAAGATGGGGTATACGGAATAAAAACCAATTACGGTTACATCCCATACTGGCAAAAAATACGGGGAGGGCCTACCATAATAGTTCCTACTGCTATCCTTTTTAAAATTTTTGGATTTAATCCATTCCTCCCCCGCTATTTAAATACATTCATTTCAATCTCCGCAGGTTTTATTTTATTCTGTCTAACAAAAAAACTTTTTGGACAAAGAACTGCATTGCTAGCTTTGTTCTTTTTGTCCATCTCTTTTTATCTGCCAATTGAAGATACGAGCATATATACTCCCATAAATAGGTATTTAAATGGGGAAATGCTGGCTTTATTGTTTTTGCTTTTGTTTATGTTAGCTTTCCACAAATACACAAAATGCGAATCCGCCAAAAATTTGGGAGTGTCTGGACTATTGTTGGGACTATCCGCGCTCACAAAGATGCATTTCTTGATAATATTATTGCCGACCATAATAGTGCTATACAATAGAACAGCGCATTATAATAAAAACAAGCGTTTAATGACATTTGCTATTGCAACAATTGCCGCTTTATTACCCCTAACCTTCTGGGTATTATGGGCGGGGGAACATTCCGAATTAGGTCTTTATGAATACACAAAGCTCTTTTTCAATTTTGAAGGCAAACCGCTTTCCCACTCAATAATTAAGTGGGGGCAAAACCTTTACGGGATTTTTCAAATTGCACCTAACACCCTTGAGCCAATTATATTGTTTCCGTCTTTGGCATTATCTTTCTACAGAATTATAAATTGCGAAGACAAAAATAAACAAACAAAAATGCTACTCCTTTTAACAGTCTGCTTTTGGATGGTGTGGTATTGCGTGTCAGCAGGATACCCAAGATACCTAATGCCGGGAATTTTAATAGGAAATATATTTACAGCATGGACATTTACTCACTTCCTAAAAAATAAAGCTGCTGTACCCTTTTTTGCGGTTACATTAATTTTAGTAATAACTCCCGCCCTTACCCTTACCTTGCAAAGAACAATAAAAACCAACGAAACAAAATGGGTAACTCCTCTAAAAGATGCCGTTTATGAGCTCATTCCTAAAAACTCAAAAATTGAAATTAAGGATTTTGAGTTATATTCCCTATCCAAAGATTACCAAATACAAACGACTCCCTCGAAAGTGGACAATTACGACCCTGCTTATGAAGGCTTTAATTACATTATAGGAGGGTTTTTTGACGACTACTCACTGTACGAATATACTCTAAACAAGCATCGCTGGGAAGAAATTTATTCAAACGGAGCTTATAGGATTTATAAATTAATATCGTTATGACAAAAAATAAAGACCTTACTCTCTACAAAGTTGAATAGCCCCGTCTAAATAAATACCAATAATCAAAGTTGTTTATTCGGAAAACTTTATCAAGGGCATAGTCCTCTTTTGGAAGGTATTGCCAACCTTCCTGAACAGGAAGAAGGATATAATCCAAGTCCTTTGCATATTCAGCGGACACATCCAGAAGCTTTAATTTTACAGTATGCCCTCTGAAATAAGTACTCATAGGACCGCTGTCATAACAACCTACAGTAATGTTTTCCGCATTAGGTTTTTGATTTAGATACTCTCCAACAATATAATAGCCGGTTGCATCCTGATTTATACTTATAACCTTTGACGCAGTTTCTATTCCACCCAAAAGTGGGTTAAAATACGCAAAGAAGTTTGGGTAAACAGATAAAGGCTGAAACAGCTGATACAAAATAACGAAAATGGGAACGAAAATAGGGGTTAGACCCCTTAGGGGTCTAACCCCTAAAGAAACCCCATAGGCAGCAAAAATTGCTAAAAACGGGTACAACGGCAAAATGTACCGAAAGATTTTTTTGTCCGAGATAGAAATCATTAAATAATAGCCAAGGATAAAAACAAGAGAATAAAATAATAAAAGACTCATTCGGGATAGACCCTTCGGGACTATCCCGCTCGAGAAAAGCTTTAATCCATAGTTTGATGCCTCAATAATCTTATGACTATAAAACGGGCACCAGATAAAAATTAGCAATCCCAATAAGGAACCTACCAAAACTAAAGGACTCGTCCGAAAGACTATTTGGACAAAATACGAAAGATATTTATAAGTCAAAGATGCGATATCCCCACTCAAAACAATTCGCGAACTTTCTTCATTTAAGGCGGTGTCTAAAAAACCGTCGGTAACAATCCTTTGAACAGTGCCGATTGGATTAACCCACATCGCAGGGAAAAGGGCAGAGAAAACCAGAAGCGAAATCGCAGAAATCAATAATAAAAACTTGGTGGCACGAAACAAGTTAACTAAGGTTACACCTTTCTTCAAAAAGTGTAACCCTACTAAAACACCTGCTGAAAAGAAAGGAAACAGCACTAAAGAACTTATTTTCGTTAAAAGGGCAAACCCCGTAAACAATCCCGTCAAGACTAAGTACTTTTTGGACGAGAATCCTCCCACCTGCAAAGCCCAAAAACTTATAACCGATGCAAACATAAAAAATGCCGCCAAAGCATCCACATGAATGGACCTGATGTTACCAATAACAAATGGCTCTGTGATAATAAAAAATGTCATCCAAAAGGCGAATGTTGAATTTATAAGTCTTTTAACAACAGAATAACAATAAAGCAATACAATCATTATCACCGCAACAATAAAAAACTTCGCAATAAACGAATACATAGAATATAAATCCGCTTGGTGCAAAAACAGATCGCGGATATATCCAAAATGTATTTTTTGAAAAGCGTAGAATATTTTATAAGAAATTCCCGTAATCCACATTAAAATAACGCCGGGGTGGTATTTGGTATAAGTCTGCGCAAAATCCCCATGCCTAAATGCTTCGTAGAATTGGACGCCTCTTTGCACCCATACAGGATCTGTAGGCTGGACATAGGAATAACTAAGGGCTGGGATAAACATCCCCATATAAATAACTAGCAATATGATTTCCCGTATATGTTTTTTAAGAAGTTCAATAATATTCAAATTTGTATAAGGATTGTCCTTTTTCAAAGGATAATCCTTTAATTAAAGAGAGCGCGGAGCTAAACAATAAAAATCCCAGTTGTGATTGCTGCCACACCTGCTGTAATGGTTATTCACAGCGTTAAACTGTATGTAAGCAGAATATAACATAAGAATAATTACACCCAATTTAGCAAAGCGAGAAAAATTCATAAACACTAAATACGCCAAAATAACCACGATGGGTAAAAAATCTGTAAGCATTCTATATCCAAACCCGCTCCCGCCATGCCATGTATACCATTTAGAAAAAAGTAGGACGGCCGCAATAAAACTCACGGACAAAAATCTTAAAGCAATGTTAAACTTGCCGCCAAAATTTTTGTCCTTAAAAGTTTTTACAATTCCGCAATAACTTAAAACCAGCGGCGGAGATACAAACAAGAAACTGCGCGCGGGACTAAATAAAAATCCCATAAGTCCATTAAAAATAGGGGTGCTCCATCTAAAATCTCCCCTAGCCCCATAACCTTCCATAAAAGGAGACCCAAATACAGCATAATTATAGATAAGGAAAAATAAGGCGCTGGGCAAAACTCCAGCAACAAAGTTAAAAAAGTACTCCCTTTTATAAGCGTAGAAATACAACATTAATGCTACTGCCAATAGAATGTTCGTGGGTCGTGCCAACACCGCAAGTCCCGCTATCAAACCAACAGCGCAAACAATTCTCGCGGACACTTTAGATAAGTACAATCCAACAAATAAATAAACCATGATAGAAACTAACAATTCAGCCACCGTATGTTGCCAAAGTCCGCGACTGGAAATGCTCCAAGAACAAGTTCCCAAAGCGTAAAACAAAGTAAATAAAATCACCCATAATTTATTATTCTTTAACTTAGACAAACTAGAAATTTTCAACAAAGCAAAATATACAAAAACTGCTGAAAGGGATGTATAAAAAGACGCTGCTATACGACCCAAATATAATACCTTCATTAGATAATATAAATTTCCTATATCGGGCACTTTCCCAATAACCAATGGAATGAAATAAAAGGGGACTGCCAAAATCCCTGTTAAAGGTGGATAGGCAGAATAATAATGCCCGTTTATCCTTACCAAAAACGCGGGATCCGTTACCCAGTTCTCAAATCTCCTCAAATGCTGGACCTGTTCATCAAAAATAAATGTTTTGTCTTTAAGCAAAATATAAGGCAGAAATGTGTTGGGAACAGCGTCTCCCGAAGGCAGTAATCTTCTATAATCCCCCGAACGAAAATCGGTATACAGATTTAAGGAGTATATTAAAAAAACCGCTGCAAAAATAGATAGCGGAATTAAACCATTCCTTAAGAATCCTTTTACTTGCATATGTTTTCATATAAAAACAAATACTCTAATCCCCTATAAGAGAATGTTTTTTCCAAAGCGTAACAGAGCGTAGTTTTATCTTTAAATTCTTCCCTTTTCCCGAGAGGAACGAGCAAAAAATCCGCATTTGGGTAGGTTCTTATATCCTCAACCCTGCCATTAACAAAAGGTCCCAAACTTTTTGGAGGATATGTTACTATAATTTTTTCTTCCCCTACTCCCTTATCATTTAGATACTTACCCGCTTCATTATAACCAGTTGTTTCAAAATCTATTTTTATAAATTTCTGCGCGGAAACTCTGCCTCCTAAAAGAGGGTTGAAATAAAATAAATAATTAGGCGCAAAACTTATATTGTACAAAATCCGCACCGAGAACACACCTATAACAATAGGCAAAAGCCATCTTTTATTCTCAATCTTCCCAATCGCAAAGCAAAATCCAATATAACCCAAAAACCCGACAGGGATAAACAAGGGAAGAATATATCTAAAAATTTTTTTCCCCGCAAAAGAAATCGGGACATAATAACAAACTAAAAACACTAAAGCCAAAACCCCCAAAAACCTCAACTTTTTGTCTAGTTTTTTTGAAAAAAAGGCAATAATTCCAAGCAAAAAAAATGCTAAAAGGAGTGGACTTGCGCGAAAGGCAAAAACTAAAGAATAGGACAAAAATTTTTGAGCAAAAACACTACCTGCTATACCATCAGAAACTATTGGACTTGCGTAATCATACAAAGGCGCATTTATCGCCCCCAAAGTTATTATGTCTTTTAAAGTTTTCAAAGGACCCACCCACATTGCGGGGAAAAAAAGGAAGAATACAACCGCAGAAATAGAAAATAGCATTAGTAAAGGTTTAATAGGGGTCAGACCCATCCGCCAGCTGGCGGAGGGTCTGACCCCTAAAACCCCTAAAATTCCCAGAACAAAAACTGGGACTAGAACTAGAGCGGTAACTTTTGTAAGCAGGGCCAATCCAAAAAAAATGCCCGCCCCCGCTACATCCATAAATTTATTGCTTTTTAAGTACGCACCAAAAAAACAGAAGGAAGCAAAGATAAACGCCGTTAGTAAAGCATCCAGTCCTATGGAGCGAACAAAAGCTATAACAAAAGGTTCGGAAAATAATAGGAACGGCACCAGGAAAAACATTAAACCAAAAGAAAAAGCTTTGCGGAGCCTGTTAAAAGACAATAAAACAATTAAGAAAAAAACTGTACCCAAAACTAATCTTGCAGAAAAAGCAAATTGGGGAAAGTTTTCTACACTAAAAATTTCTTTTCCAAAAAGTTTTACGCAAATACCTATTATCCACATCAACGCCACTCCAGGATGATATTTCTGGTAAGTATTTGCAAAATTCCCTTTCAAAAAAGCCTCTATAAAACGCGCGGAGCGTTCAATCCAGTCCGGCTCGTTAATCGCTATAAAAGAAGTGGATAGAGAGGGCAAAAAAAAGCTGTAAAACACTATTGCCAAAAATACAAAACTAAAAATGTCCTTTTTGCAAATTTTTTGTGGACTAAACATTATTTATATTATAAAATATTCTGTATGAATAAGAAACGGGCTTTAATAACCGGTATTACTGGACAGGATGGGTCGTACCTCGCTGAGTTGCTTTTAGAAAAAGGGTACGAGGTCTTTGGATTTTACAGAAGAACAAGCACCCCAAGTTATTCTAGAATTTCGCACCTTTTGGATAAAATCTACCTGATACCGGGCGACTTAACCGACCAAACATCCATTACTTACGCTATAAAAGAATCAAATCCTTCAGAAGTATACAACTTGGGAGCCCAAAGTTTTGTGGAGAGCGCTTTTGAAACCGCTATCTCCACCGCGGAAGCGGACGCATTAGGACCTGTTAGAATACTTGAAAGTATAAAGCTATTAAACCCCGGCATAAAGTTTTATCAAGCTTCCACCAGCGAAATGTATGGCAAGGTGCAGGAAATTCCTCAAACGGAAAAGACGCCTTTTTACCCAAGAAGCCCTTACGGCGCGGCAAAGCTTTACGCTCATTGGGCTACCATTAACTATCGCGAAGCATACGGCATGCATGCTTCCTGCGGAATTTTATTTAATCACGAGTCTCCAAGAAGAGGCGAAGAATTCGTAACAAAAAAAATTGCCCGCTATGTGGCGGCTGTAAAATATAATTTGACAGACCACATCCCTTTGGGGAATCTGGACGCCAAAAGAGATTGGGGTTATGCCAAAGATTTTGTTGAAGCTATGTGGCTCATGCTTCAAAAGAAAAACCCAGATGACTATGTAATAGCTACCGGCGAAACCCACACAGTGCGGGAATTTATTGAAGAAGCACTCAAAGTGGCAGAATTAAAAAATCCAATTGAAAAATATGTTAAAGTAATGCCGGAATTTTTGCGCCCGGCAGAAGTGGACATATTGCTCGGGGACCCGTCAAAAGCCAAAGAAAAGCTTGGCTGGAAACCAAAAACAAAGTTTAAGGAATTGGTTAGAATAATGGTAACAGTAGAACTTGAAAACTTAAAAGACTGCAAAAAATTTAA
>PCQY01000020.1:12101-18105 GCA_002770755.1 candidate division WWE3 bacterium CG23_combo_of_CG06-09_8_20_14_all_40_14
ACCGGAATTTCTCCCGACAGACCAATTGAACCCCTTCAAAAAAAATCCCAATTAAGGATTATCCTTTAAATCATTTCCTCGTAGTCCTAATAAGATCCGCCAGCATTCCAATTGCTAAAATTTGAAGCCCGGATAAAAATACAAAGATTACGGAAGGTGTTATATTTAAATAAGGTTCGTTAAATAAGTCGTAGACAAATTTTAGAACACCAATTCCCATCAAGAAAAGCGCCACCGGGGCAAATATCCGCAATGGATTGAAGTACATAATTGTCCGAAGGATTAAATTTACAAAATCAAACCCGTCCCTAGCCTTTACTTTAGACTTCCCCTCCCTTTTGCGATATTCAATAGGAATATAGGACACCGAGAGGCCGTTTGACAAATAGGAAAGCGTTATTGTCGTGGTAAAAGAAAATTTATCAGAAATGATATTAAAAAAAGGGATAACATCTTTTTTTCTAAACGCCCGCAAACCAGAGTTTATATCTGAAATTTTTTGACCCGCCACAACATTGGCTACTTTATCCAAAAGAAACTTGGGAACGCTTTTAATCAAAGAGGTGTTTTTATATCTGCCTTTCCTTGCCGCCACACTCATAGAAAATCCCTGTTCCACATCATTAATCAGCTGCGGGATTTTTTCAATAGGATAAGTTCCATCAGCATCTGTTATGGCAATGACCTCGCCTTTTGCATATTCAATACCCTCCTTAAGAGATGCTCCATAACCTCTGTTAAACCCTCTGTTTAGGATAATTAAGTGGGAAGTTTTAAAACTTTCAAGAACCGTTGCTGTTTTATCGGTAGAACCATCATTAACTACAATAACCTCATATTCTTTAAAGGAATTTTTACACACAAAAAACACCCTTTGGACGGTATCCTTTATAGATTTCTCTTCGTTGTAGGCTGGGATTATAATACTAATCATAATCTCAAAACGCAAAAGTTAAATGTGAGATTTCTAAATGATTATATCATTTAGAAAACACCCACACTATAGTTACTTTTTTTGCCACTTTAACCTCGTATATTAATTCGTAATTTCTTTCTATGGCATAAGATTCTGTTTTATACCCATCGCCATACCATTTGGCAAATAGGTTAACTATTATAAAATCTGGTTCTCCCTGCCAAAGTTTAATTGGTTTTACTCCTTCAATAAAGCTGGGAACAGTATGCCCCGGGGCAAAATCCACAAATACCGTTTGACCGGGTTTTACCAAAGAATTTACTTTTTCCACTGCTTCCAGCGACCCCTCCCCCCACCAACCCATTTCAAATGTTTTATTTTGGGCAATTTTATTTAAAGAACCAAAAAGTCCGTTGTAATAATTGGTATAATAAGGATAAAAGCGGAGAGGGATGCAAAGACTAATAATCACAACCAATACCATCGCAAAATTCCGAAACCAATTTGGGATTATCCCTGAAAGAGATAATCCCACTTTACTCATACTTACTGCAGACAAAATACAAAAAGCGGGGAGGAAAAACTGCACATAGCGGATGCCATCCTGCTTCAAAGGAACAAAAGATGCCAAAAAAGGTGTTAAGAAACACAAAAAGAGGAATAGTATCAAAGAGGTATTCTTTTTTAAAGGGTACTTCTTAATTAAAAGGATGCCAAAAACAAAAAAGAAAAAAAGCTGATACAGCGGAGTTGTAGCTATAAAATACACAAAATAATAATAAAAGGGGCTAAAACCCATTTTACCTAGAAAGTATTCTTTAGTGTGAACTTCCAACCCTCTATCTATACTCTCAAAAAAATTATGGATGGGATGGGGCCAAAGCCATGGCCATATTAAGTACATAAATAACAAGGATAGCGCAGGAAGAAAAATTTTCCAGATGTGATTTTTGGTGAACAACTCTTTTTTATAGAAAAGTAAAAGCCCCGCCTCAAACAAAAAAAACAAAAAAAACCCATTAGTTCTACTTGATACTGACGCCCCCAAAAGCACTGCCACTAAAACCCACCTAATACAACCCATTTTGGGGTCTGACCCCAAAGGGGTCAGACCCCTATTTACCGCGTGGGTAAAGGACCAAATAAAAATCAGAGAAAATAACAACAACGGCATTTCTAAACTGGCAATTCTTGTGTATGCCAAAAAATGCGGATTAGTCGCCAAAAAAAGAGCCGCAAAAAAACCAGTTAATCTTCCAAAAAATTGCGATGTCATCAAAAACAAAGCCGCTACCGCCAAACCTCCCATTAAAACACTAAAAAATCGTGAGAAAGTTAAAGCGCGGGATTCAGGGTATAAAGGGTCCAAATTAGTTAAAAATCGGGAGTATTTAGTAATTTTCCGAGACACTCCATATATGTATTTTCCTAAAGGGGGATGCTCGTCATTCAAAGACCAGTTCCTCTGCGAAAAATCAAAGTTTTTAAGATACCCCATATAAGTCTCCCCATTGGTTGCCACCGCAAGCTCGTCCCACAGCATACCAGTTTTGGATAGACCAATACTGTCCACGATAACAAAACAAGCAAACATTATTAAAGCTATTAATAAATTCTTATACTTAATTCTTAAATGCAAATTATCATTAGGGTTATCATTAGGGTTAAACCCTAAAGGGTTTAACCCTTTTAAACCCTTTTTTATAACTCAAATACAATTGTCTCGCCAAAATCACGGTACGCTTTGCTATGCTTTCTAAAAAATCCCTCGGGGTCCTCACCTCTCTGAACCCTTTTTATAGTATCCTCATCCCCCCTATGATAAACGATAAATCTCACACCTAAATCATAAGCCTTTTTTATTCCCCCCCCACTATCAAGTTCATAAGAAAATTCTATACCGTTGAAACGCAAGTAAGGATTTACATAAAATAAGGGATTTGCAAAACCTTTTTTATGATATTTTTGATAAAAAGCGGCAAGGTCATAACCCCAAGGATACTCCGCCACAAAAGACGGACCTTCGTACTTATACTCTCTTCCTTTATCTGTAACATAATCAACTTCAACAAAATCCTCTTTCGCCCCAATATAAGCATACGCGGAAGGAGGAACAGTATCATCTAAATACTTTAACGGCATATAAAATTCCGCTAATGTTACGATAGTAAAAAAAATTACGAAAACCCAATTCGGGTTAAACCATCTTGAGGGTTTAACCCGTTTCGAAACCCGTTTCAAACCTCCCTTTGGGGAAAAATTTTTACTTATAAATATCGCGTTAACCGATAGAACACAAAGAAAAATAATAACTCCCATCCTTGATAGTGTCCTTAACATAGGAAAGAAAGTGTAAACAAGATACGCGGGAGTATATATTTTAAAACCGGATATTGTAAAATACGGCGGCATACAGAAGAGATATAGTAAAAAACCAGCTGCGGAAAAAATAGCCAAATATCGCAGATCGTACAAAGATTTTTGGGGTCTGACCCCTATAAATTTGAACTTTAAATTTTTAGCCTTCACAAAAATTTGCTTTGCGGTAAAAAATACTGCGACTACAAAAACTAAGATATTCCCCCACCCCAGAAAAACACCGCCGTGTTCCGAAAAAACATAATTCTTAGCCATAAAATATCCCCAATTATCCTTAATAAAAGAAACCATATTTTTTCCAAGCTCCCCCGTAACAGGATTTTGCGAAGGCGGAATAATAAAGTGATAGGGCATAATGGAATATAGCATAAAATCGGCGAGACCCCTTTTAACAACTGTTGTATTTTGATAAACCCATCCCCGCGTTGTGTCCGGACTTTGCAAATAATTGGCTTTAATATAAGGAAAAAGAAAAGGTATTGTCAGTACAATAAAAAACAGGATGTACAAAACATATGTTTTTAATAGTTTGAAAATTGGAGAATTAGAATTTATTTGGGATTCAGAATTTAGCCTGCCTACGCAGGCAGGGATTTCGGATTTTTTTGACAACCCAAACCGTCTAAACAAAGTATCTACAGTCAGTAGCGATAGTGCTAAACAAAAGGTAAATATTCCCAAATACACTCCCCAATAAATAGAGGATAGCATTGTTAAAGAAAGAGAAAGGGACGCTAGAAAAATATACTTAAAGGTTTTCTTCTCATAAGCTAACAAAAATGTCCAAACTACAAGCGGAATAACCCAAGTAATTGCAAGTTCAGTATGCCTTTGCGAGGAAAAAATATGATAAGGGGAGAAAGAAAAAATCAACCCAAAGGCAAACGACACCGCCTTGTTTTTAGTTAAATGATAAAAAAGCAGATACGCAAAAAACGCCGCTAAAGGAAAGGTGGGAATAACGAGCATATTATAGGCAAAATTAGTGGGCAAAAACCGCAGAAGTTCACTTGCTATTCCCCATCCTAAAGGATGCGTGGATGTCCAAAAAATATGGTTAAAACCTCCAATTCCATAAAGCGGGTTGTGGTAAAGATTGCTAAAACCTAAACTTTGATAATTTTTTGACCACCAACCCCAAATAAACCACCAAAAATTATCTCCTATTATGCCATAGACATAGGTGTTCAGGTGAGTTAGGACGGGAAAGAAATAGATAAAAAATATAAAGCAATATAATATAAAAACCAGGAGCAAGTTTTTTGCCTTCGTCATATATAAATATATTATAAACGCGAGAACTAAAATCTCAAAGTGATTAGTCAAGTCGGGATACTCCCGAATCGAGAGGAAAAACAAAGCCAGATAAAACTAAAACCTAAATAAAATAACATTTCCAAAATCTCTTTCTACCTCTAAAAATTCCCTAAAAAACCCCTCACTGCCTATTTCAGGATTTCTATCTTTATGAAATATAACAAAAGAAACGCCGTATTTTCTAGCATTAGATAAACCTTCTTCTGTTATTAATTTCTTTGTAAAGTTATCAGAATCAAACCCGTATTCCTCATTTTTGTACATTCTAGGATTAATAAATCCTTTATGATGCTTAGTAATCCAGAAAATATCTTCCGAACGACCGCCAGGATATTCTGCAATAATTAAAGGACCTTCATAAAAACCTCTTTTACCCGTTAAACCTGTAAAATCAAAAGATACAGTTTTATCCACCTTAGAGAGATATTCATAAACTGGAGGAACTTTTGATGTATTGAATGTGGATATTGGGACATAGAACTCAAACAAAGCAAATATTGTGTATATTATTATAATAATTTTGAATTTTGACTTTAACTTTTGATTTTTGACATTTGATTTTTGATTTTGAACAAGTAATTTCTGCAAAAACAATCCGTTTACTACCAAAACACACATTAAAATTACTATCCCTAATCTCGCCGTTACTCTAAACATCGGAAAAAATTTGTAAAGGACAAATCCCAAAGTATAAATTTTATGTCCAGACATTGTAAAAAACGGCGGCATCGTAAATAGGAACAAAAGGACAATTGTTATTGTCACGGTTAAAACTAATCTTAACGACTCTCCAGAATAATAAACTTTTGAATTTTTACTTTCATTTTTGACCTTTGACCTTTGACCTTTGATTTTCCATAAAGCCTGCTTAAAAGCAAACCAAATCGCGAGAGCAAAAATTACTAGATTAGCTACACCAAGATAGCCCCCCCCATGCTCCTTTGGAAAATAATCATCTGCCAAAAAATACCCCCAATCATCCTTCATCCATTCCAAGACGGGACGGGTAACTACCTCCCCCAAAATAGGATGCGATAAAGGCGGTAAAACATAATACCAAGGCCTAGCCGAAAAATTCTGAAAATCTTCCAAAGTCCTTTGAGGATTTAGAGAATGTGAAGTGGAAAAAGCTGTGGTATCCGAAAAATAATTGGCTTTGATGTAAGGAAACAAAAAGGGCACGGCGAAAATAGCGAAAGATATTAAAATAGTTGCATAGCGCCTTAAGTCCTTACACAGTAAATCCTTAAAATGGCGAACACCGTCCAAACAAATACTACAGAGCATATTAGAGACAAAAAAACAGAGCATAAATAAAATTAAGAAAAAACCTATGTAGTTACTTATCAAAACTGCTATAGCCAATATAAATCCCGTTATCACAGCATTAAA
>PCQY01000016.1:0-645 GCA_002770755.1 candidate division WWE3 bacterium CG23_combo_of_CG06-09_8_20_14_all_40_14
CATTGTCGAGAATCAACGTGATGGGTAGCTCAGGGTTGAGTTGGCGCAGTTTGTAGAGCAAGTCACAGACACACTGGGCATTGATGTAAGCGTCATTGGTAATGGTAACCAGTTCGTGGGAGATGACATCCAAGGCCCCTAGCACATTGAAGCGTTGTCTGCCGGCGGGGGCTTTAATGAAGATACGGGAAAAGGACCACAGAAAGCCTAGGAAGGGAGCCAGAACAAAGTGGGCAGCATCTACAAAGTAGACTTTTTTTTACCCTCTTTGGCCGCCTCCAACACGGGTTCAAGTTCCTCCAGCCGGAAGCGCTCCTGTTCTGCGGGATCCGCTTTGGCTGGAATCATCCCCACTTTGCGCCGTTTTAGGCCCAGATTAAGTAGAAACTGACGTATCTGAGTCTCGCTCCGCTTCAGACCGGTCAACCTCTCAATCACGTGGCTGGCTTCTTTGATGGTCGCAGGCGGCTGTTCACGAAAATGAGCGGCAATCAGATCGCCGTAGGGGGTCAATTCACTCTCGGGTCGGTAGAAGTTGAGTACCTTCAATTGCTCAACCCCACCTTCTCGATACTCTCCTATATACCGATACACCGTAGCTGGCGAGACATCGGCTAGACGGCTGACCTCCGGCACGTTCAACCC
>PCQY01000016.1:659-823 GCA_002770755.1 candidate division WWE3 bacterium CG23_combo_of_CG06-09_8_20_14_all_40_14
ATAGCACTTCCATCTTCTGGCGAACTCGATAGTGGTCATGATGATAGCGCTCATGATTTAGGCTTTTTTGCTCTGTTTCGCTGAACTCAATCTGGATCATCTCTCGGCTCCTATCTTCTCTTGTTCGCCTACACGCACACGTATCTGTATTTTATCTCATCCTT
>PCQY01000016.1:1077-3160 GCA_002770755.1 candidate division WWE3 bacterium CG23_combo_of_CG06-09_8_20_14_all_40_14
TCGCCCAACCTTATTTCTGCATAGACAGCAGGGGAGTAGCCGGTGTATTTAATACGGTAAATAATTGTACGGGCACTTCTTATTTTTGTTCTCCTTAGTCGAAGAGATAAATCTCTTCTCAACCCTTCATTATCATTCGGGTAATTGAAAAACAGATTGGTTTAATGGTTTATGAATAAAATACAAGAGTATATTCTCTGGTTCGATGGAATTTCAGCAAAAGATGTTCTTTTGGTTGGAGGGAAAAACGCTTCTTCAGGAGAAATGTTTTCGAAATTAACCAAAAAAGGAATTAATATTCCCGAGGGTTTCGTACTAACGACAAATGCCTACTGGTATTTTTTGAAAGAAAACGGGTTTAATAAAAAATTAAAAGAAATTTTTACTAAGTTTGATCCAAAAAATATAAAGAGTTTAAGAGAAACCGGCAGAAAAGCCAGAGATCTTATTTTAAAGGGCAATTTTCCCGAAGATTTAGAAAAAGAAATAATTAAAGCTTATAAAAAATTGGGGGAAAAATACGACGAAAAGGCGAAGAGAACTTCGTCCTCTTCTTCACCATCGCTTCGCTCGGTTCCTGATGTAGCCGTTAGATCTTCGGGTGTTTGCGAGGATCAACCTTCAGCATCATTTGCGGGACAATTTGAGAGTTTTTTAAATATCTGGGGAGAGGGAAACTTATTGGCGGCAATTAAAAGATGTTTGGCTTCTTCTTTTGGAGATAGAGTGATTGCTTATCGTCAAGAGAAAAAGATTTCCCAATTAAAGTTTGCTCTTTCAATTGGAATCCAAAAAATGGTGAGAAGTGATTTGGCTTCTTCGGGGGTAATTTTCACCTTAGATACTGAAACTGGTTTTCCTAATGTGGTTTTAATCAATTCTATCTGGGGAGTCGGTGAGATGATTGTCAAAGGGAAAATTACGCCTGACGAGTTTTATGTTTTCAAACCAACCTTAAAGCAAGGTTATAAATCAATAATTGTCAGAAATTTAGGCAGAAAAACCAAAAAATATATCTATGATAAGAAAGGCGGATTAAAAGAAGTAAATGTGCTTCCAAATCAGCAATTAAAATTTTCTTTAAACGACAGAGAAATTTTACAATTAGCTCAATGGGCCTGCTTGATTGAGGAGCATTATAAAATTCCCCAAGATATTGAGTGGGCCAAAGATGGAAAAACTGGTCAATTATTTATTGTTCAATCTCGACCAGAGACAGTCCATGCCCCTCAAAAAATTCAATTTTACGAGGAATATCAAATAAAAACTGAGAAAAAGCCAATTTTAACTGGCATCGCCATCGGGAATAAAATTGGGCAAGGCAAGGTTCATATCATTGAGAATATTTTAAAAATAGGAGAATTTCAAAAAGGAGAGGTTTTAGTGACGAAAATGACAGACCCTGATTGGGTTAGTATATTTCCTTTAGCTTCAGCAATTGTGACCGATGAAGGTGGAAAGACATGTCACAGCGCAATAGTGAGCCGGGAATTAGGGTTGCCCTGTATTGTCGGTACAGGAAAGGCGACCAAGATTTTGAAAAATGGTCAAGAAATTACCGTAGATTGTACCCAGGGAGGAAGAATTTTTATCAGCAAAATTCCTTTTGAAATTAAAAGGTATGATTTAAAAAAAATCCCAGAATTGAAAACAAAAATAATGATAAACATTGGCGCGCCAGAGATTGCTTTTAAAACTTCATTTTTGCCAAATGATGGAGTGGGATTGGCCAGAATTGAATTCATTTTAGCTGAGAAAATTCGAGTTCATCCCCTGGCTCTTTATCATTACGAAAAAATAAAGAATAAAAGAATAAAGATTGAAATTGATAAATTAACTTTTGGCTACAAGGATAAAAAACAGTATTTCATTGATAAATTGGCTGAAGGAATTTCTCAAATTGCTGCTGCGATTTACCCAAAGCCGGTTATTGTCAGACTCTCCGATTTAAAAACAAACGAATATCGGGCCTTAATTGGCGGAGAATTATTTGAGCCAATAGAATCAAATCCAATGCTTGGCTGGCGGGGGGCCTCGAGATATTATGACGAAAAATTCAGACCGGCTTTTGAAATGGAATGCC
>PCQY01000016.1:3188-4363 GCA_002770755.1 candidate division WWE3 bacterium CG23_combo_of_CG06-09_8_20_14_all_40_14
CTTTTTGTCGCACAGTTGAAGAAGGAAAGAAAATTTTGGACCTAATGGCAAAAAATGGATTAGAAAGAGGGAAGGATGATTTAAGGGTTATTGTTATGTGTGAAATTCCCTCCAATGTTATTTTGGTTGAGAAATTTTTAGAAATATTTGACGGAATGAGCATTGGTTCTAACGATTTAACTCAATTAGTTTTGGGAATAGACCGAGACAGTGCTAAAATAGCTTATATTGGCGATGAAAGAAATGAGGCGGTTAAAGAAATGATTGCTAAGGTAATTAAAGAATGCAAAAAAAGAAAAAAATATTGCGGAATTTGCGGCCAAGGGCCCTCAGATTTTCCGGAATTTGCCGAATTTTTAGTCGAGCAAGGAATCGAATCAATGTCACTAAATCCAGATACAGTAATTAAAACAACAATAGAAATTGCTAAAAAAGAAAAACAATTAAAAACTTAATCATGAAACATGAAACGTGAGGCGTGAAACATTATTAAAAATTTCAGGTTTCAAGTTTCAAGTTTCAATAATTTTATGGCAAAAATCACCATAAGCGTAATCAAAGCCGATATCGGCAGTATCGGAGGGCATATTAAACCCTCAAAAGAATTAATTCAAACAGTAGAGAATTATATCAAGAGGAAAAAGAAAGGTTTAATAATAGATTTTTATATTGGTCATACCGGAGATGATATTGCTATTTTAACGACTCACAAAAAAGGAGTTTTAAATAGCAAAATTCACAAGCTTTGCTGGGATGCTTTTGTGGCCGGAACCAAAACAGCAAAAAAACAAGGGCTTTATGGAGCAGGTCAAGATTTGTTAAAAAGTGCTTTTTCTAAAAATGTCAGAGGAATGGGACCTGCGGTAGCAGAATTGGAAATAGAAGAAAGGCCCTCAGAACCATTTCTTTTCTTTGCTGCCGATAAAACCGATGCCGGAGCCTATAGTTTTCCTCTCTATTTAACTTTTGCTGACCCCATGTGGACTGCGGGATTTTTACTTTCTCCTGCAATAAAAAAGGGATTTAGGTTTATCATTATGGATGTTTCTTATACTAAAGTAGACAAGGTTATAACATTGAATGCTCCCGAAGAATTATACGATATTGCCGCTTTAGTGAGAGACCCTAATCGATTCGTAATAGAGAGTATTTTCTCACGAGAAAACGGAGAACAA
>PCQY01000016.1:4421-5133 GCA_002770755.1 candidate division WWE3 bacterium CG23_combo_of_CG06-09_8_20_14_all_40_14
TTCCGGTAAAGCAAAATTCTTCAACTTCTTTTTTTGATGGACCACCTATAGTAAACTGTTTAGCTTTTTCTGTAAAAAATGGGAAATTAACAGAACCGGCCGATGCTTTTGACCAACCCTATTGGGATTACGTAAGACAAAAAGTTAGTCAGAAAGCAGAGGAAATTAGAAAGCAAGGTTTTTATGGACCAGCTATGCTGCCAGAAAAAGAACTTGAATACGGGGGAATAGTCGAAACCCTGAGAAAACTCGAGAAAAGATTTATTGTCCGGAAGAAATAACAATGCCCCTTCAAATATCCAAAAGAAAGAAAATTTTAATTTTAATAGGAATTTTTGTCGTTTTTATTTTTGTCTTGGGAATATCATTGGTTATCCAAAGCCGGCAAGTTAATGTGGGCACTGATAAAACAGAGTATCTAAAAAGTGAAAACCTACGATTAACTATCAAGAACAATCTGAAAGAGAAAGAGAATATTTGTTTTTCATCCTGTTATCCATATTATCTGGAAAGAAAAGATAGAAAATGGGAATTTTATCCTTATGGGGAATGCCAAAGAGCAGATCTTATTGAAAGATGTATTGAGCCGGCTGACTCTAAGACTTTTGAAATTAACTTATCTTCTTGGGTAAAAGAAGGTCTTCACCGAATTCGTTTACCAGTATGTATAAATTGCAAGATTGGTGATGAGTTTAAAGAAAGTAAAAGATTT
>PCQY01000014.1:0-585 GCA_002770755.1 candidate division WWE3 bacterium CG23_combo_of_CG06-09_8_20_14_all_40_14
TCGTGACAACGGTGGTGTGTGATACCACTGTTGGCGACGACAACGACGATTACACTGTCAACGAAGGCGGCGGGGTAGATCGTAGTTGACGAGAGGACAATCGGAAGGAGGGCTGGTGTTAAGTTAAGACTGGCACCAACCCTCGCTTTTTTCAAGGAGAGGCAAAATGAGCGTCTTGGTCATTTCGCACGGTAAAGATGCGCACATTAAATTTGTAGCAAAACATCTCTCTGTGGAGTTGTTGCAGTTTGACCCGCAACGATTTCCTTTGAACGTTGATATCACTTATTGCTGGAATGGAAAGTGCTTTGAGATTTCTAGTAATGGCAGAAAGATATCTGATGTAACATCGGTGTGGTATAGAAAACCGAAATTGCCTGACCTGAGCAGTGTTGAAGTAAAACCCGAGGTTCGAATCTTGATGGTTGAATCTTGCAATGAGGCTGTTGGACTTTTGTATGGTCTTATGCAAGGTAAGCTTTGGGTGAATAACCCCCACGCTAACAGAAGAGCTAACAATAAGCTCCTGCAAGCAGAGGTGGCAAAATCAGTTGGCTTTAACATTCCAAAGACTTTAGCTACAAG
>PCQY01000014.1:591-11111 GCA_002770755.1 candidate division WWE3 bacterium CG23_combo_of_CG06-09_8_20_14_all_40_14
CGAGGAAGCCGAGAGGTTTGTATCAGAAGTAAGCGCCGTAGTAGTTAAGCCGTTGTGCGGATTAGCTGTGAGGGTTGACGACTATCCACATATGGTTTACACAACACGCATCACTTCAAGAAACGATCTTTCGTTCAAAGGTTTAAACCTATCACCAGTGATTTTTCAAGAGGAGATAGAAAAGCTTCTTGACATAAGAATTACTGTTGTAGGAGATTCTTGTTTTGCTTGCGGAATAAGACAGCTAGGAGAGTTGGCCGATGCAATAGATTGGAGAAAGGGCATTGGTTCAAAAAACTTGTCCTACGAAGTCTTTAACCTTCCTGAGCATATTCAAGATATGTGTCTCAAGGTAACAAGAAAATTGGGACTGGTATTTGGAGCTATAGACCTCGTATTGCACCCAGACGGCAGCTATTGGTTCTTGGAGATAAACCCCAACGGTCAATGGGGGTTTGTTGAGAGACATACTGGATTGCCTATTGGTAAAGCTATGGCGCAATTGCTTGAGGATGGGAAATAGACCGGGCTGTTTCCCATTTTTGTTATAATTAAGATATGGTGTTGGAAAAGGTAAAAATAGAATTAATAGAACGAGGTATAGCCGAACAACTGATGCGAAAAGCATATGTTGAAGGCAAGCTTAAAAAATTAGATACAAAGATGGATTTGGTCAATGAGAGCTTTCTAAAAAAAGTGGTTAGTTACCACGGACTGCCTACAATATCTAAATTTGGTGAAGATGCGGCACATTATGCAGAATTGATCGTGCTTCACGCTAGCGATTTAAACTTTCAGAAAAAGTATCTTTCCTTAATGGAAAACAAACAAGAAGATGTGCATAGAAAAAACTACGAGAGATTGACGGATAAAATATGTTTGAAAGAAGGCAGACCTCAAGTTTTTAATACTCAAAGTTATATTGACCCCAAAGATTCAAGATATAGAGATAAGCTTCAAGAATTTTATAAAAAGAAATAGCGTCTATAAATTCGTCAAACTCTATAGAAGTTTGCAAAGACGCGGTAAAATAAATTAACCCCCCCCCATCACCCCCGAATTTCTGCCGGAGATTTTGAGGTGAGGCCTCGTCTTAAAAGTTATCACACCTTGGAGGTGTGATAGATTCTAACGCACAGCACTAGAAAAAGTGGTCTCAAATTTTCTGAAATAATCTTGGGAGCAGATAGGGGATCTATAACTTTATCCCTCAATGCAGAATTCTCTGTAGCCCAAAGTTTTAAATTTCTAAAGACAATTGCCGCTTTTTATCCATCGGCTCATAGACATAGTTTGACCCCGATTTACGCCGAGTAACACCTATCTTGACAAACTTGTCCGTAATCGGAGTACCTTCCGCAAGAAACAGCGAAGAAAAAATGCCTTTAGTTATAGCCTCTTTATTAGCAAACAAAAATTTATAGTCTGACACCAAAGATTCTATATCAGTAAGGGGGTTAAAAAGGATAAAACCCATTTGCACATATATACCCAGCTTCCGCAAAATCTTCATAGCTCTATAATTTCGAGAAACAACAATACCCTTATTGAACAAATCCAATGATTTTTGGTTCCCCGATTCTACCCCCACCACTTCTGCATACACCTTAAATTCTGATAAGGCTTTCAACAATGTTCTCTTCTTATCTTCTGATGTTGAACCGAGAGATATTATCATAAAAACAGTATATTAATCAAATATATCTATCACACCTCCAAGGTGTGATAGCACACATATTGCAAGTAGGGGTCTGACCCCAAAGGGGTCAGACCCCCAAATACCCCTAAATATCCGTAAAGGACGGCATAAAATTATGTGGAATGCAAATTTTATCTTAAAGGATTTCATGTGCTATCTAAGAAAGGTCTTGGGGATTATCTCCAATTTTTCTCACAATAGTAGAAAGGGGTTGTCTCGCCACATAATCGTCAACAATCTTTTCTCTCTGATTATAATCTAGTTCGTTTTTATAAGTTGCCAGATGCAAAAGTTCGTGAATTACGGAACCTGCAAACTCTCCCAAATTTTTACACTTAGTAATTCTGGCATGGACGCAATTCTTGTTAGGATCATACCAACCCTCACAGCTTATACTGTGAACATAACAAACTAAATTGTCTTTAGGAAGTTCAAGCCTTAACATTTTAAAAGCTCTTTCCACCTCTGGCTCAATTGGTTTCCATGCACTTTCTGCTCTAGACAGATATAATTTTCTAAACAGTAAAAGCAGTAAAATATACAGGGGATTCCAAACCACTGACCTAAGCTGTTTATATTCTTGAGAATGAGTTATTAAATATTTGTATTCTGTTACCTCATTAACAAAACTGTATTTAAAATTGATATCCATAATATAGAAGTTTACCAAATGAGATATTAAGAGGCGAGGGGTTGTTCCTATGCTTAGAACAATGCATATTACGCAACCTCTCGCCGACAGAAGCCCTGATTGACTAAACATTCTCGAGAAGTTCCAAGTCTTGATAAACATGGATCATCTCATCAACTTCGGCCCCGGCATCTAGATCTGGAAAGACCTCTTTCACCCAATCGATCAACTGCGCCCGCGTTTTGTCTCCACGAAGCAACTCTGTGATAAACGCAGATACGAGAGGCATCTCAAGAACACCCTCTTCCTGAAAGAGGATTAGCCACTCCTCAAGATCCCTTCTTGTGCGAAACTCTTGATTCAGTTTCATGGTCGCCCCCCCTACAAATCAAGAAATTCGTCAGGAGCGTATCCATCAGAACTAATTCGTGAGGCAATACAACCACCCCCACAAAACATCGAACAAACCCCGCACTGTTCCGGGAGCCAGTGCAGTTTCCGAAATTCCTGCATCTTCTGACTCTGCCAAATCTCTTGTAGAGGAGTCTTGAGTAAATTTCCGAAGACGAGCTGAGAAACCCCGCAACCCTTTACAGCACCATCGTAAGTGATGTGCCCAAAGCCCGTAGCCATCCAACACCCCTGTATAAGCGAGTGATACTTTTTGGGTACGCGACAAAGCGGAAAGGCATCACCAAGCATTGCTACGATACCATAATCTTCGGTAATCCTCTGAATTTCTGCAAACACAGCAAGGTAGTTCTTAAGCGATATTTTATCTCGCTTCCATTCCTCCTCTCCCCTACCATAGGGGCACAAACGACCCACACCGTAACTTAAGTTGTCCCTTACCAACCCGAGGGAATTCAATCCTTCCACAGTTTGATGCAGCAAACCAAGATTATCCCTGGTTACTGTGGTTAGTACAGTCATGTATATCCCTGCATCTAAGCACAATTCAAGTGCTCGAACAGCTTTTTCATAGGTCCCCTCTACCCTTGTTACTTTATCATGAATCGCTCGCGGTCCGTGAATGGAAATGGCACCTCTACGGATATTACATTTCTTCATCAAAGCAACGGCGTCTTCGTCTAGACAGGTCCCATTGGAAACAAAGCTTAGGAAAAACCCCTTCTTAAAGGCGTATTCCATCACCTCTCTCCAGTGTGGGTAGAAAAAGAACTCACCCCCAAATAGGCCAAGTTCGAAAACCTCCGCCTCACATAATCTATTAAGTATTTCGAATACTTGGTTTAATGGAGGATGTACTAAAGTGCATCCTGACTCTTTGTAGCAGAATGCACAATACAGATTGCACGCTGGAGTAACTTCGTAATTCACCGTGATAGGTGCCTTAATCGTGCGTAGCTCGTTCACTTGCATCTCCTTAGATAAGAAGAAGGAGCATAATCTCAGCGTGAGACAAGAGTATGCTCCATGCGAAAAGCCGGTGTTAGCACTTGTTGCATCTGCACCGGCACTCGTGGTCACCAGTCATCTTCGACTTCTTTCCTGGTGACCGGACGGGACGCTTTTCTCCCTTCACAGGAGAGAATCGCTTCACCTTGAGTGACATGTTAAGTCTCCTTTCGATTACAAAACATCCTCAGCTTCAGTCAGCATTCTCGTTCTCTCTATTCATTCTCCTTTCTTATTTGGGGTCAGACCCCAAAGGGGTCAGACCCCTAAATATCCGTAAAGGACAGCATAAAATTATGTGGAATGCAAATTTTTTTAAAATAGGAGTTACCAAGCACTATTCCAGTTTTAAATAATTTTTCTTTTCTTCAAAAGTGATCCTAAACCTTTTAAAGAATCCCTGTCTACCTAAGAGATTAAAAGAGACTAGATAGTCACGAGAAAAAACAATTGGGCAGATAAACCTTTTACCAGCGACCTCAATCTTGAGTCTATGAAGATAACCTCTAATTCTGCCGCCAACTCCACCCAAATATATTTCTTTGCCCTTCTCGATGTTTATTCCTAGAGATTCGGCTACTTCGCTACGGAAAATAGAAACTGTGGCGCCAGAGTCAACGAGAGCAAAAAATTCTTTCTTTTTCGCCCCAAACTCCAGAGATAAAGGAACAACAGGAAACATATTTTTTGAAGCATCAATCCTATAGGGAAAAAAGGATGGGTTTAATTTCCTCATACAAGCATTAAAACATAGGGACCTTCATCTTTATAAGGAACTTTAAAAGCCGCAGGCACTGTTCCTGATGGCTTTGTATCGCTTATTGAACGGGTTATCAAGGATTCGACATCCTTAAGAGTTTCTCCAACAGCAACGATTTTTTCCTTTGTCGGATCAATCACTACCCATTTCCCGGCAAACGCACCTATATTTTTTGTAGAAACATTTACTTTTTCCATAGTAATTTGCCCTATCAAATTTTTAGAGATAAGGTCAATTCGGAACAAAAAACCCACCAACTGGGCGGAGACAGTATGGAGCTAATTTACCTTCCGCTCCAAAAGGTTAAGAATACTTTATCATAAAATTATGTGTAATGCAAATTTTATCTTAAAGGATTTCATGTGCTATCTAAGAAAGGTCTTGGGGATTATCTCCAATTTCTCTCACAATAGTTCGTAACTCCAGATGTTACGAATGTGCAAACCTCTTTTATAGAGAGTATCGAACCTTCGCCCTAAATATAAATCTCACATTATAAAGTCTAGACTGTTGGGCTCAAAAATGCTATAAAGCTAGTAGTTTATGAATAGCTCCGATATTTCGCAAACAACTTTACCGAACAATCTGAAAATTCTCTGCATTCCTTTTCCCAATACCGAGTCCGTCTATGTAACTTTAATCGGAAAGGTTGGCAGGAGAGCTGAACTAGAAAACGAAGTTGGGGCGGCCCATCTTGTGGAACATCTTTTTTTTGACGGTACTTCAAAAAGGCCCTCGCCTCTTGCGGTCAACGAATATTTAGAAAGATATGGGGGGCAGCACAATGGTGTTACAAACCAAGAAACGGTAAGGTACTATGTGAAAATATTATCAGAGTATTCCGAAGTGGCTTTCGAATACCTCTCTGACATCTTTTTCAATTCCAAATTAGAAAACCTTGAGAAGGAAAAGCAAGTTATTAAGCAGGAAGCTGCTACAAAAAGAGACGATCCTGTAACTAATCTGGCACGTCTTAGAAGTAATCAGCTTTATCCAAAACAGGCTATAGGAAGAACTATTTTCGAAGAAGAAGAAAATTTAAGCAATATGAACAAAGAAATATTAAAAAACTATATCGCAAGAACATATGTTACAGAAAATTTTGTCCTTGTGGCGTGCGGGAAAATCCATAAAGAGGAGATTTTATTATTGGCTGAAAAATATTTCTCACAATTTAAAGTCGGAAATAAAATAAGTTACACGCCCGCCAAAATTGAAAAATCACAGAAGATAGATTTGTACCCTAAAAATTTATCACAGACAAAAGTCTCGATATGTTTTAGAGGTTTTCCCGAACTAACAAACAAGGAAATCCAGGCACAGATCTTGTCTATTTTTCTTGGCAGAGGTTTCTCTTCAAGGCTGGTTGATAGAATAAGAAACGAGTTGCATTTGGCCTATTTTATTAGGTCTTCCCATCACTCTTTTTCTGACACGGGATTTTTTGCAATAGATACACATGTTAGAGAAAATGATCTGCAACTAGCAGTATCCGAGATATTCAAGGAGATAAGAAAAGTTGTTAGCGGCGACTTAAAAAAGGAAGAGTTGGAAAAGGCAAAGAATATGCTGCTTTCAAGCTATCTATTTGGACTCGAGGAATTGGAGGCATATTCACAGTACTTTGGAATACAGGTGCTGTTCGATAAAGAAATTAAGGGTATCGACTACATTAAAAAAGAAATAAATGGAACAACTTTAAGTGATATTATTGATACTGCAAAGTACATATTCACGGATAAACCGAAAATTGTTGCGTTGACGAAAAATTTGAAAGAACTTTACATAGAAAAAGGTTAGGGCGCTACTAGGATATATATATCACCTAGGAACGCCCCCGTAAAGCCAATCTGTTTTCGATCAGTTTTCGTACCCATCAGGAGAGCAAGAGTCGCTATCTCCCGAATCCCCTCCCGTACCGCCTCCACCTGGGGAACACCACGGATCGCAGGAAGCCTCCAGCGCCTTCTCCGTAGTAACCAGCTCAATCGTGGGCCTTTCCACTCCGCTTTCCACAAGACACCTCCTTACTAGTGTATAAACCTCAAACTCCGGAAGTCACACTCTGCAAGATTGGCTTTACGCTTTCATCGTAGCATAATCCACCTTCAGAATCAACTTTCCAAACACCTCCAGCCCATTCTCCTGTATAAGGATTATAGGTACATCTGGGATACGGTGCCTCAAAATAACCTATCTTTCCAAAAGCCCGTGCTTCTGCCAACGGTCTACAATCTGCACAGCAATACCTAAATTCACAATCCTTACAAACTACCACAGCATCCTTTGAGGAATACCAGACTCTTTGGACCCCGTCCCCTTGGATTATGTTCTCTAGATAAGCATCTTCCAACACAGATCCGACACTGAAGCTTCTGGAGAATATACAGGGATAAACTACACCGACATCGGTAATGGCAATTTTTCCGTTCAGGCAGGGGTTGCCTCTCAGGTTCCTGGCAAGGCTCAGCAAAGATGTCTTGAAATCAGGCTTCAACCTCAATCCATACTTTGCAAAGACGGGGAATTCCGGCAACAGATCCAGATCAGACCCCCTACCTACTTGCCTTATCGGATCTGGCCTCGTTTCTCCAAAACCAAACTCCTTAATAAACGATAGCGTTTCAAGCAGAGTGTCTTGATTCGCTCTCATCAATATCAACTCAACCCGAGTATTTACTCCAGCATCTTTCAGAATTCGCAATCCCCTCGCAGCCTCGATGTAACTACCTCTCCTCCGTGTGATTGTATCGTGAATGTCCGGCTCGTTGGAATAGAGAGATACTGCAACCCGAAGCTCTAACTCTTTAATCCTCGCAACATTTTCAGGTGTGAGCAATGTTGCATTTGTAAAAATCTCTACAACCTCAAATCCCACCTTTCTCGCGTGTTCTGCAAGATCAAGAACACTCTCCCCCTGTTCGCCTCTGTACAAGAAGGGTTCTCCACCAATTAGTTGGCAGCGTTTGCACCCCGCTGCGACGCTCTGATCTATCAAAGAAACCCACTGGCTGTAGGTTAACTTTGTGGTCTTACATCTTCTTCTCGAAACGGGACCGCTCTTGGCGTAACAATGTATACAACAGTTATTGCAAGCATCACTTACAATCTCAAACCACACAAACCTCAAGTTCTCTTGATGTTTTGGTAGTGCCTGCAGAACCTTACAATTATCCGAATTTGTCGACGCTAACCCCATCCCCACCAATTGTTGCCAATAACTATTGTCTAGAGATGCTCCTTCGATAATTTGTTTAGCTGCAGAATTTACAGAGTACACCTTCCCTGTATTAGTGTCATATATAGCCCCTCTTTTAGCTCCGGCAAAGAAATAGACTCCTCCAGAAAGCGTATAGTTGCCCATCTTAGTCACTCCTCCATTAGATATTCGACATGTGGTGCGGAGAACAAAAAAGACGCTGAAATCTCCAGCGCCTTGGCCAAGAATCTCCCCTTCTAGAACGAGCAGATTCGTTTTCAAAATCCAAGTCTCCAAAACTACAAATAGTCTATCACACAAATCCCCATAGCGCAACCCTATATATTGTCACAAAACAAATTGTCTGCCCACCCCAAGGCGGACGATTTCCAGTTTTGCAAGTAGGGGTCTGACCCCTTTGGGGTCAGACCCCTAAATACCCCTAAATATCCGTAAAGGACGGCATAAAATTATGTGGAATGCAAATTTTGAGATCTGATTAAAGTTATGCTGACGAGATTTTGTCAATCTCAAGAATAGTTTTAAAAAGATTTTCAATATTTATGATTGAGAATCTATTTTCTATGGGAAATGCATCTTTCGAAATCTCCCTCCCACTTTTTACTTCAAATGTCCAATAATTCTTTTTATAATCCTCAAGTACAATATCCACTTCCCTGCCCCCGTACTCTCTATAAAAATACATATTTAAATTTAAATTATAATTTCTGACAACTTTGGCAATTTCGGAAACTACAAAATTCTCAAAAACCCCTCCTTTATCCGGCCTCAAACTAGTGGGGCGAAAATCCTTTACCAAAGCGTTTCTTAGACCCAAATCCATAAAATATAATTTCCTATTTTCAGAAATTGCTCTTCTGGCATTAGTTTTAAAAGGATAGAGAGGAACGAGGATGTAATTTCTAATAAATATTTCAATATAATTTGAAACAGTACCTACATTAGCTTGAAAACTATTTGCAATTTCTCTGATAGAAACCTCGCTGCCAAGCTGCAAAGCTATCTTTAAAAGTATATCTCTTGCTAATTTTGTGTTTTTTAGATCGTATATACTTACAATATCTTTCAACACATACGCATCTATTATCTTTTCAAGAAGCTTTATTTTCCGATTCTCGGATAGTTTAGTATTTGAATAAATTTCTGGATAGGCCCCGAAAATCTGAACATTTTCATACAAACTGCGAAAAAAATTGGCTTCTTCATAACTTTTGAGCTTACTATTTTGTCTTATTTCCCCTAAAGTGAGAGGCAGACAATACAATTCTGAATATCGCCCCGCCAGACTGTCGAATTCCTTTGATTTTTGTCTTAACTCGCTGCTTCCCGTTGCAATTATCTTGGGCTTAAACTCGTCAAATAAAATCTTTAAAGATACCGTAGATTCAGGATAGTTTTGCACCTCATCAATCATTAGCACTTTGTGTTCACTTACTATCTTTTCAAGAGCTTCTCTCCTGGGAACAAAAAGCTCTCTATCTGAGATAGTATTGAAATTAAATATCCTTTCATTCATTTCTTTGGAAAGTTTTTCCAGAAGCGTGGTCTTTCCAGACCTTCTTGGACCCCAGATAAAAACAATTTCGTTTCTATCGCTTTTCAAATACTCACCTATCTTCGATTCTACAAATCTAGTAAACAACATGGTACTATCATATCACATAAGTACTAAATTGTACAACGATACTGTGCAATTTAGTGCTATTATGTACAGTGCAAAACCACTTGAATTTTATCAGATCTCCCACCTCTCCTTTTTCCGCCCAATATTTGGGGTCAGACCCCCTGGGGTCTGCACCCCTACGACTTTTTTCAAAAAGCTAGCGGGTACTGCAAACATTCTACCACAACCCCTCCCCAAATGCAAATTCCTGTTCTGGACATCTAGATCCCGTACACTTTTCCTTTAACTAAATTTGAACATTTTAACTCCTCTAAATACTCAAATGGGGTTTTGTACCCCAACGCTTGGTGGTATCTCTTTGTATTATACATCAAGTTAAATTCTAAACATTTTTCCTTTATCATCAGTATTTCGTCAACTAAATCATCCTGCCAATTAAAGAATTCATAAGTTGCCGTTTGTATAAATCTCTCTACCCTCCCATTTTGCTTTGGGCATCTCGGGTCGGTAAAGAAATGTTTTATTCCTAATTCTTCACACTTCTTATGAAAGTTTAACAAATACTCGCTACCATTATCTGTTTGGATAGCTTCTATCTTAAACGGAGAAAAGGTTACCATTTCTTTTAAAAACTCCGCTCCGGATAACGAGGAGCCTGTTAGATACACAGAAACGAAACCTATTCTGCTTTTACAATCTATAGCAGTAAACAGGTAAAATCTTTTTCCTAGTATATACAGATGTTTAGTACCCACCTGCACTAAAGCGCCGGGGTATTTATCCTTTAGTTCTGAGCCAGCTTTAATTCTAGCAATATGTCTTTTCTTACGAGATTTTAATTTTTTTATATGTTGGGTATTAAGGAGGGAGGGATTTCTATTTATTATTTTTTGGATAGAGGAAGTACCTAGGGAGATATTTTTTCTTTTAAGTTCTTCTTTTATTTCGTACTTACTCATTTCTAGGTTATTTTTTCTTATTAGGATAACGGTTCTAATAATTTCTATAGAGGTAGACATATTTCTAAGTTTATGCGGTCTTCTATTTTTCTTATTGTCCTCGAGGGATTTTAGATTATTTGTGTTAAATCTTTTTTTCCAACGGTAGAAGGTATCTGGAGAGATACCGAAGTGACGGCAGGTTAGTCTAGCATTTTTATTATGACCG
>PCQY01000024.1:0-3124 GCA_002770755.1 candidate division WWE3 bacterium CG23_combo_of_CG06-09_8_20_14_all_40_14
GTAGTTTCATAGTTACGCCATTGTACATACCTTTCATAGGTTATCAAAGTGTACGGTATCTATCGCGTCCTGGACAGTCCTAGACAGGTCACACTTTGTCCCATATGTCATATAAGTACCACTTCCGAAGTGGTACCTGTACTTACCAGATTTGGTATAGTTACCGATTAATTAGTGAGTACGGAATTAAGATACTTGCTGGAGCCGGATTTGAAATAAGCCCCAATGTCCCCAAAAAGTTCGTCCTGCTCTTTCTTGCTTTTTTCAGAAAGAAGGGGTTTTAAAGTCCTCAAAAGGTTTAAGCTCTTGAACGATTCGCTCCAAAACATATCCTCAGTAAATCCTGCACCAAACTTTTTACGAACTAAATTAAGTAACTTCACTGGAGTGAATTTTGCCTTCTTAATCAAAAAATACAAATCAAATAAATCCTTTGGCTCATTCCTATCAAAATATGCAAATGTTTTATTGGCGGCAATATCTTCAATAGAGTCTATTAAAACACCCATATACCTTCTCCTAGCACCCAGAACTTTCTTTTCGTGATTGTAGTAAACAAATTCTATTCTCAAGTTCTTATTTCCTTTTTCCAACAAAAACTCCCATCTATCAAATACCTTTTCGTAATCAATCCTACTTATTCCCTCTTTATTCTTGAAATTGGTTATAAACGAATTTACAGTGTTAAACGAGAAAGGATTGTCGCTAAAAAAATCAATATCAATAGACTCTCTATGGTGCAAGTAAAAAATGGACAATAATGTCCCACCAGTCCAATAAAAGTTGTCTTTAAGAGCCGATGTGGCAAAAGAATCTATTGCCTTTTTCTGCAGAGGGGTCAATTTATACATTTAGTAAATAGTTAGCAAGCATTTTTCGCTTTCCAATATCCAACCTCTTTTTTATTTTTGGAAAAAACTTAACAAAGACTTTTTTATTTAAGCCTCTAAAATCACCGTGGTTTATTTTACGCACTAAAAACCACTCCCACTCCTCATTGGTTTTCGGTTTCCAGTTCTTTTTTATTTTATAGTCCCAAACCCACATAAGTTTATTTTAGCACAAACGGAATGCCGTGTGCATAGGGGTCAGACCCCAAAGGGGTCAGACCCCTAAATATCCGTAAAGGACGGCATAAAATGAATAGCGTGGTTTGCACCTTCGCAACAACCCCCCATGGGCATCTAGTATTAAAGGCGTCCGAAAAAGAAGGTTTATGTTAGTTACTGAATCCTCCTCCATTGATATTACAAAAGTCCTAAAGAACCTCTAACTGGAAAAATCCGCCAATCTGGGCGGGTACAGTATAGAGCCACCCGCTCCAAAATTCTAAAAGAATTCCAGCATAAAATTACGGATAATGAAATTTTTAAAAGAGTCTAAAACCTACCTCAAAATCTCCGGCAGAAATTCGGGGGTAATGGGGGGTTTAATTTCTTTTACCGCGTCCTTGCAAATTTTCGCCCAGAGGGCGACCGTCCTTTGGACGGCACAATTTGTCCTAACTCTTTCACCCTGCCTGCGCAGGCAGGCTTGAAGGTGGGACGGTTCAGGTACCGTTTTGATATGATATACAAAATGAACACCATCAAACATGACGGTTTAGTTCTTTATCCATTAGGAGGTGCCTCTTATGTTTATGAGCAAGATCTCGTTGGATATCTCGCCAGTAGACCACCTAGAAAAAATATAAAGATCAGTATTGGGGCACAGCCGAACGGGTCGCCACACCTTGGCACTTTAGTGGTTTTTTCTTTAGCTTTTGCACTGGCTGAATTGCTAAACAGACAAAAATCCAGATCCGCCAATGTTACCCTTGAAGTAATAGATACTGCCCCCGCCAAAGAACTTGTTATAGAAGGGTTGAGATATCAAATAAATCTGAGGGATTCCGGTCAGGCGGATATATTTTTGGCTCAATATGACCAACTACTAAATACCCTCAAAAAATTAACGGGGGTAGGTTTTACATTAAGACGGCAAAGCGAATTTAATAGTCAATTAACAATCCCTATTATTTTGAAAAAGGTCGTAGAGAACGAAACAGTACTGGCACCCTTACTGGACCCAAAGAAAAAGAAACTAAAAATTCGGGTTCCCTGTCCCAACTGCGGTTTAACAGATAAAGATGCCGAAAAGAACATTATATTTAGAAATTGTATAGTATCTTATTGCCCGAAACACGGAAAATTCAAAACTTATTACAAAAATTCCAGTAGATTTGAATACAATACACCTTTAAGAAACCTTATAAGAGCATTATCATACTCCGCGGATAGCGCAGATCCCAAAAGGGATTTTTGTTGGCTAAGAGTCACCGGAATGGATTATGCCGGATTTTATCAGGAGGAGCTTCTGTACAGAACGGTCTCCCTCATAGGTTACAGAGTGGACAAACTGCCTATAATACTCTACGCTCCCTTGATTGTAGATTGGTCTGGTGCTAAACTATCAAAATCACTCTATGTTAAGCGGGGTGCCTATAAGTATTTGCCGGCTTATTTGGTTAGCTACGAGCATTTTTACGAAAGATTTGGAGAGAAAGGTATTGCTAAACTATATAACGAGGTAAAATCGTGGGTAGAAAACCCTTATAAATTGTTTAGGGCGTATTCCGTTTATTACTTCATGGAGGTATTTGGCTATGACTAGAGAAGTAATATTTAGCCTAAAACCGGAATTTGCCGCGTTAATTGAAAGCAGAGAGAAAAACCACGAATTTAGAGGGTACCTGCCAAAGATAACGCCTCGCAAAATATGGTTCTATATCACAAAACCTGTTTCATCTTTGGTCTATATCGCAGAAGTGGGTTCAGCAGTAGTGTACCCACAAAAGATTGGGATCGCAGGAGTGGGAAATTCGGACTTTAATGCAGGACGAAAGATGTCTAAATACGCCTTTCCCATTATGCATTTATGTGTCCTAAAACGCCCATTGCCCCTTGTAGAACTACAGGAAAAATTTGGCTTTACGGCACCCCAAGGATTTGTTTATGCGAATAAATACCCTAAGCTCTACAACTTTGTGTATGGGGAAGAAAACACTCTAATCGGGATATTTTAAGCGCTTTCCTGCTATGGCGAAATACCAATTTTCGTAAGCTGGTTATGTTATATCACAAAT
>PCQY01000024.1:3292-13969 GCA_002770755.1 candidate division WWE3 bacterium CG23_combo_of_CG06-09_8_20_14_all_40_14
CCACCTCTGCAAATCCGATACAGAGTCAACTCTCCCCTACCTAAAAAACACAAACTGCTAATTTAATTTAGATAAATTTTTTATTGAAATAATTATCTAAATCATCAATCTTTACTCTTTCTTGTTTCATCGTATCCCTATCTCTAACTGTAACCGTACTGTTCTTTTCTAAAGTATCAAAATCAACCGTAACACAGTAAGGAGTTCCTATTTCGTCCTGCCTGCGATATCTTTTGCCAATATTACCATTATCGTCGTACTCACACATATATTTGTATTTAAATCTATCAAATAAATCTTTCGCTTGTTTAACTAATTCACTTCGATTCCTAAGTAATGGGGAAAAAGCAATCTTTATTGGTGCCAGATTGGGAGGTAGTTTTAACATCACTCTAACCTCATTGTCAACTTTTTCTTCTGTATAAACATCGCAAAGAACAGCAAGCATAATCCTACTTACCCCAACGGATGATTCAATAATATGTGGAATATACCTCTCGCCTGTTTCATGGTCAATATATGTAAGGTCCTTTCCAGAATACTTGCTATGTTGGGTTAAATCATAGTTACCTCTGGCATGCACACCTTCTAATTCGCTGAATCCAAATGGATACCTATACTCAATATCATAAGCTTCCTTGGCATAAAAAACTAAATGCTCATGCTTCTTCCACCGCAGGTTCTTTTCCTGTAACCCTAAATCCAAATAATATTGCCATCTATTCTCCCTAAGTTTTTCGTACTCGTCCATTTCCTTATCGGGATGAGTGAAATATTGCATTTCCATCTGTTCAAATTCTCTAGTTCTAAATATAAATTGTCTGGCTGTGATTTCATTTCTAAAAGCTTTACCAATTTGCGCAATCCCAAAAGGTATCTTGACTCTGGTTGAGTCCAATATGTTTCTATAGTTTACATATATCCCCTGACAAGTTTCGCCTCTCAAATAACTAGGTTCTTTTTTCCAGTCCCCTGTAAAATTACCCAAATTTGCCTGAACCAAAAGATTAAACTTTTTAGCCGCCGAAAAATCGCTTTTTTTGCAATTGGGGCACATGACTTTGCCCATATTTTTTTTGAATATCTCATTAATCTCTCCCTCACTCATTTTCTCATCGGCAAAAACACCAATTTCCTCCAAAAGATGGTCTGCTCTTGATCTCGTATGACAATCCTTACATTCTACTAAAGGGTCTGAAAAACCTTTAACATGTCCCGAAGCCTCCCAAATTTTGGGATGCATAAATATACTTGAATCAAGCCCGAGGATATCTTCTCTATATTGAACCATAACTCTCCACCACTCTCTTTTAATCGCCTGGGCTAGTTCGACACCATAAGGGCCATAGTCATATATCGCGGAATAGCCTCCATATATTTCTGAAGATGGATAAATAAAACCTCGTCGCTTACATAAAGAGATTACTTTTTGCATTAAATCTAAATTTTCATTGTTAGACATAATAATAAAATAGATAGACCCAGTTCTATTCAATCAATTTTAGTGACCCATCCGCCAATATAGTACGAACAATCTTTTTAGTAAAAGAGCACGCGTCCTTATTGTATCCAGTTAACCCACAGCTGTTACGGCATCCTTCTGGTCTGTTGATAGCAACACACCCACCCAAACATTGCCCCTCCACCTCACAACCACAACATTCTGATAGCCCCCCAATTACTCTGGAACCCATGCTTCGATATTTATCAGAGATAAATAAATCATTAAAATGTGCAATATTTCCTATAGGCTTCGCCGTTCTCGAGCAGGAAAATATTTTACCGTCTGGTTCAACGGAAATATAGGCACCTTCCGTTGCTTTGCAGTATGATTTCGTTTGGTTTATCATGTTAAAAACAGGTTTAAACCACATCCCGGCGGTATTCAGATTTCTCTCTAAGGCATATCCTGTTAAATGTATTAACTTTTGGATTATCCCACTCGCATCTCTATTCAACATTGATTTCATATCCTCAAGATTTAGGCCCCAATTTTTCACACCTAGGGATATTAAAAAGTCAACAAATCCCACATTTAGCAAATCAAAGTTTTTATCGGTTAAAGTTGTGAGCACTGTAACTTCATTCCCCGCCGCAACCAATAATTTCAGACCTTTTATTATGTCATTAAAGGCCCCTCTCCCATCCGGGTATACTCTGCAGACATCATTCAATTCTTTTGGGCCATCAAGACTGACCGATGTTCTAATATTATACTCTTTCAGAAAGTTTGCTATTTCTTTATTTACTAGACTTGCATTTGTCGTAATACTATAGTGAATTTTCATTCTGTGCCCTTTGTCGTGCACCAAGGAGGTGGTCAGATACACAATCTCACGGATCACTTTCCGACACATTAAAGGTTCTCCACCCATAAATCCGATCTCTATTTCGCTCTGTTCGTTTTTAATTGCATTTTCTATAAAAAGTCCAACCGCCTTTTTAGCGATGGATACAGACATGTGACTAGATTTTAACCTATCTCCATGTAAGCTTAATTCACGCGCGAAGCAATATGTACACCGAAAGTTACAATTCTTTGTAATTTCCAAAATTAGACCTCTTAAGCTTTTGCCTTCTTTTAAATTCGAGATATGGATGATATAATCTCTTTTAATACGCTCGCGTTCATCCACATTTTCTTGGATTAAGATATTCGCTTTAAGGTATTGTTTGATAACCAGCACAATATCAACACGCGGGTATTGTTTACTAAGAACTTCAGGATCTGTAGGTACCGAGAATTTTTCTAATAACTCTAAAGCCTCTTGATCCACAATCAATAACGATCCAGATACTATTGAATTATAAACAGCAAACTCCCTACCCCTTTTTACTACTTTAAGATATTTAGATTTCGTTAGCCTTTTCAATTAAAATCGCCCCCTTAATTTAGCTAAGACAAAGGGATACCCATCCGGATGCGATATCCCCTTGGATAGCCTACTTCTACTACCATTAACAAGAAGCTTCTAGACACTGAGAATACGCTTTGATCCCAGTTGCCGCTTTTTTGACTGCCATTGTTTTATCACCTCCTCTCTATTAGATCTGATATAGAACAGTACAGTAAAATAACTCGGCCTTCCATCCCATTACTACGTTTCCTTGTCACCCTCTTCAGAACAGTAATACCAGCTAGCGGAGGATAATTTCCAAATTGGAAGTACTACTCTCGTATCCGCTAACAGGTCAATTCATTAACATATACAAAGTTAAACCTACCTCAAAATCTCCGGCAGAAATTCGGGGGTAATGGGGGGTTTAATTTCTTAACGCGCCGCGAATTGATGTAAAATGGAAGAGACTAATGTTTGGTAAGGCATACCTTTTCTCGCTGCTATAGATTTTAATTTTAAAAGAACTCTCTCTGGAATGCGAATGTTGATATTCTTAGTTTTCTCCAAGGTATTTTTAGCATAGCTTTCGTAAAATACCTTCTCTTCTCCCAAATCCCTCACCGAAGAGAATTTTCCCTCCTCATAATCATCTAACATATTTAATTCTTCCTTATCTAATTCATAATACTTCATATTATTTTCCCTCCTTTTTCCCCTTGTTGGGCAAAACTAAATAATCTCTGGTTGCCTTTCGGCTTGGAATAATAGTTTTCAAAAAAACCTTCTCATCGTCTTCAACAAAAGGCACCAAATACGCATATCCACCAATGTTAACCACAAAAATCCTTTGATTTGGATACTTTAAACGATTTTTATGACTTAAAACATCCAACAGCTTCCCATCTTCTATTGCAACCACTACATCCTGAAAACAAACCCCGCGCTCACGAATTAAGGTATCGTTCTTTTCTTCACTCCAATCAAAGTACTTCACACAATTTATGTTATGACATAACATATCTTTTGTCAACGATTTATACATTTTACCTCAAAATCTCCGGCAGAAATTCGGGGAGAGATGGGGGGTTTAATTTCTCCTGAAAAGCTACATTCGAGATATCTGCCGCTTTAATATTGTCCTTATATTGCGGCTAAGATTTTCCACAAAAGCAGTGTTCTCAATTAAAGGCTCCAAATCAATTTTTATACTGCTTTTATCTACCCTCTCTAAATTCTCCAAAAGCTTTTTCTTTAACACAGCTACATCCTTAATCCCAATCACACAATTAATATTAGGTATTATTCCCTTTTCCAAGTACCACATTAAGTCAAAATAATCCCTGCCTTTTACCCTCGCCAGTTCCCTGCCCTCTTTATCCGTTCTTACCCAAAGTCTCCTTAACACCGCGTTTATTTTTGTGGACATTAAAGTTGAAATATCAAATGTTCTAACTAGAATAGACCTATTAAATTTGAATAGCGGCCTAATTTCAGTTTTATATCTATTGCAATACGCAAAGTCTTTAAAAACCTCAATTTTTAAAAACAGCAAATCCGATTCGCCTTTTTCGGCAAGGCTAAGGCTTTGCAAAACTGGGAACTTTAAATAGATTCTAAACTTTTGGACGGACGTCTTTATATCAATTCCAAACTCTTCTTTTACAGAGCGCGTTATATCGTAAGACAGTTTATTCAGGTCGCAATTTTGAGCTATATCCACAAAATCAAGATCTTCAGAAAGACGCGGAAGCGAAAAGCAATGAGCGAGGCAGGAACCTCCATAAAATATTAAGTTGCTGTACTCTCGACTGGAATAAATATAATCTAAAACCAATATTTGCAGATAGTCTTTAAGGATGTTTCTCTTAAAAACCTTGTTCTGGAAATTGCTTCCTTCTACTAACTTTTTCATTACGGCTATCAGCTCTTCCATAAGTCATTCAGATGAGTAAATATTAACCCCATTTTTTTAGACCCTTCCATTTTTACATATTTTGCAAGCTCCTGCATATCTTTTTTATTTAGATTCCGCAGATTTAACCTAAGTTCAGATACCGACTTTTTATCAATTAGCATATTTTTCCTAAGGTATAAAAAATCAAACAAGGCTTTGGCCTTTGTTGCCTTAAAAATATAGAAATCTTCCGCCTTCTCTACATTAAAACCGCAGAAAAGCTTGTCTTTTATCTTGTGATAAAAAAACTTACCAAGTTTGTTAGAAAAACGCATAGTTTTTCTTTTGGAAACTAGCGTAAAGTTTACTGGAATTTCAGTTAAAATGTTATGGTAATAAAGCATATAATCCAAACTTAAATAAGACGGCTCATATAAAAGGCAGGCTGCAAATTCCGTATAGTGGCTGGAGAACGAGGTTCTTGCAGTATATAATCCCTTTTTAAGCCTAGTAATTTTCCCAAAGCGCTCATAACGGGAAAGAAGCGTCTTAAGGAACTCTCTGTTACGCTCAAGGGGCAGTAAATCATCTAAAGAAAAAAACGGAAGATTTTCTACCTTGGACAATATGTTTTTAATTTTAGGCTGGTAAACACCGTTTCTCATAATGTACTAAAATAGTACGCTTTGAGAAACGCATCTGTCAACGACATTTTAAATTACCTCAAAATCTCTGGAAGAAATTCGGGGGTAATGGGGGGTTTAATTTCTTTTACCGCGTCTTTGCAAACTTCTATAGACGCTGTTCCAAATTGGTACTTGACTTATACTTTAGTGTGCCCTAATATACTAGTATAGTTTGAATTTGGTACTAACAATATGGAAGGTATAGAAAAAGCAGTAATCAACAACCACCAGCTTACGCAGGTGGTTTGCTGTAACTCCTTGCAAGGTAGTTTTAAGCAAGGAATTATAAAAAGGAACATCGTCAATGAAATTATAAAATATATTGATACGGATAACATACTTGTTCTTCGCGGCGCCCGTCAGGTCGGAAAGACTTACATCCTCTACTTCCTTCAGGAATACTTAAAAAAACAGGAAAAGTCTACTTATTTTATAGATTTAGAGGATTCAAGACTTGTTGATGTTTTAGACGGCGGAGTAGATTCATTAGTCTCTTATCTAGAAGGGGAAGGGGTAGATTTAAAAAAACTAAAAGACCGCAGTCGAAAACTTTATTTGTTTATAGACGAGATACAGTACCTGTTAAAACCTTCGTCCTTTTTAAAACTTCTTGTTGACCACCACAAATACATACAACTAATAGTTTCAGGTTCATCAAGCTTTAACATAAAAAAGAAATTTTCCGATTCATTATCTGGAAGGACGGTGAATTTTGATATTTACAACCTCTCTTTTTCCGAATTCCTCCGATTTAAAGGTATAGACTTAAATTTAGAAAGCCTATCACAATTCCATAAACAAAAGGCAATAGAGCTTTACAAGGAATATGCCCTGTATGGAGGATACCCAAAAATTGTTTTAGAGCAGTCTAAGGAAAAGAAGGAAAGGTATTTACAGCAAATAATTGATACCTATGTAAAAAAAGATGTAAGAGATTTGGCCGATGTAAGAGATACTAAAAAATTTAACGATTTATTAAAGATTTTAGCATCGCAAAGCAGCGGCATGCTTAATATATCTCAACTTGCAAGTATTTGTTCTCTGTCGCAAGCCACTGTAGAAAATTACCTTTTTATCCTCGAAAGCACTTATGTAATAAAACTAGTTCCGCCTTTCAGCAGAAGTTCTAAAGTGGAGGTAGTTAAAGCGCCGAAGATATTTTTTTACGATACTGGGCTAATGCAAGTTCTGCACCTTAACAGCCTGCAAAGCGTGCTAACAGGCGGGGTCTTTGAAACAAGTGTTTTTTCGGAGCTTTGTAAAAAATATAGCGTAGAAAACATAAGGTACTGGAGAACAAAAAAGCAAGTTGAGATTGATTTTGTATTAAATGCGGGAAGAAAAATACTTCCCCTAGAGGTTAAAGAAAATTTTTCCAGCTTTAACGAGCGGGCTATAATAGCGTTCTGCGAAAGGTACAAAACAAAGGATTACAAGCTCGTCTCTCTTTTTGGTCAAAAGAAGAGGGAAAATTCCATTTTTCCTTGGGAAATTTAAAACCTACCTCAAAATCTCTGGAAAAGATTCGGGGAAAATGGGGGGTTTAATTTTGCCGTTTGTAGTTTGCTTTAAACAACCTGCATTCTTTTTTCAAAATCTCGGCATTATGGAAGCCAAATTCGGTTAGTTCTATTTTCTTCCCTAAGACAACCCAATCTCTTTCGATAGTTCTACCATCTATGAAAACAACTTTCTTGGAGGGGTCGACGAGGTAGTCTCCAACAAAGACAAATGTATGGCCATAAATTGGCCCACCCTCCTCAGCTGGACTTTCAACCCAACGCCTGCTTAATGTCTCTACAAAAAATGTGTCCTTAAAACCAAGTCCTCTAATTAGCGCTGAAAAGAGAATGGCCTCATCCGTACAACCTGTGACAAAACCACTTTGCAATATCTCGTCGGGGGTTCTTTTATTATACAATCTATTGAACTCTTTTTTATCCAATCTAAGATTTTGCTTGGCCATAAAAATTAAAACTGTAGGAATTAGAACCTTTTCTTTTTCCTCCCTATCCATACTGCTTTTTATTGTATTTATTGCTTCATTAAATGTCATAATAAATTTTATTTAGGTAATTTGAGCCGGGTTTGGGCAGTGATTAATCCCGGCTCGTTTCGATGCTCTTTTAAAAAGCTGACGCTTGGGAATCTTTGAGCGCTTCGATTCGTCGATTGACGTGGGTGTAGAGCCCATTCCACACCTCACAATGCGGCGAAACTTCGGCAAACTGCTGCCCACCCAAGTATCGTTCATAGGAGCAACCGTTGTGGCAAACATTTCCCCACTGACAGTTCTTACATTGATTCGGTAGATCGATATGTCTGGAAACGAAGTTCTTGTAGGTTTCCTCTTCCAACATCTCTGAAATCGACTTGTTATGGATATTGCCCATGCGAAATTCGGTAATACCAACGAACTTTCCGCATGTATACACATCTCCGTTTGCCTCGACACCGATGAAATCCCCACAGTTACCCTTGAACAAACAGGTATATTCCTGGCCACCCAAAAGGGCTTGCATAAACCCATGGAACATACGAATCCCGTTCTTGGGATCGTTGGTTTCCCACCAAATGTCAAAAAGCTTGGTCGCGAACTCAAGAAATTGCTCGTTCGTGATCGTGTAGTCAGTCCTGATCGCTTCCGAACCTGTCCCCCAACATGGAACAATCTCCGACCTCGGATACGTACCCATCAGAAAATCAAAGAATCTCTTGGGATCTTGCCTCACAGTCTGATCGTTGATCACAGCAATGAAACCGCCTAGGATATTGTACTTCTTAGCAAGGTTTACTCCACGGTCAGTATCCTCGAACTGTCCTCGTCCATCAGAATACTTGCGATGTGCGTTGTGCAAAGACGCCCAACCATCGAGACTCGCTCCTATTGAAAAATGGTTGGCTGCAAAGAATTCGCACCACTCTTCGTTCAGGAGCGTCAGATTGCTCTGCATACCATTGCGTATCTGCACATGCGGAAACTCCCTCATCAAACGACCTTGTAAGGCAATCACATCCTTGTAAAACTGAATACCCCGCAAGAGTGGTTCACCACCGTGCCATGTCAAGATAACCAGATGGCGATCAGACTCGACCAATCCCCTAGCCACACGCTCAACTGTGTCCAAAGTCATCTTCGGAGCATGTTCTCTCATTCTTGCAAATGCCTCGAAGTTATAACAATAGTCACAGCGTGAGTTGCATCTCTCGCCAACAGGCTGCATTAGAACGGTCGTACCCTTCATGATTCACCTCGTCTCTATTTTCGTCTAAGGATAGAGAGAAAGCAACTGGTAACTTTCCAGATTACGCAGTTGCCTTCCCGGTCGTGTGCTTGCGACGATTAGTGCCAACTTCCGCAATTGAACCAATCGCCATATAGCACTTCATTGGCGTAGGCATCCCACTGGTCGACGATGCTCTCGTCATTCTGCTGACGCGCAACTGACTCCAGCTCCGCTTGCAAAATATCTTGCCCGGCCATGCCCGCTTTCCTCCTTTCTATTAGATTTGGCAGTATTTCACCATCAAGAATGGGTTATGCCATACCCACTCATATTAGAATAAATATCACACAGTTACACTTATGTCAAGTACATTAGAGAATGTGAGCTTTTCTTTTGCTTGCTTCATTAGTCAAGTTCAAGATATAATCTAGTTGTGAAGGAACCCTACATTATCTTCAAAAATATCAAAAGAGCGCGAGTGTTGGCCGATATGTCTCAAAAGGAACTCGCAAAAAAGCTTGGCGTTTCAGATAAAACTGTATCCGCCTACGAGACGGGCCGCGCTATTCCCCCAACAATAACTTTGGCAAAGATTTCAAAGATAACAAAAGTATCAATCCCCGATATACTTGGAATACAGGAGGAAGAAAGTAAGGGCAACAAAATCACCAAAAAAATAGAAAATATGGAAGAGAGAATATCGAATCTAGAACAAACTATAATAAAATTAATGAAGGAAAGGTAAAAACTTATGAAAAGCCTAGTTGAGAAAATATTAAAAGAGTCCCCCGACCCCTTAAATGTAAGAAAAAGTACTGCTTTAGTATTCAATAATCTGAAATTGATTAGTATTAACCTTAGCAAAATTGAGGATGTCGCAAAAATAATCCGCGAAAAGATAGACAAAAAACAAGTGCTTACCGAAGAGCAGTTTGGTTCCGCCAACCCCACTCCCCAGCTCATATTTGTTCTGGACACCCTTAATTTTTGCTTCTGGGCGAAAAAAGATGAAGAAAAATGGACAATTGAATACCCAAAGAGCAATTATATTTCAAACGGCTGGTTTGCCTTGGTAGCTTGTATAGACAGGGCTCAAAAAGAAGGGGTGCCTATACTGAATGCCTCCTATTTAAAAAATGCGACGTTTCCTGACATTCAACACATATTTAGAAGCTCAAACAATACAGAAATACCACTTCTACGAGACCGTGTAAAAGTTCTAAATGAGACCGGGAAAATACTTATGGAAAAATATAACGGGGATATTTATAACCTGCTTGCCGCCACCGGCCTTAATGCTGGCAAGATTGCATGCGAAGTTGCAAAGAACTTTCCTTCTTTTTCAGATTTTAGTTTGTTAGATAACAAAGAAAAGATGTGTTTTTACAAGCGCGCGCAAATTTTTGCCTACGATATAAGTTTATTGCATGGGATAAAAGCAAAAAACCTAGAGTCTCTAACCGCATTTGCCGATTATAAAATCCCGCAGATATTAAGGGCTTTGGGCATTATTGAGTACAAAACAGAACTTGCTAATAAAGTTGACAACTACATTATTTTAAAAAGTGGAAGTAACGAAGAAATAGAAATCAGGGCCTCAACAATTTGGGCTTGCGAGCTTTTAGCTAAAGAAATAGTAATTGATCCTGTATGGGTAGATAATGCCTTATGGAAAATGTCGCAATCCCTAAAAGATGTTAAGCCTTATCATAGGGTTTTATCCACCAATTACTAATAATTTTCGACTCACCTCCAAATCTCTGGAAGAAATTCGGGGGTGATGGGGGGTTTAATTTCTTTTACCGCGTCTTTGCAAACTTCTATAGAGTTTGACGAATTTATAGACGCTATTTCTTTTTATAAAATTCTTGAAGCTTAGTGTCAAGTACCCCGTTTTTCAAGAACAAATTCTTTGATTCTCTTGTTGGTATTTGTATTTAACTGGGCTGGTTTTTAATCTGGTAACAATCCTGTAATTTGCGTGTCCGTTTTGCCATGGGCTACCCGGATCCGAAACGGAGATGGCAACA
>PCQY01000007.1:0-1118 GCA_002770755.1 candidate division WWE3 bacterium CG23_combo_of_CG06-09_8_20_14_all_40_14
TTTCTTCCTGTTGTTTTAAATCCAAATTATAACTGCCAAAATTTCCAGTTAGTAATTTACTGGAATCGCCTTTGATATTTAATTTAGTTGCCCCGGTTTTCAAATTTACCACAGCTCTGGTGACATTTGCCGACTTGTCAAAACCGACTTCTTGATTAATTAGATTTTTATCGCCCAAATTTCCAAAAATCATCCAGGCGACAAGCAACAAAACCAGAATCGTGATGATGGAGCCGGAAATCCAGGAAAACCAGCCCCGGCAGGATAGAATGGAAAGGCCGATGAAAATAATTACTAAAGGCCAGACCCAGCTCCAGTTAATATGGATGTCCTGGGGAAGCCAGCCAGCGGCCCGGCCCAAAAACATCAAACCGACAATGATGACAAAAAGCCCGAAAAAAAACCTGCCCGGCCCTTTCCTTCCATAATGGTGATGATGAATTTCCTTAACTACGCTTTTTTCTGGTTCTGGTTTTTTTTCAAAACCTGGGCTATCTGGTTTTTTTGTTTCTGGATTTTGGGGATTTATATTTTCCATATTATTTACGTTTAAGGATTAGGAATAAACCAACAACCACTATCAATATTGGCCAAACGAAATCCCACCTAAACCAATGCATTGGTACGATTTGCTGAAGCAAAACCAACAAACCAATGGCCACGACAATCAAACCGGCCCAATTACGGCGATTGTCCAACCAGCGTGGATTTTCCTTGAAATCCTTAGCCATGCTTTGCGCGCCTTCTTTAATTTCATTGACTACACCTTCCATGGATCCAACTTTACCCATATTTTCTATCTTACTTTCATCTGGAACAATGAACATCATTACTATATAAACCAATATTCCCGCACCATCAGCCAAGGTAAAAAGCACGAATAGAATACGAAATATTAATGGGTCGATATTAAAATATTCTCCTAAACCTCCGCAAACCCCACCAATAACACGATTTTTACGTGAACGATATAACTTTCTTGCTTCTGCCATATGCTTAAAAATTAATGAGAAATCGCCATAAATATAGCAATTAGTTCTGATAAATCAAGCTTTTGATGATTAAATAGATAAGCGACTTTCTTAAGGAAACACGCAATTTGGGTATACCTAGTCAAA
>PCQY01000007.1:1131-1845 GCA_002770755.1 candidate division WWE3 bacterium CG23_combo_of_CG06-09_8_20_14_all_40_14
ACAGGCTTGAGCGAGATTGATAAGTAGTCATAGGGTGAATCGAATATTTCGGGATGGCTAAATCTTAAGGCAAATTCAGCCACTAATTCCGGCAGGTAATCTGGAGTGACATGGTGGTACATTCTGCGAATAAAAGTTCTTAAATTGCCGAATAATCCTTCAATCTCTGAGGTTAAGCCAAACTCAAACCTTCTATGTATATCGACTTGGTGTCTAACTTGCCACCAGTGGTTAATACCTTTGTAGATGGCTGAACCATCAGTTTGCAAGCAACTTTTAGGTTCAACGGTTTGGAAGATAAATTGACTCGCCTCTTGTTTGTCGACTGAGTTTTTGAAAATGACTTGGTGGGCTAGATTTTTAGAGCCAGCTTGTTTAGCCATCAAGAGGGAAAGATCTTTAAAGTAGGCTTCGTCCATTTGAATCTGACCATTTAAAATCGGCTCAAATTGGGGTAAATGGAGCCTAAAGATCCTAAACCAATGCCTGACTGTCATTTCGCTTAAGTGGCAAAGTTTTTGAGTTTGGAGTACGGGAATCTTTTGAGTCCAACACCAGAGCAAAGCATAGAAGGTGCGTAAATTTAGTTTCAGGCTTCTAAGCCAAGTGCCAGACAAGAGACTAAAAGGTTGGCGACAGTTTCGGCAACGATACCGATTTTCTGATAAGTAGACCCGTCTTTGGTGACAACGGGGACAAAAGAGATGGCTGCCA
>PCQY01000007.1:1936-2543 GCA_002770755.1 candidate division WWE3 bacterium CG23_combo_of_CG06-09_8_20_14_all_40_14
TAATGATAGTTAAAGTCAGCTTAACCTTGTTCCAAATGGTTTAGTATACCCTAATAATCATATTTGATTTATTTGTGGTTTTGTGCTAAAATTAATATAGAAAATAAAAAAGCAAAACCATGAAAGTAGGGGATTTAATGGAGCTCGAAAAACAAGAGCGACAGAAACGTTTGCAATGGTCAGTGGTCATTCGCTACCTTGTGATATTTGTCGTGGTCTTTTTGTCATGGCTGTCTTCACAGTTTGGCGCAGCATTCTTTTTGCCGGGGATTTTGTTCTCGGTTTCTTTGGCCTTGGCTTTCAATCTGGTTTTGAGTTATGTTTACAGCTTAAAAAAGATAGCGCAATTTTGGCCATATCTTGGCGTAGTTACGGATATGGCGGTGATTACTCTGGTTGTTCATTTCACCGGCGGCATAACCAGCGTGTTCTTGCCTTTATATTTACTGCAAATTGTCGGCACCAATGTGCATTTTTCCAGACTGGCCGGCCCTATTAATTTTTTCATCGGCACCAGCTTTTTTGGGGCAATATTCACTTTGGAAGACCAGGGTTTGATAACGCATTACACTCCTTTTCCAATGGCTCCGGATTTGCACCAGAATTA
>PCQY01000007.1:2613-3061 GCA_002770755.1 candidate division WWE3 bacterium CG23_combo_of_CG06-09_8_20_14_all_40_14
GTGGTCAGGAGTCTGGAAAAAGTTGAAAGGGAATTGGCAAAAGTAAACGAAGATCTTATCAGAGCCAACCAGGCTTTTCAGGTGGCCAACCAAAAGCTGAAGGAATTGGATCAGCTAAAAACCGAATTTATTTCGGTCGCCAGCCATCAGTTGCGCACGCCTCTTTCTGCCATAAAATGGTCATTGAAAATGCTTTTAGACAAAGACCTGGGTCCATTAAATGATGAACAGGCCGAGCTGATTAGCAAAGGCTATCAAAGCAATGAACGGATGATTAATTTGATTAATGATTTGCTGAATGTTTCCAGGATTGAGGAAGGCAGAATGTCATATCTGTTTGTTGAGCAATCCATTGAACCGATTTTGCGCGAATTGATAGACGAACAGCAACACGCGGCTGAAGAAAAACGTATAGTTATCGAATTCAATTCCGGCTCTGGCAAGCTGC
>PCQY01000007.1:3068-4191 GCA_002770755.1 candidate division WWE3 bacterium CG23_combo_of_CG06-09_8_20_14_all_40_14
CAGGCTGGACACCCAAAAAATACATCTTGGCCTGCAGAATCTGCTGGATAATGCCATTAAATACACGCCGTTTGGCGGGAAAGTTACTATAAATGTTACGATTGAAAAAGAGGAAATGATTGTTAGCATCCAGGATACTGGCGTTGGCATTCCGACCAGTCAGCAGCCCCGGGTCTTTTCCAAATTTTTCCGCGGCGATAATGTCATGCGTATGCAGACCGAGGGCACGGGCTTGGGATTATTCATCGCTCATAATATAATTGAAAAACATCACGGCCGGATTTGGTTTGAAAGTCATGAGGGCAAAGGCACGACTTTTTACGCAGCCCTGCCCTTGGTGAAATCCCGAAGTCAAAACCCGGAGAAAAAGGAAGAATTCGACCAAGCACTGCAAAATTTTTAAAAAACTTATGGCTCTGCAATTTTCCACAATAATTGATTTAACCAATGCCGGCGTTTGCGCGTACCTGGTATTGCGTTTGCATCGCGCCGCTAATCAGGATAGCTCCAGCCAAACCGTCAAGAATTTTTTGTATACTTATGGTTCTTTAACCGCGGCTTATGTTTTACTTTTCATGCCCAGGATCATTGCCGGCGACCAAACCGCGATTTTGGGTTACAGTTTTGCCATCGGTAATTTTTTCTTCCTTCTGGCCTGCGGGTTCCTGGGGAAAATAATGGTATTTTTTTCCAAGCCTGCCTGGGTAAAAAGATATTTTGTGACTTTTTTGGTTTTGACCGGCATTGGCTTGGTCAGATCCGTCTACGAACCAGCCAGGCCAGTAGTGGATTCGACCACGGGCATAACCAACTGGAATGTTGATTTAGCCTCGGGCATATATTTTGGCATTCTGATGCTGGCTATTTTAATTCCAGGCGTGATTTTCTTTATAAAACGAGGCATCCAGGCGAAAGATAATCATATTGTCAGGGTCCGATCGCTGACCGTGGGCGTGGGTATTTTACTAATGATTTTTTCGGCAGTAATATTCTATTTAGCTGCTTCAGAAACGGTGGCAATTATCGGGGACTTATTTTCGATCGGGGCATTATTAACGGTTTTCCTGGGGGTAATCTACCACAGGCCGCAGTCCTTGCCGTATCCGGTTGTACAGCCAAATTC
>PCQY01000007.1:4217-4418 GCA_002770755.1 candidate division WWE3 bacterium CG23_combo_of_CG06-09_8_20_14_all_40_14
GCCAAAACACATTTTAATCATTGAAGACGAAAATTTACTTAGGGAAGTGTTGGTGAAGAAATTTATTCACGAGGGCTACAAAGTCGATTCAGCCGTAAATGGAGAAGAAGGTTTGGAATTGATTGGATCAGCCAACCCCGATGTAGTTTTGCTGGATATCCTCATGCCAAAAATGAATGGCTTTGAGGTTTTGAAAAAACT
>PCQY01000034.1 GCA_002770755.1 candidate division WWE3 bacterium CG23_combo_of_CG06-09_8_20_14_all_40_14
TATCCATTTGCACTAAATCCCCGATATCTGAAACTTGGTAGCCAAACACCCTTTTCTTTTCTATCTTTATCCTCCCCTTTGTTCTCTTACCTAGATAAAAATACCAATTATTCCTCTTTATGATCTTTCAAATTAGAGATTCTGATATTGGGGGGATACTGTTACTTGCACAATACTCATCAAGGAGATAACTTACGCGTATGTACAAAGAGCTACGCAGACAAAGGAAATAGAACTTTTGAGGTTGGATTCCTTTACATACCAAAAGCCCACTCAAGAACAACAAAAGACGAGATTGGTGGCATATCTTCTTTCGCTTTATCTACAAGAGCTTGAATATACACTTTCCCAAGTAAGTTTAGCTAGCTCTTTTTTTTGCTTCTGTACTTCTAGCCTATTTAGCTGATAGTTTATGTATCCGCCGCCTATGGATATAACTACGGAAGTCTTGAGTTTAGTAAAAAACTCCGCCATTAATTGATTTCTTTTTCTAAGAGTATCTACATCAAATCCCTCAACACCTCCCTTTCTATCTGTCTCAAGCACATCAAGTCCGAGATAGTACCATATTAGGTCTGGCTTGAATTTTTCGATTTTTTCTAAGACATCCGGTAGCAGCTTTATATATTGTTCCGAATTCTCTACCTTTTTATGAAACACATTTTTCTCGCTTTTAGTAAATGACCACTTATCTAGTTTATATCTCCACAAGTCAGTAGAAAGCACCCACGGTTTATGACAAGCTTGAGAATGGGTGCCATTCCCAAAATGCGCATCAAGATCTAATATCGCTACCCTCTCAACTTTTCTTTTGCTTTTTAAATATTCTGAAGCAATGAGCATGCTGTTAATCGGACCAAACCCATAACCACTTCCAGCTTCAGCGTGATGGCCACCATCCGTTAGAGCAATAGTGATATTGTTTTCTTTTAGAGCGTTTTCTGCAGCCATTATATGTGCCCAAGCGTTATTTACAACCCATCTATAAAAGTCTTTTTGATAAAGTACTCCAGATGATTCAGCCAACTTACGCGGTTTTCCAGTTTTATAACTATTGATTAAAGTAGGTGTGTGAGCTAGTGATAAAATTGAGTCGTCTTTTTTGTTTACAGAAATTACTTCAGTATTAGATTTCTTGAGAATCAGTGCTTTTAACATTATCATTCGGTTTAGCGAGTCAAGGCGGTACCTTTTTCCAGTTCTGCTTTTGTGCCAAATATCTTCTGTGCCGGTTGGGTAGTAAAACTTGAGCATAAGTGGAAGTATACCATAAAACACAGAAATTTTTGCGATTATTTATTTCAGAAAGAAAACAAGCGAGCCAACTTTTTGAGACGAAGCGCTTTAGTACCAAAGAATATAGATAGCTGTGGCGGCCTGTCGCGGCCAGCGCATACCCTTCCGATCTCCTTTTGTGCCGAGGAGAGGACTTGAACCTCCAATCCCGTTATTGGGAACAACAACCTCAATGTTGCGCGTCTGCCAATTTCGCCACCTCGGCAAGAGATAAGTTGCTGCGAATCCTTGTCCGAGAGGTCTTCGCAGCATTTTGCGAAGTAGAACAACTCGGCAAGCTTAATACTGGTGGGCGATGCAGGATTTGAACCTGCAACCTTTTGGATGTAAACCAAACACTCTGCCAATTGAGCTAATCGCCCTGATGAGCGGGTGAACAGAATCTAAGTTGCCATATTCAAGTTTCTGAGCGGCGGACCAGATTTGAACTGGCGACCTTCTCCTTGGAAGGGAGACATTCTACCGCTGAACTACCGCCGCAGGACATATCATCTATTTTACACTTAAAGGGTGGGTTTTGACAACCGCAAAACATTTATGTAAAATATATTAAGTATGATAAACATGCAGAAAAGTAAGATATTATTTCTTGCGTTTCCTTTTTTCTTCTTTTTTACCCTAGCCATATCCGTTATTTTAGGGTTGTTCTTGCTGTTAAAAACTGACAAAACAAAGGCTTTAGCCAGCGGGGGACCCGAATTATACTCGCTTTTCGCGTCTAAACCACGGGTTCTTGGCACTGTTTCCCAATCAATAGAGTCTCAACAGGCAACCACTGAGGTAATTAAACAATTTATGCTTAAATACCATGCCTCTTCCGAGTTAGTGGAACATGCGGAAACATTTAAACAAAATGCGGACAAATACAATCTTAACCCCTGGCTTGTGGTAGCTATTGGTATGTGCGAAGGGAATTTAGGCCGAGCCACTCCAAAATTCAACGGGGAAGAAACCTACAATACTTGGGGTTGGGCGGCAAGTGAGCGGGATTTAGCCCAAAGAACAGGCATGTACGACTTGGAATCGTGGGAAAAAGCTATAGAAACTGTTACCAAAGGTTTGGCAACTTCGCTTTTTTACAGAGATTATGCCACAAAACAGGTTCTCACTTTAGAGGACATTGAAAACATTATGCGTTTTTACGCCCCACCTTCTGTTCTCAAAGGAGGCCCTTGGTCAAAATGCGTTTGGCAGTACTACACAGAATTAGAAAACTTTAACTCCGCATTCTAAAAACTCCCGTTTTCTTGACAATTTGCTGATTTCAAGGTATGATTTAAGCATCACAAGATGGCTTTATTAAAAAGCTGACTTATGATTGGTAAAAGCGCCCGAGGTAACTTGGGCGCTTTTTATGTTAAAATGTGGAGAGAAGCCGAGGTGGCGAAATTGGCAGACGCGTATGGCTTAGGACCATATGGGTTTAAAAACCCTTGGAGGTTCAAGTCCTCTCCTCGGCACCAAGATATGAAAATAAAAATTAGAAAAAAAACAATAATAATAGGCATTTTAATAATAACGGTCGTCTTTATTCTTGTAAGTGTAGTCTCTAAAAATAACCGGCCTGTAGAGGTAGAAATTACTAAAGCTGCTGTACAGGATATTGTTAAAACAATTTCCCTAAGCGGAAAAATAAAGGCGGATAATCAAGTAGATTTATCTTTTGCCACATCCGGAACAATAAACTCAATAGCAGTTGAGCTTAATTCCTCTGTTAAGGAAAACGACACTTTAGCTGTCCTTAATACAGCAGTCCTATACAATACATATTTGGCTCAAAAATCCCTTTACGATAAAGCAAAACAGCAACTTGAAACCTTTATAGAAACCTATAATGACGATCCAGATACTGCAGGAATAAATTCCGAGGATATTTATTGGTCTAAATACAAAGAATATGACGATGCTGTTATCTCATCCAAAGCCTCATCTGATGCTGCTTTAAATGGGTTATCTAACGCATATATAAAATCGCCCATTAACGGTATTGTTACCGAATCAAATTACAAAAAGGAGGAGTATGCTGCTGTTGGATCCAAAGTAATTCAAGTTACAGATCCTAACACACTGTATTTTGGCGTTAGCGCCGCACAAGAAGACATAGGACAAATTAAATTGGAGCAGGAAGTAAAAATAGAATTAGATACATATCCAAACATATCCTTAAAAGGATCTGTTTACTATATATCTCCCGTGCCCACAACCGACGCTTCCGGAAACAGCGTATATGAAGTTAAGGTAAAAATAGGCAACGAGGAAAACATTCCTGAAATAAAATTGGGTATGGAAGGAAGCGCTTCAGTAATTTTGGAAAATAAAATTAGTAGATTAAGCATAGATTCCTCCGCAATAACAGAAATAGGAGATCTGAAATATGTATTTGTAGATAAAAACGGAGTAGCTAAAAGAATTGATATTAAAACTGATTTTGAAGGCGATGTCCTCATTGAAATAATAGAAGGGCTTAAAGAAGGTGATAATGTAATACTCTCTCCGTTATCAAGAGTTAAGGACGGAAAGAAGGTAACGGAGAATGCCAACTAAATCTCTCCCTATAATTGAACTTAAAAACGTATATAAAGACTACAAAATGGGGGGCGTTTTAGTTGGCGCTCTTCAAAACATCTCACTTAAAATAGACAAGGGCGATTTTGTTTCTATTGTTGGAAAAAGTGGTTCTGGAAAATCTACCCTTATGCATTTAATTGGGTGTTTGGATGTTCCCACTAAAGGAGAAATACTTATTGATGGAAAAGATATATCCAAATTATCTGAAGGGGATCTCGCCAGAATAAGAAATAAATATATCGGGTTTGTATTCCAAACTTTTAACTTACTGCAAAGGACAAGTGCTCTGGACAATGTAAGATTACCTCTAATTTATAACAAAGTACGCGAAATAGAAGATAGAGCTACAAAACTTTTACAAAGTGTAGGTTTAGGGGACCGCATAAAACACAAACCAAATCAACTTTCAGGAGGTCAGCAACAAAGGGTAGCGATAGCGAGGGCTTTAATAAATAACCCCGAGCTTATCTTGGCCGACGAACCAACGGGAAATCTCGATTCAAAATCCGGAGATGAGATTATTGACTTATTTATTAAATTGAATAAAGAAGGAAAAACTGTAGTAGTAGTTACGCACGATGAGGATATCGCTAAAAAAGCAGAGAAAATAATAAGAATTGAAGACGGAAAGGTAATAATCAAAAAATGAACAAATTTGTAAAATTTTTCGAGACCGTAAAATTAGCAATAAATGCTATAAATTCCAACAAAGTACGTTCCCTTTTGACCATGTTAGGGGTAATTATAGGGGTTGCTTCTGTAATCCTTCTTGTATCAATTGGAAACGGCATAACCGGATATGTAACCAGCGAATTTGAGAAATTAGGATCAAACCTTATCCTCGCAACCCCAGGAAAAGTTACTGTTGCCATAGGAGGAGGAAATCCTACCAGCGGTTTAACAAACAGCAAATTCTCGGAAACAGAAATTAAAAATATAGAAAGATTAACTGGAACGGTTGAAGCTGTAACAATAGAAGCCACAGATTCAAAAAGAGCTAAATACAAGAAAAATGAATATTATTCTATGATATATGCTTCAGATCATAATCTACTTGAGGTAATAAATTACAAAGTAATATCCGGAAGATTTTTTACTAAAGCAGAATATCAAAGCGCAGCTCGCGTTGCTGTAATAGGAAACACTATCGTAGAAAAGCTGTTCAAAAACGAGAACCCTCTTGGCAAAGAATTTACACTAGATGATAAAAAATTTATTGTAATAGGTGTTTATGAAAAAAGGGGGGGTTTTGGTGGTAGTGACAATGATTCCATAATAACTATTCCATTTACCACAGCAAAACTTTTGTTCAACATGAGGAGAATATCCGGTATAAATATAAAAACCAAGCCCTCCATTGAAATAAATGATGCGAAAAAGTCTATCGAAAAAGCTTTTTTAATGACATTAACCAAAGATGACTTTACACTTTTTACTGCAGAAGAACTCTTAAGTTCCATAAACGGTATCTTAAGTACCTTAACCACAGCTTTGGCTGGGATAGCCGCCATATCTTTACTTGTGGGGGGAATTGGCATAATGAATATCATGCTTGTTTCTGTAACGGAACGAACCAGAGAAATTGGTCTTAGAAAAGCTGTAGGAGCAACACCAAACAATATTCTAGTCCAATTCCTAACAGAATCTTTAATAATAAGCGTAATTGGAGGATTAAATGGAATATTTTTAGGATATTTAGGTTCTTTAGTCTTAAAAAATTTTATACCCGCCACACTTACTCTAAACTCCGTTCTTTTAGCATTTGCATTTTCGGCGGGGGTTGGTATAATTTTTGGGACTTATCCCGCCTATAAAGCGGCCAAGAAAAATCCGATAGATGCTTTAAGGTATGAATAATTATGACCACAACTATAGAAAAATTGCCTAAAAAAACCTATAAAATCACCATAACCGTAGAAAAAGACGCGGTAAGTGATGCTTTTGAGAATAGTCTAGTGCAGCTTGCTAAAAATGTTAATTTAGAAGGATTTCGGCAGGGAAAAGCCCCCCTAAATTTGATTAAGGAAAAAATAGGTAAGAAAAAATTAGAGGAGGGGGTTATAAATCATTTAGTGCCTCTTCATTATTCTTCCGCACTTAAAGAGCATAAATTAAACCCTATTACAAATCCTAAAGTAGAGATTTCCCAATTTGAGGAGGGCAAGGATTTAATATTCACTACAACTATAGTGGAAAAGCCGGATGTAATACTTGGGGAGTATAAAAAAGCCGTTAAAGACCTTAAAAGCGCCGAAAAACCCAAAGCAAGCGACATACTTAACAAAATATTTGAAACGGTAAAAATAGAGATTCCCGAATTTTTAATAGAGGAAGAAACGGTAAATATGTTCTCAAATCTAATAAATCAAACTGCTCGTTTAGGCATTACGGTTGAGGATTACTTAAAATCGCAAAACAAAACCGTAGAAACCCTGAGGGGGGAATACTCAAAGATAGCGGAGGAAAACTTAAAGGCGGATTTATTACTAAATGAAATAGCAAATGAGGAAAAGGTTGAAGTAACGGATAGCGAGATTGAAAAAGCTATAAACGCCGCGCCCGATGAAGAAACGAAAAAAGCTCTTTCAAACGAGAGCCAAAAATGGTATATTAAGAGCGTACTAAGAAAGGACAAAGCTATTAAATACCTTATGAATTTAGTTGTTGTCAAGGAGGAAGGAAAATGAAAAATCAATTGGTGCCAATAGTAGTAGAAAAAGACTCCCGCGGTTTTGAGAGAAGCTTTGATATATATTCAAGGCTTCTAAAAGAGCGGATTGTTTTTTTAACGGACGCTATTGATATGGCGGTGGCAAACACCGTCATAGCGCAGTTATTGTTTTTGCAGTATGAAGACCCCAAAAAAGATATAAAACTGTATATAAATTCTCCGGGAGGTTCGGCGTACGCGGGGCTTGCTGTGTACGACACAATACAACACTTGAAGTGCCCTATTTCTACTATTTCCGTAGGTATGGCGGCATCCGCGGCGGCGCTTATTTTGGCGGGAGGGGCTAAGGGGAAAAGATACAGCTTAGGAAATTCTGTAATTATGATTCACCAGCCTCATGGCGGAGCGCAGGGACAGGCTACGGATATAGAAATCTCCGCAAAAGAATATTTGCGGGTTAAGGATTTATACATAGATATAATCGCAAAACACAGCTGCCAAAAACGGGAAAAGGTGGCTATAGATGTGGACCGTGATTTTTTTATGTCTCCCAAGATAGCCAAAGACTATGGCATTATTGACGATATAATTGTGTGATTTCAAGGTCGGATAGCTCAGCTGGTTAGAGCATTGCGTTGACATCGCAAAGGTCGCAGGTTCGAACCCTGCTTCGACCACAATTATGACACTTAAATCCGCCCTAAAATTCGTCTCTCTATTGTTTCTGTGCTTTTCTTCCCTATTACTGCTTGGGTATGTTTTTAAAATCTTTTCTATAAACTCCTTGGACTTGATATCCCAAACTGGAAAAAGCATAAGAATGGGGATTTTAATTTCATCGGCAATATTTTTGATGGTGGCTCTCTACAGTTTAATAAGTCTCATACTAGGAAAAAGAATAAAACTTTTTTTTGTATTTTTGGCAGGGGTAATTGGGTACATATCCGGTTTTAGCATAGGTACTGCAATACCAAAACAGCTGGAAGTGGCGGTTATTTCTTCTTTATTTATATCATTGGGACTTTTAAAAATGGTAACTTACATTAGGGCAGAGTATTTAAACAGTATAAAAATACGATTGGCGGTTATTATTCCAAAAAATGCGCATAGTTTTTTAGTTATTCTGGGAATTATTTTATCTTTGAACTTTTATTTTTTCTTTAGCGCCGCTGCCAAAACCGCCAATTTTAAAATTTCCGAAAATTTGTTAAACAAAATAATGGGACCGGCAACGGCAATTGTTGAAAAAAACCTTGAAACGCAAATAAATTCGCAGTTGGAAGGAAAGCTGACGCAAACTATTGGAACACAGAGCAGAGAAGATATGTTGAAATTTATACAAAGCGAATTGGAAGAAACTTTTAATGAGGGGACTACCCGCCAAAAATTCGGCTTAAATCAAAATGCAATAAATCCAAAAGATATAACGCTTACGCCTAGCGGGACAATTGATATAAGTCCGATGTTGGAGAATTTGAAACCCGATATAGTAAAACAAGTCAATAAGGCGTTTGAGCCTTACGAAAAGTATTTACCTATACTTTTTGCTTTTTCTTTATTTTTTATTCTTGAGTCAATTTTTTCGTTTTTTCCTTTTCTGGTCGTTCCATTTATATCCTTAATTTTGTTCTTGCTAAAGAAGTTAAAATTTATTAAACTCATAAAATCCGCCGCTGAAGTGGAAAGATTTGTATTATGAAAGAAGTACTTGAACATTTAAGGGCGGAAATTTGCAATCTGCCTGAAATCCCCAAAATATCCAAAGAGCAATATGAAAACTTTGCCAATAATTGTGTAGTGGCTCTGATGACCGGAGGGGAAAGCTCCCGATTCAAGGAAGTGGAAGGGGCCAACGGAACAAACAAAAACTCTTTTAGGCTTCCAAATAACGATACGATGATAGAAATGACTATAAGGATGTACAGAGACGCTGGTATTAAAGACTTTGTGGCATTGGTTTATCATGAGGCGCATACGGTTAAAAAATTGCTGGGGGAAGGGGAAAAACTTGGGGTAAGAATTCGCTACAGTTACGACCCAGAGCATCCTATTGGAAAAGGTGGGGCAGTGAAAAACGCCCTTATTAACGGAAGTATTCCAAAAGGCAAAAACCTTATAGTTCACAACCCGGACGATATTATTATTAATTACAAAAGTTCTTTTCCTCAGGACATAATTGCAGGGCACATTAAGGGAGAAAATCAAAATAGCATCGTTACAGTTGTAGTGGTAAAAGAAACGGCATATGCTTTTACCGGAATGAAGATAGACAACGGAAAGGTTACGCAGATAGAAATGTACCCTATGGTTCCTATTCCCACACACATTGGGGTAACTGTGTTCTCTCCAAAAAGCTTTAAATACTTTGATAAATTGTTTTACTTAGATAAAAAAAGTGACTTTGAAAAAGTTCTATTTCCAATACTCTCTAAAAAAAGGGAGCTTTATGCAGTGGCAATACCAAACGAATGCTGGCTTGCAGTGAATAACCTTAAGGTTTACAAACAGTTGGTAGCATATTTAGAACAACCCTCTAATGTATAGGCTCCTATTCTTGTTCTTGTTAAAGATGATAAAACAGCGACACACCCAAGCTTTTTTCCAATATCTATTGCTAAGCTTCTAATATAGGTGCCTTTGGAACATATTACTTTAATTTTAATGTAAGGGTATTTTTGCCTTTTTATGTTGTATTGTTGTCTGGACAACAGTACAAAAATTTCTCCTATTTCTAAAAGCTCCAGTTTCTTTATTAAGATTTTTCTTTGGGGTAAGGGGGTTTTTATTAAACCTCTTCTAGCGTATATGTATAAAGGTTTGCCTTTAATTTTAACAGCGGAGTAGGGGGGCACTTCCTGCTTTACTTCGCCAACAAAGGATTTTAGGATTTGGATTAATTTTTCTTTTTTATTTCTAATAGTAGGTTTCTTATCTTGAAAACGGATATTTGGACTATCCAAATCGTAGGTGTCGGATTCAACTCCAAAAACGATTTCTGCAATATACTCTTTTTCCATATTCATA
>PCQY01000037.1 GCA_002770755.1 candidate division WWE3 bacterium CG23_combo_of_CG06-09_8_20_14_all_40_14
TTTTTTATCGGTTTTATGGATTTGTTTGCTTATGCCGCCGGTTTGACCAAAGTCAGATTTTGGTTTTTTATTCTGATACATATCGCCGTCCATGCCATACCGGCATCGCTGTATGTGGTTTTTGGCGACTTATTGGTATCTGGTAATTGGTGGCTAATGATTGGGGCCGCCTTGGCGGGCGGGGCGTTAGCCTTGGTCGGCGCTTGGCGCTTCCAGGTTGATTTGCTCCGGGGTAACTAATATAATCTGCCCGTGAAAGAAGACTTACCGGCCGAGATGGTTGCCTTGGAAGCCGAGATGGCTGATCCGAGTTTTTGGCAAAATAAATCTAGGGCGCAGGAGGTGATCAAAGAGATCGGGCGGCTCAAAGAAGAAACGGCAGGCCAAAAAGACGAAAGTTTTATACTGGAGCGGCTAGCGGGAATTGAACCCACATCCTCACCTTGGGAAGGTGATGTTATACCATTTAACTATAGCCGCATTTTTTGCTATCCAACTAATCCGGCAAAACTAGAATCTGCCCGGGCGTAATTAATGGATTGCCGTTTGCCAACTGCCCTATGGAACCTGTGTTAGCATCCCTTATTTTTGTCCACATATACGGGTCTCCGTATTTTGCTTGGGCTATTTCCCAGAGAGTGTCACCTTTTACAACGGTATAAGTTCCTCCCTTAATGTCCCCGCTTTTATAGTCGTTTGCTTTCCACTCGGTTTTTTCCTGGCTTTGGCCTAAAACAGCTTCTTTCTCTTCTAAACTTATTCCCTTGGTTATATCTTCCGGTTTAGTTAACTTTTCCTGTTCCAAATTTTCAGTTTTCTCCGCCTGATTGGTTATTTCCCCGCCAGTTTTTGAAAAATAGTTGTACATTACAAACCCTGCTAGAACAACTAAAACTCCGGCTGCAATAGCGGTTAGCGACCCTTTTGAAGGTTTTGGGAGCGATTTTTCCATATTTACACCTCCTTCCTATTGAGCAGTAAAGCGGTTCCGACCGGATTCGAACCGGCGGTCTCCTCCGTGACAGGGAGGCGTGTTGGACCAGGCTACACCACGGAACCATCGCTATCCCCATAGTAACAAAGCTAACTCAAATCGTCAATTGTTAATTTGATTTATACATCAGATTAATGGAACCTTGATTTAAAATTGATAATTACCGCAATTTAGCTTTATAATAAAAATATTATGCTTCACAAATTTACCAACAAACAGGTGGCAAATATATTAAGAGAAATCTCCGCTTGCTACGAGGCAAAGGAGGAAAATCCCTTTAAAATCAGGGCATATAATAACGCCGCAGACGCAATAGAAAAAATAGATTCCGATATAGGCGATTTATGGGCGGAAAATCGGCTTGAAGATGTTCCTGGAGTGGGGGAATCCTTAAGAGAACACCTTAACGAGCTTTTTAGAACAGGCAAAGTAAAACATTTTGAAGAAACTAAAAAGAACCTGCCGCAGGGAATGTTTGAGCTTCTAAAAATTTCAGGCATTGGCGCTAAAACAGCGTTTAAGCTTTCTTCCTTCTTTCATCTGGATAATAAGGATACCGCGGCGGCACAGCTAAAAAAACTTGCGGAAAAAGGAAAAATTAAGGGTCTTCCCGGCTTTGGAGAAGAATCTGAACATAAAATTTTACAAAACATAGAAAAACTAACTCATAATGAAACCCGTTTTCCTTTACACACCGCAAAAGAAATATCATCCAAAGTGCTTGCATTTCTAAAAGAATCCCCTTATGTTTTCAGGGCAAATTACCTAGGGTCCCTAAGGCGCGAATCCGCAATGGTTGGGGATATAGATATAGCGGTGGCAACAGAAAACTCTAAAGAGGTTATAAACCATTTTGCGCAATATCCTAAAATCATCAAGATTATAAGCAAAGGCAACATTAAAGCAAGCGCAGTAATAACGGGGGGTTTTCAAGTAGATATTATGACGCAAAACCCCGCTTCCTATGGTTCTCTGTTGCAACACTTTACCGGCTCTAAACTTCATAATATCCATTTGAGAAAACTAGCTTTGGATAAAGGTCTTTCTTTATCCGAGTATGGTATAAAAAAAGGCTCTCAAACGCTTAAATTTAGCTCAGAGGAAGACTTTTACCACTTTTTGGATATGCAGTACATCCCGCCAGAATTGCGGGAGGATTTGGGGGAAATAGAATTGGCTGTAAAAAATAAACTTCCAAAGTTAATTGAGCTGTCCAATATAAAAGGAGACCTTCAAACACACACTACTATGAGCGATGGGGAGAATTCTTTTGCCGAGATGGTTTCTAAAGCCAAAGAATTAAAATACGAGTATTTTGGCATTACCGATCATCAGTGGAGCACCGCCACCCATACAACAGAGGTTATTAACCGCCTAATAAAGGCGAGAAGGCTGGAAATTGAACAATATAATAGTTCACATACAATCCCGAGAGTACTTTTTGGTATCGAAATAAATGTTTCTGCTGATAATAGAGTAGTTTATTCCGATAATTTGCTAAGAAAATTTGACTATGTTATTGGAGCAATCCATTCATCTTTTGGGCAAACCAAAGAGCAAATAACCAAAAGGCTTTTAACTTTAATAGAAAACCCGCTCATAAAGATTATTGCCCATCCAACAGGCAGGCTTTTGCTAGAGAGGGAAGGGTATGAAGCCGATTGGGATATTATATTTCAAGCTTGTAAAAAGCATAATAAGGTGTTAGAAATAAATGGTCAGCCAAGCCGTTTGGACCTTCCGGATTCTTTTGTTAGAGAAGCTGTAAAAAGGGGTGTTCTGCTCTCTACCAATACGGATGCGCATAGCATAAACGATTTGGGTTTTATGCCAAACGCCGTATCCGTTGCCAGAAGAGGTTGGTGTGGGAAGGAGGATGTGATAAATGCATTGTCTTTGGGGAAAATGTTGAAGTTTTTGGGGAGGTGAATTTTATTTATGACAGCATTATTATTGTTTTTTGTTATATTAGCGGGGTTAACAGTTGCTGTATGGTTTACTTATAACAGCCTTATCGTCGCTAAAACTAGAATTGAGGAATCGTGGAGCGGTATTGATGTGCAGTTAAAAAGAAGAGCTGACCTTATTCCCAATCTTGTGGAAACGGTTAAGGGGTATGCCAAACACGAAAAAGAGGTTTTTGAGAATGTAACTAAAGCCCGAAGCGCTATGCTTTCGGCTAAATCTCTTAATGAAAAGGCTTCTGCGGACAATGCTTTAACGGGGGCGCTTAAGAGTCTTTTTGCGTTAGCTGAAAATTACCCCGACCTTAAAGCAAGTGATAATTTTAAGGAGTTGCAGGACGAGCTTTCTGATACCGAAAATAAAATTGCTTATGCAAGGCAGTTTTATAACAGCAATGTTTTAGACTTTAATACCAAGCTTAAAGTGTTTCCTACCGTTGTTATAGCCAATATGCTGAAGTTTAAGGAAACTGATTTCTTTAAAGCGGAGGAAGCGGAGAAAAAGGAAGTGTCTGTAAAGTTCTAGTAATATGACTTTATACAACCAAATTTCGTCTAACAAAAGAAAAACTTTGGCGGTTATGTTGTTGTTTGTTGTTTTGATTACCCTTTTGGGTTATGTTTTTGGGCAGGTAAGCGGGTATGGAAATGGCATGGTTATTTTTGCGGTTATTGTTTCTTCTTTCACCTCTGTCTTTAGCTATTTTTTTTCGGATTCTATAGCTTTGTCTATATCCGGCGCTAAAAAAGTAGATGAAATAAACTTCCCCAAAATCTTTAGAGTGGTTGGGAATTTATGTATTGGAGCGGGGATGCCTTTACCTAAAATATATCTTATAAAAGACAGCGCTATTAATGCCTTTGCGGTTGGCAGAGACCCAAAACATTCCGCCATAGCTTTTACCACAGGGGCAGTGGACAGGTTGGAGGATGAGGAATTGGAAGGCGTTGCCGCGCACGAATTATCCCATATCAAAAATTTTGATACATTGCTTATGGTAGTTGTAGTTGTTCTTGTTGGAACAGTTATCCTTTTGGCAGATTGGATGGGTCGTTCTATGTTTTACAGAAGAAGAAGCCGAGACGATAGCAAAATTGGCGGCATTTTAATTTTAATAGCATTCATTTTAGTTTTATTAAGCCCTTTAATAGCGACCTTAATTCAGCTGGCAATATCGCGAAATAGAGAGTATCTAGCCGACGCTAGTGGAGCTTTATTAACAAGATATCCGGAGGGGCTTGCGGGCGCTTTGGAAAAGATTGCCGAGGATAAGGAGCCTTTGGAGACGGCAAACAAAGCTACCGCGCATTTGTATATTTCAAACCCGCTTAAAAATCGGAAGGACGCGGTTTCGTGGTTTGCCAATATGTTTAATACGCATCCCCCAATAAATGACAGAATTCAAAGATTAAGAAGTATGTAACTGCTATGCTAACAAAAAATGAAGTTGGAAAAATAGCTGAATTAGCGAAAATACCTTTGGGTAGTGAGGAGCTTTCCGCTTTTAGATTACAGCTTCCAAAAATAATTACATTTGTGGAGAATCTTAACAAACTTGATACTAAAGATATTTCCCCCACCTTTCAAGTTATTAGCAAAAAGAATGAGTTAAGGGAAGATATTTCCGCTGAAAATTTGACCCGCGCGCAGGCTTTGCAAAACGCTAAGTTGGTTAAAGATGGTTATATTAAAACTAAAGGAGTTTTAGATGCTAAATAATTTTATAACCTTAAAACAGATTTTGGAAGGGTATAAGAAAAAGGAATTTACCTCTAGGGAGGTTTTTGCGTCTTTTTACGATAAAATCAATGAAAGGGACCCTATTATAAAATCCTTTATTACTAAATTATCTTTGGAAGATTTAACATTGAATGATTTCTCTATGCCCATTGCCTACAAAGACAATTTTTCTACGAAAGGTATTTTAACAACGGCAGGTTCCGGTATTCTCAAAGATTACATTCCCCCATTTAATGCTACGGTAGTAGAAAAGTTGCGCAATTCCGGTTTTGTTTGTATCGGTAAATTAAATTGCGATGCCTTTGCTCATGGAACAACAGGGGAAAACTCCGATTTTTTTGCAACGAAAAATCCTTATAGTCTAGAGAGAACTCCAGGGGGCTCTTCAAGCGGATCTGCCGCCGCGGTCGCAGCGGGATTTGTTCCTGTAGCTACCGCAACAGATACGGGAGGCAGTATTCGCTTGCCTGCCAGTTTTACCAATACCGTTGGAATTAAACCAACTTATGGCAGAGTGTCTCGATATGGAATAATAGCTATGACCTCTTCTACGGATTCCATTGGTCACATAACAAAAACGGTTTGGGATAACGCCTTTGTGTTAAATATCACAGCAGGACACGATCCCAAAGATGCTACAAGCTCCTGCGATAAAACGGCGGATTATTTAAGCGATATTGAAATGGGAATGGCGGGTTTAACAATAGGTATTCCAAAAGAGTATCTAAAGGGTTTAAGCGGGGGGATAAAAGATTGTTTTAATAGCAGTATTAAAACTCTTGAAAAGCTGGGCGCTAAATTGGTAGGAGTTTCTTTGCCTCATACGGAATATGCCATAAATGCGTATTATATAATAACTCCTTCTGAGATTAGTTCCAACCTTGCAAGGTTTGATGGAATCCGTTTTGGAACTACTCGCGAAAGTTTTGGAAGTGAGGCGAAAAGGAGAATTATGTTGGGGACATATAGCCTAGCGGCGGGATATTATGATGATTATTATCTGAAAGCGCAGAAAGCAAGAACTTTGGTTATAAAAGATTTTAAGCGTGTTTTTGAGAAAGTGGATGTTTTAGCGGCGCCGGTTTCTCCAGGTATTCCGCCAAAGCTTGGGGAAGTGGTTAATGACCCGATTAAAATGTATATGATGGACACTTTAACGGTACCCGCTAATTTGGCGGGTGTCCCAGCTTTATCTGTTCCGGCAGGTTTTGTTAATAAACTGCCTGTGGGGATTCAGTTTATTGGAAAAAATTTTAGCGAGAAGCTTTTGTATAGGGTGGGGCACGCTTTTGAACAAGAAACCAAATACAGGTCCCCCAAAAGATAAATTATGCTTTATGAATCCGTAATCGGTCTTGAAATACATATACAGCTTAACACAAAAAGCAAAATGTTTTGTTCCTGTAGCAATGATATTTGGAAAAAACCTCCAAACTCTTTGGTCTGCCCAACTTGTTTAGGTTTGCCCGGAGCATTGCCTGTTCCAAACAAAGAAGCGATTAAAAAAGTTCAGCTTCTGGGATTGGCCTTAAATTGTACTTTGAACAAGAATTCGCATTTTGCGAGAAAAAACTATTTTTATCCAGACCTTCCGAAGGGTTATCAAATTACGCAGTTTAGTGACGCCTTATGTGAGAAAGGCAGGTTAGAAACATCTTTTGGAGAGGTTGCCATAAGAAGAATTCATTTAGAGGAGGATACGGGGAAATCTATGTATACCAAAGATGAGACTTTGCTTGATTTTAATAAATCGGGTGTTCCTTTGGCAGAGCTTGTTACCGAGCCTAATATAACGAGTGCCGCGCAGGCGGTGGAATTTTGCAAAAAAATTAGGGAGCTGGCGCGATTATTGGGAGTAAGCAATGCAGATATGGAAAAGGGCAATATCCGTTTAGAGCTTAATATCTCGTTAAGAAAAGAAGGTGAAAAGGCTCTGCCGAATTACAGAGTTGAGATTAAAAACATTAACTCCTTTAAGTTTTTGAAAAACGCCGTTGCTTATGAGACAAAACGGCAGGAGGAGTTGTTGAAAGCTGGAAAAGAGGTTTTGCAGGAAACGAGGGGTTGGAGCGAAAGCGGCAAAAAAACGGTAAGCCAGCGAAAAAAAGAAATGGAGAATGACTACCGCTATTTTCCAGAGCCGGATATTCCACCTCTTGAATTTGATGAAAAGTATGTAGGGATGTTAAAGCAGGAGTTGTCCCAAGTGCTGTTCTATAAAGATAAGAACATTTCCGAAGCCTCTTTTGAAAAATCAAAAATAACCAAAGAAAAAATAACTTACTCTATGAATGATGAAAACGAACTGTCCAAACTTGTAAAGGAGGTTATTGCGGAAAATCCCGCGCCTGTTTCAGACTACAGAATGGGTAAAGAGAACGCTTTGCAGTTTTTAATAGGGTGCGTAATGAAGAAAACCAAAGGGCAGTCTAACCCAAAAATGGTTTTGGATATTATTAAATCGTTACTGGAATAGAGTCTTTAATTAGGGCTGCTCCCTTGAAAAGGGGGAAGATTATGAATGGGTTAACAAGGGAGATCTTGAAGAACCTTCCCAACCATCCAAGCGAGATACTTTGTGAAGTTGATTCGACCGATAAACATCCTAAATATAGTTTAGCTGTTTCCGTAATTGATAAGAGTTTTACTCAAGGTCTTAATTTTTAAACCCCCCACCCTATTATTTGGATAAAACCAGATAATATGCGGTGGCGTTTTGTTTTTCCGTAGGCCATTTGGTACCGACAGGGACATAACTAAATAGGTATTGACACCCTGAAAAGTGTGTACTAAAACAGGCCTTGTTCTCTCCAAATTAAATTTTCTGCCAGAATTGGGGGGGGGCAGCATTTCGAAATAGGTATCCTAATGCGAAAGTAATTACGATAACAAAACAAAACTTCTATCAGTAAATTTGACCGTTAAAAACAGATTTCAACCCCCATTAAAATAAACTATTCTGTGATATGATTTTCCTATGGAATTTGATGAGAATTTGTTAAAAACCCCCTTGCGATGAGAGAAGTATTAATGCCAACTTCTACATAGCAACCAAAGATCAGATTGATCAAAACGGAATGGAAAAAAAATGCGGGTGGGTCCTTACCTATGTGACAGGGAAGGCTGTAAACTACAATTTAGTACTAAAATGCCTATTGACAAACTACAATTTAGTAGTAATGTAGTGCTATATGCTTATGTTAAAACGAACTATAGAAAGCGCTATATATACATATCTCAAGAGTGATGAGATAAAAACATTATTTGTCTGGGGTCCAAGGCGGTCTGGGAAAACTACATTGGTTGATAAGCTAGCCCGAGAACTGGGAGTAACTAAGTATAATTTTGATCTTGAGTCAGATCGTGAAAAATTTGCCCCTCGCAGGGATGTCCTTCAAAAGATTGCTGCGGAAAACAAGGTAGTATTAATTGATGAAGTTCAAAATTATTCCGAGGCGACGGTAATGCTTAAATTGCTTCATGATGAGTTTAAAGCTAAGGTAATTGCAACCGGAAGTTCTGAATTGCGACAAAAAACATCTCGCGAATTTGACACTATGGCTGGCAGATTTAACGAAATTTATTGCCTGCCTCTCTCTGTTTCTGAAATCGCTGATAATGAGAAACCTAAAATATCAGAGAAAGCGGAGTTTGAGAAACAAATGGCAAAAAAATTGCAAATTTGGGGTACATACCCTGAAGTATATACAAGTAGTCATTTAGCCGAGAAGGAGAGAATTGACCTTCTACAGCGTATGCTGGATACCTATGTACTTAAAGATGTAATTGACATCTATGAGTTAAAAAACCAGAAACTGGCAAAAGACATTTTAACCAAAATTGCCCTTCAATTGGGTTCTGAAGTCTCAATCCGTGAAATTGCGGATTCATTAGGAGCGTACCCTTCTACTGTTTCAAACTATATTGAGATATTTATTAAAAACTATATTTTAATCCCTCTACCATCATTTAAGACTAATCTTAGAAAGGCGGTATCTGAAAACCGCAAGTTATACTTTTATGATTTAGGCATTCGTAATATTTTAATACAGGATTTCCGAGATATGGAGCTTCGTCAAGACAAAGGCGGGGTATTTGAGAATTTTATCATCTCAGAGCTTGAGAAAATGCGCAAGCTTAACAATGCAAAAGTGAACATATATTTTTACCGGGAATATGGCGGGAAAGAAGTGGATCTCATAATTGAGGATTATAAAAAGAACTATCTCACTGTTGAAATTAAATCTAAAAAAGGCAAGGCTCAAGAAATTTTTCCTTTAGAGAATACTTCCGAAATTATTACTACCCAAAATTATTTTGAGAAGATAACCTCAATTTTAAAAGGTAAATAGT
>PCQY01000009.1:0-229 GCA_002770755.1 candidate division WWE3 bacterium CG23_combo_of_CG06-09_8_20_14_all_40_14
TTGGCTACGGTTCCTCGACTCATGGGAATTTCGAGATCCGAGATGGCGGGGTGGTGGTATGGAGCTACCTCGGTTTTCCGGTGGATGTCGGGATCAAAATCCCGACTAACACTGAGGTTTTGGTAGTGACGATGTGGTGGTTTGAAAAAGAAGGGCCGTCCGAGGACGCCCAGCGTTTTGTCTGGGTGGGGGTGCCCGGTGTAGGCGGTGGTTGGCATATGATAGAGCA
>PCQY01000009.1:915-23039 GCA_002770755.1 candidate division WWE3 bacterium CG23_combo_of_CG06-09_8_20_14_all_40_14
GCTTAAAGGTTTTGATTACTCCTCCTCCAATTTTGTATAGGGTTTGTATAGGGTTTAACCCATTTGGGTTAAACCCTAATGAACATTATAGGATATTGACAAGGATAAAAAGTAATGATAAAGTGCTTGACACGGTTGGTGGTCTGGCGTACACATAAATAATATTAGTACGCTTTTTAAAATTGTCATTATCGGAAGTTTAAATAAATGCGAATATCCTTAAATCCAGCGGGGTCAAAATTTCCTTTGCCCAATTTATCTAGTGTACAGCTAGATTCTTTTAATTGGTTTCTAAAAGAAGGCATAACCGAAATTTTAGACGAGATTTCTTCAATAGAAGATTATACAGGCAGAAATTGGGAGCTTTCTTTTTCAAGGTCAAGAATTGCCAAGCCTTCAAACACCATTGAATCCGCCATAGAAAAAGGCGCCACTTACAGCGCCTCGTGGTTTTTAACGGCAAGTCTTAAAGACAAATCCACCAATCAGGAAAAATCGCAGGAAATTTATGTTGGGGAAATCCCCTTAATAACTTCCAAGGGAACCTTTATTATTAACGGTATAGAAAAAGTTGTGGTGTCACAACTAACACGCTCTTTTGGCGTGTTTTTTGTCTCTTCCGAAGATTCCTCTACCGGAAAAGTTTTGGGCGGCGCGAAAATTTTACCCAAAAACGGCGCTTGGCTTGAATTTGAAACGGCCAAAAGCGGAGTTATTACCGTTAAAATAGACAGAAAACGAAAAATAGCCGCCACCACCCTGCTTAGGGTTTTTGGGCTGGCGGAAGATTCCCAAATAACCAAAGCTTTTGAGGGGGTGGATTCCAACTCTAAAAGAAGTTTCATAGACATTACCCTCGGGAAAGACCCCGCCAAATCTTATAACGAAGCTTTGCTTGAAATTTACCGAAAAATGAGGCCCGGGGAACCTTTGGTTCTGGAGAATGCCAAAGCTTTGGTGGAAACCATCTTTTTTAACCCCCGTAGATACAGCCTCGGCAAAGTGGGCAGGTTTAAATTAAACCAAAGGCTTGGATTTTCGTTCCCAAACAACAAAGAAAATTGGCTTTTAACAAAGGAAGATTTGGTGGCGGTAATTTCTAAAGTTATTGGACTTAATAATGGTGTTATGGAGCCGGATGATATAGACAGCCTTTCCAACCGAAGGGTGCGCTCAGTGGGCGAGCTTTTGCAGATGCAGGTTAGGGTTGGTTTTATCCAAATGGAAAGAAATATTAAAGAGCGAATGTCTCTTCAGCCAAGGGGCCTTTTATGCGAACCCCAAACATTAATATCTACTCGTCCTGTGCAGGCTAGGGTGCACTACTTTTTTGCTCTGGGGCAGTTGTCTCAGTACCAAGACCAGTCAAACCCTTTAACCGGGCTTGACCATTTAAGGAGATTATCCGTTCTCGGTCCCGGAGGGCTTTCTAAAGAAAGGGCAAGCTTTTCGGTTAGGGATGTGCATTACAGCCATTATGGAAGAATCTGTCCGGTTAGAACTCCGGAAGGCCCTAATATAGGTCTTATAAGTTATTTATCTTTATTTGCTAGAGTTAATGAATATGGGTTTTTGGAAACGGCTTACCGAAAATTGGTAAAAGAAAAAAATGGTAAGGTAAAAGTTACCGATGAAGTAGTTTTTTTAGCGCCGTACGACGAGGAAAAGTTTTTTATTGCGTCCTCCCCTAAAGTAGACAAAAACGGCTATGTTCAAGATACTTTAGTGCCTCTTAGAAAAGGCGGGGAGTTTATTATAGGCAACATTGCCACAGCAGAGTATGTGGATGTAAGCCCCCAGCAGGTTGTAGGAGTTGCGGCGGCTTTAATACCATTTTTATCAAACGACGATGTGAACCGTTCACTTATGGGAACCCAGCACGCTACGCAGGCGGTGCCTTTAATAAATCCGGAAGAGCCGTTGGTGGGCACTGGTGTAGAGTCCGCCGTTGCCGAAAATTCGGGGACTTTGGCAATTGCCGAAGAAGATGGGAAGATTGAGTACGCCTCTGCTTTGGAAGTTATTGTAAAAACCAAAAACGGTGAAAAGAAAAAGTACACCCCGCTAAAATTTGTGCAGTCCAATATGGATACCTGCTTTAACCAAAGGGTGGTAGTTTCTGCGGGAGATACCGTTAAAAAAGGGCAGGTTTTAATGGAAGGGCCTTCCTCTTCCAACGGTGTGTTATCTTTGGGCGCCAACCTTAAGGTTGGGTATATGATTTGGGAAGGTTTTAATTACGAAGACTCTATCCTGTTATCCGAAAGAGTGGTGAAGGAGGATATTTTAACATCCATCCACATAACCGACCACACCGTGCAGGTTTTGGAAACTAAACTTGGGCCGGAGGAAATTACCAGAGATATTCCAAATGTGGCGGAGGAAGTTTTAAGGAATTTAGATGAGGAGGGTATTGTGGCTATTGGTTCCAAAGTTAAATCAGGCGATATTTTAGTTGGAAAAGTCGCTCCCAAAGGTGAAAGCGAGCTTTCTGCCGAGGAGAGGTTGTTAAGAGCTATTTTTGGAGAAAAAGCGAAAGATGTTAAAAATAATTCTTTAACTTTGCCTCATGGCGAATATGGAACGGTGATAGGAATAAAAAGGATTTCAGCGGACAACGAAAATGTTTTGCTTAACGGGGTGTTGGAGGAGATAACTGTTTTTATTGCCCAGCAGAGAAAAATTATGGTGGGGGATAAGCTTTCGGGAAGGCATGGAAACAAGGGGGTTATTGCAAAAATTGTTCCTATTGAGGAGATGCCCTGCCTTGAGGATGGCACGCCTCTTGATATTATTCTTTCCCCCGCGTCTGTGGTTGCCCGTATGAATGTTGGCCAGCTATTGGAGTCTCATCTTGGGCGGGTTGCCGAAATTAGGGGCGAAAAATACGATATTCCAGTTTTTACAAAATTTATGGAAAAGGATTTGAGAAATTTTCTAAAAAAGGCCGATTTGCCGGAGTCGGGAAAAGTTAGGTTAATAGACGGCCGCACAGGAGAATATTTTGACCAAGATGTGGTGGTTGGAACAGCTTATATATTAAAATTGCATCATCTAGCGGAAGACAAAATGCATGCGCGGTCTATTGGTCCTTATTCTCTAATAACTCAACAGCCCCTTGGAGGAAAAGCGCAGTTTGGGGGTCAGCGATTTGGAGAAATGGAAGTTTGGGCTTTGCAATCGTACAGCGCCGCGTATCTATTAAAGGAATTGTTGACAATAAAATCGGATGATGTTATTGGTAGAACCTTTGCATACCGCGCTATTTTGCAGGGCGCAGAGATACCGGAAAGCGCGGTTCCGGAGTCGTTTAAACTTTTAGTTAGAGAATTAAACGGGCTTGGGTTAAATATAAAGCCTTTGGGCAGCGACGAAGAGGAAAACGGAAAGGACCCATTGTCTGAGGCGCTTGAGAAAGCGAGCGAAGAAAAGCCTGTAGATTTAGATATTAAATTATGAAAAATTTATCGGAACTTAAATCATTTAGCGCCTTAAAAATAACTTTGGCGGCGCCAGAGGATATTTTGTCTTGGTCGCATGGGGAGGTAACCAAGCCCGAGACCATAAATTACCGCTCATTTAGGTCCGAAAAAGAGGGGTTGTTTGACGAAAGAATTTTTGGGCCGGTTAAAGATTATGAGTGCTATTGTGGAAAATACAAAAGGATTCGATATAAAGGTGTGGTTTGCGACAAATGCGGAGTTGAGGTTACGCATTCCCGTGTAAGGCGGGAAAGAATGGGGCATATAGCGCTTGTCTCTCCTGTTGCTCATGTGTGGTTTTTTAGGGGCATCCCTTCAAAAATGAGTACGCTTCTTCAAATATCCCCAAGAAATCTGGAGGCGGTAATATATTTTTCGTCCTTTATAGTAATTTCTGCAAATTTGGATAAAAAAGCTGAGGTTTTGTCTAAAGTGGAAGCGGAAAAAGCGGAGAGATTAAAGGAAGCGCAGGAGGAGATGGATAAAAAAATAATTGAGCTTGCGAAGGAAAGCGCCGATAAAGTAAAAGAGCTTAACATAAAATCAAAGGAGCAGAAAGAAATTGCCGGCGAGGAGGCGCGGTTAAAGTATGCAAAGCAAATAGCGCGGGGTAGAGAGGAAACTGTGGCGGAAAAAGAGGAAATTACAAAAAGGTACGACATAATTTTGAAAAAACTTGAAAGCATTAAACGGCTTACAATAATGGCGGATGTGGAGTATCTTGATTTAGGGAAATATGTGGACGAGTTTTGCGAAGTTGGCATAGGCGCGGAGGCGGTAGCTTCTATTCTTAAAGAGCTGGATTTGAACGAGCTCGCCAAAAACCTTCGCCGAAAAATAGAAAAAGCCGAGGGGCAGAAATTTATAAAATTGGCAAAAAGGCTGCGGGTAGTTGAAGGATTTAGAAAAGAAAAAATAGACCCAAGCTGGATGATTATAAACTATATTCCCGTTGTTCCTCCGGATATCCGTCCTATGGTTCAGCTGGAAGGCGGGCGGTTTGCCACGAGCGATTTAAATGATTTGTACCGAAGGGTAATCAATAGAAACAACCGCCTCAAAAGGCTTTTGGAGCTGGGTGCGCCGGAAATTATTGTGAGAAACGAAAAAAGAATGTTGCAGGAAGCGGTTGACGCGCTTATAGATTCTTCAAGGCAGAGAACAAAGCGGCCGGTTTCGCGAGGCAAAAAGGAACTGCGCTCCCTTTCCGACCTTTTGAAAGGCAAGCAGGGAAGGTTTAGGCAGAACCTTTTGGGTAAAAGGGTTGACTATTCGGGAAGGGCGGTTATTGTTGTTGGCCCCGATTTAAAAATTACCGAATGCGGATTGCCTAAAGAGATGGCATTGGAGTTGTTTAAACCGTTTGTCCTTAGAGAAATTCTAATACGAGGGCTTGCGCCTAATGTTAAAAGCGCAAAATATGTTCTTGACGAAAAAGGCGGGGAAGTTTGGGATATTTTGGAAGAAGTGGTTAAAGAAAGGCCTATTTTGCTAAATCGCGCTCCAACTTTGTGGCGATTAGGGATACAGGCATTTTATCCAAAGCTGATAGACGGCAATGCTATTCAACTTCACCCTTGCGTTTGCGCCGGGTTCAACGCCGACTTTGACGGCGACCAAATGGCGGTGCATGTCCCGTTGTCAAAAAAGGCGGTTTTGGAGGCTAAAGAAATAATGCTTTCGTCAAATAACCTGTTTAGACCCGCGGACGGCAGTTTAATATCTCTTCCTACAAAAGATATGTTGCTTGGCACTTATTACTTAACAAGCATTGACCCGGCTTTGGAAAAATCCAAACAGGTTTTTGGAGATTTTGGTGAAGTTTTGCTTGCTCTTGACAACTATCGTATAAAACTCCGCCAAAAAATAGAGGTTTTTATGGCTGGCAAACTTATTGAAACTTCCGCGGGGAGAATTATTTTTAATGAAGTTCTGCCGCTTTCTTTTAAGTATATAAACAGTCCCGTTGCCAAATCGGAAAAAGGTGGAAACTTGGCAATGTCTGCAATAATAGAACACTCCATTGCCAACGATACTGTGGATACTACAGTAAAGCTGATAGACGATATGAAAGAGCTTGGTTTTAAGTATGCCACCACATCCGGCATCTCCTTAGCGGTTACGGATTGTACAGAACCAGCCGAGCGGGAAAAACTTTTGGGCGAAGCTTACAAAAAGTCGGAGGAAATAGACCAAAACTACAGAAGGGGTCTTATTACAAAATCCGAAAGCTCTGGTTTGCATATTAGCCTTTGGCTTGAAACTACGGATAAGCTTGACCAAGCCACTTGGGATTCTTTAACGGAGGAAAATCCTATTAAAATGATATTAAATTCCGGTGCCAATAGGGCGTCTAGAGACCAATTAAAGCAGATAAGCGCCATGAAAGGGCTGGTTACCGACCCTATGGGGAGAATAGTGGAGATGCCCATTATAGGGAATTACAAAGAGGGTTTAACGGGATTTGAATACTTTGCGGCATCCCGAGGCGCCAGAAAAGGTTTAACTGATAAGGCTCTAAAAACCGCGGATGCGGGGTATCTAACTAGGAGAATGGTAGATGTAGCGCAGGATGTTATTGTTAGAGAGGAGGATTGCAAAACCGATGAAGGGCGCGTTATTAAACTTTCGGAAAAAACAATGCTGGTTTCTTTTGCGGAGAGAATTATCGGAAGATTTCTATTAAAGGATATTAAAGATAAGAATAAAATCATTTACAAAAAAGATACTTTGGTAACTGCGGATATTGCCAAAGACATTGAAAAAAGGCAGATTCCTGAAATAGAAATTCGTTCGCCCCTTTCTTGCGAAACGAGGTATGGGGTATGCAGTAAATGTTATGGGGTGGACTTAATGACTACAAAGATTGTTGGTATGGGTGTTCCGGTAGGGGTTGCGGCGGCGCAGTCTATTGGAGAGCCGGGTACTCAGCTTACGCTTAGAACATTTCATACGGGGGGGATAGTGGTTAAAGATATAACGCAGGGTCTGCCGAGAGTGGAAGAGCTTGTTGAAGCGCGAACGCCAAAAAGTTTAGCGGTAATGGCAGAAATTTCTGGCAAGGTGAAAATACATAAGGATGGGAACAAAAGAGCAATTGAAATTAAGGCAAAAAATACCAAGGGGGAAGTCTCTGATGTTATGTATAACATTGATCCGGTGGATGAGGTAGTGGTAAAAGATGGAGATATGGTGGAAGCGGGAACAGCTTTAACTTTAGGGTATTTGGGTTTAAGCGATTTAATGAGCATTGCCGGGGTTAAAGAAACGCAGAAATATATTGTGAATGAAATTCAAAAAGTGTATTCTTCGCAGGGGGTAGCCATAAATGACAAGCATATTGAGGTTATAGTAAAACAGATGTTCAGCAAACTTATGATAGAGAGTATGGGCGATACCACTTTCTTGTCGGGCGAAATAGTTACAAGGGCGTCGTTTGAGGAGGAGAATGAAAAAGTTTTGGCGGAGGGGGGAGACCCTGCTGAAGCAAGGGTTATTCTGCTTGGGATAACCAAAGCGTCTTTGGAAACAGACAGTTTCTTGTCGGCGGCAAGCTTCCAGGAAACTACAAGGATACTAACAGACGCTGCCGCAAGCGGAAGAGTGGATAAACTTTTAGGATTAAAGGAAAATGTTATAATAGGGCGGCTTATTCCGGTTGGGGATAAGGCGAAGTTGGAGTAGAAAATGGCAACAATAAACCAATTAGTAAAAAAAGGACGAAAAAAAAAGGTAAAGCGCGCCAAAACTAAAGCGTTGTCGGATTTTTTTTCGGTAGTTAATAGAAGGTCTAAAAGGCTTAATTCGCCTTTCAAAAAGGGAGTGTGTTTAGTGGTTAGAACAACCACGCCTAGAAAGCCGAATTCGGCGTTGAGAAAAATTGCCAGAGTTAGGCTTTCCAATAAAAAGGAGGTTACGGCGTATATTCCGGGCGAGGGGCATAATCTGCAGGAGCACTCGGTAGTTTTGGTGCGGGGCGGAAGGGTAAAAGATTTGCCCGGGGTTAAATACACTATTGTTAGGGGAACATACGATACGGCGGGGGTGGAAGGCAGAAAAAATGAGCGGAGCAATTACGGTACAAAGAAACAGAAATGACAAATGACAAAACTCAAATATTTGAAACATTTGAATTTCGTTATTTGGATTTTGAATTTTTAAATAGTGCCTAGACATAAGAAGATACAAAAAAGAATAATTGAATCGGATTTTCTCTATAAATCAAGGGTGGTGGCTCGTTTTATAAACAGGCTTATGCTGAATGGAAAAATGTCCACGGCGGAGGAAGTTGTATATTCCGCGCTTTCAAAATTGGGTGAGGATAGAAAGTTAGCGGTTAAAATTTTTGAGGACGCGGTTAAAAATGTTATGCCTAAAATAGAAGTGCGAAGCAGAAGAGTGGGCGGGGCGACTTATCAGGTGCCAACACCTTTAAAACACGACCGCAGTGAGGCGTTGGCGGTGCGCTGGATTATAGGGGTGTGCCGAAAGCGAAAAGGCAGGACTATGAGCGAAAAGTTGTATAATGAAATACTTGCCGCGTCAAAAAGTCAAGGCGAGGCGGTAAAGAAAAGGGACGATATCCATAAAATGGCGGAAGCCAACCGCGCCTTTGCGCATTTTAGATGGTAAAATGAATAATACAGAGCGGGCGGAGAGCATAACAGAGGCCTTAAAAAAATCCCGCCCGAACGCTAAATCCGAACTTACTCACAAAAACCCCTTGGAGTTTATGGTGGCGGTTATTTTATCCGCGCAGGCAACCGATAAAAGCGTAAATCTGGCAACCCCCTCGCTTTTTGAAAAGTTTAAAACGGCAAAAGATTACGGTAGCGCGTCTGTAGATGATGTATCCGCTTTTATCCGTTCCATAAATTTTTATAAAACCAAAGCCGAAAGAATTACTAAAGCCTGCCAATATTTGGTTGCCAATTTTAACGGGAAAGTGCCTTCCGATGTTTCGGATTTAGTTAAAATACCCGGCATTGCTAGAAAGAGCGCCAATGTTATTTCCCAAGAGATTTTTAATGTGGTTGAGGGAATTGTGGTTGATACCCATGTTACTCGCGTTTCCCAAAGGCTTAAATTTACCAAAGAGAAAACTGCCGAGAAGATAGAAAAAGATTTAATGAATATAGTCCCTAAAAAATTTTGGAAAGATTTTGGTGTTCAGATTGTTTTGCACGGGAGGTATGTGTGCCTTGCTAAAAACCCTAAATGTCTAAACTGCCCGGTGAATAAGTGGTGTCCTTCCGCAAAATTTTAAGTTATTATAATTTTATGAAAACGGCTTTTTTTGAGATAAAAGACTGGGAGAAGGATTACATATCAGGCAGGTTAAAATCCTGCGGATGCCAATTCTTTTCTGAAGAACTAACTTCGGATAATGCAGGTATGGTTAAGGATGCAGATATTATTTCCGTTTTTATTTATTCAAAGCTTAATGCCGTAACTCTTAGCAAGTTTCCCAACCTGAGATGCATTGCCACAAGAAGCACAGGTTTTGACCATATAGATATTGAATACTGTCAAAAGCGGGGTATTAAGGTTTTTAATGTTCCGCAGTACGGCTCGGACACGGTGGCGGAGCACACTTTTATGCTGATACTAGCTTTAGCCAAAAGATTTTCCGAATCGGTAAAAAGGGTAAAAGAAGGAAATTTCAGTCCGGAGGGTTTAACGGGCATAGATTTAAAAGGCAAAACAATAGGGGTAATTGGCACGGGTAAAATAGGAATGAGTGTAATAAAAATAGCCAACGGTTTTTCTATGAAGGTTGTGGCGTATGATGTCAACCCTAATGAAGAGAAGAGGAAAGAGGAAAATTTTGAATATGTTTCCTTGGATAATTTATTAAATATATCAGATATAGTAACTTTGCATATACCTTACGGAAAAGAAACGCACCATTTGGTAAACAGTGAAAAGATGGCTCTTATGAAGAAAGGGGCGTATTTAATAAACACTTCGCGCGGGGAGTGGTGGATACCGCCGCGCTTTTTTTGGCTCTGAAGGATAAAAAGCTTGGGGGCGCGGGGCTTGATGTTTTAGAGGAGGAAAGTTTTTTGAAAGAGGAAGCGGAGCTTCTGTATAAAAATAACGAAGCGCCTGTTATTAAAACTGCGCTGGAGAATCATATTTTAATGCTTTTGCCAAATGTTGTTATTACGCCTCATAACGCCTTCAACTCCAAGGAAGCGTTATTTAGAATTTTAGATGTAACTGTGGAGAACATTTTAGGATTTATTGAGGGCAAAGAGGTTAAGTTAGTTAAAGGATTAGAGGTATGATTTATGATGTTATTATAATTGGTGCCGGAGCGGCGGGATGTTCGTCTGCCATATATGCTACCAGATACGCCCTTAAGACTTTGCTTGTAGGGGGCAGCTTGCCCGGAGGTCTTATCACGGAAGCTTTAGAAGTAGAAAACTATCCGGGGTTTTTGAAAATTGGAGGGCGTGAGCTGGCGCATAATTTTTTAGAGCAGGCGAAAAGTTTAGGCGCTGAATTTGTTTCAGATGTGGTTACTAAAGTTTGTAATGTGGAATCGTTTCGTTTTTCGGTGGGGACAGCTGGCGGGAAAACTTATTTTTCAAAATCTGTAATTTTGGCAATGGGCACTACGCATAAGCGATTAGGGGTTATGGGTGAAAAGGAATTTGAGGGCAGAGGCGTGAGTTACTGCGCAACCTGTGACGGCCCGTTTTTTAGGGGGAGAACGGTTGCGGTTGTGGGTGGGGGCAATAGCGCGGTTGAGGGGGCGCAGGACTTAGCTGTTAATGCAGAACGGGTTTATATAATTTATAGAAGCGGACTTAAGGCGGCGCCTTTGTATATAGAAAACCTTAAGAAGGACAAAAAGATTGTGGAGGTGCCAAATACCAACATTATAGAAATTGGAGGGGAGAAGTTTGTGCAGTATGTTTTATTGGACAAACCGTTTAATGGGGAGAAAAAGCTTATGGTGGACGGGGTTTTTGTGCAGGCAGGGTACGCGCCTAATAACGAGTTGGCGAAAGAGCTTAATTGCGAGTTAACGGATTATGGGTATGTAAAGGTTAATGAGGCGATGGCGGCGAGTGTGGGTGGCGTTTTTTGTGCGGGGGATTTGAATAATGGTTCAAACCAACTGCATCAGCAGGTAACTTCCGCCGCTGAGGGAGCTATTGCTGCGCAAAGTGTGTTCCGTTATCTTCGCGGTCTTGAGACGGTAATTAAATCCTAATTCTGAACTCTAATTTTGGTGGGCTGTCTTGGATTTGAACCAAGGACCTCTTACTTATCAGATAAGCGCTCTAACCGGCTGAGCTAACAGCCCGCGGTACGGCGGGTATGGTCAGGAAAGCGTTCTACCGCTAAACCAATTGCCCAAATTAGATACTAGAGGCGCAGAAGGGAATCGGACCCTTGCATCGCGGTTTTGCAGACCGCAGCGTTTCCACTTCGCCACTGCGCCATAGGTTTAACTTCTTGTCATTTTACCAAAAAATTGTTATTAATAAAAGTAATCAAAAGGAGTAATTAGGGAGGTAAATAGGGTTAAACCCATTTGGGTTAATCCCAAATGGGTTTAACCCTAATTGAGATGCCATATAAGAATAAAGCATACAAACCACAAAAAGGTTGTTATTACCATATTTATGGCAAGGGATTAAATGACGCGCAAATATACTCTGATCACGATGATTATGCCCTTTTTTTGTATTTATTGAAGAAATATCTTACGCCTGATTATATGGAGGAACGGTCGGTGAATGGGCGGAGAATGAAGCTTCCTGTTAATAGTGTGGCGTATGAAGTAAACCTTTTTTGCTATTGTTTAATGCCCACTCACTTTCATTTGTTGGTTGAGAATTTGGAGAATGCAGGAATTTCAAATTTGATGAAGAGGGTAGTAACCCTATATTCTAGCTTTTTTAACTCTAAGTATGGAAGGCAGGGAACTTTGTTGCAGGGGGGTTATAGGGCGGTTTTACTATCAAATGAAAATCAGTTTGTTTATGTATCCAGATATATTCATTTAAATCCCATAAAAGCTAATTTATCCAAAAAAGCGATAAATTATAGGTATAGTTCGTATGTTAATTATTTAGAGAAAAAGTGTCTTCCATGGCTTATATTGAACCCCCGTTTGTTGGAAGCAACAGATTATGCGGATATAGAGACTTACCTTGTGGATATTGAAGACAATCCCAAAGAAGGAATTCTCTAAACAGGGTTCTAAACAGGGTTAAACCCATTTGGGATTAACCCAAATGGGTTTAACCCTAATTGAAACCCTAATTGAAATCAAAAGGAGTAATTATGAGTGTAGATTATAATGATGAAAATTATAATTATAAAGCTTACTGGAATGCCCGCTCTTATGAGCATAACTGCGAAGTTATAGCTTTGAAAAAGCTTCTTCCCAAAAAGGGTAATAATATTGTTGACATTGGAGGGGGATTTGGAAGATTATCCTCGGTTTATGGAGAACATTTTAATAACGCTACAATAATGGAACCCTCAAAAAAACTTTTGCAACAAGCTAAATTAGGGTTAAACCCATTTGGGTTAATCCCAAATGGGTTTAACCCTAATTATGTTAATTCTAGTATATACGATGCTCCTAAAAAGCTTGAGGGGAAATATGATTGCGCTATTATGATTCGGGTTTTGCACCATCTAGACGATCTAAATAGCGCAATTTTGTCCGTATCAAAATTAATGGCAAAGGATGGCGTTTTTATTCTTGAATTCGCCAACAAAATGCATTTCCTAAATATTTTAAAAAATGTCGCGAGGCTAAATTTTAGATTTTTTTCCAGCCAACCCTATAAATTAGGCACATTTACGCTTTGGCACCCACCCTATGTCCAAAAAGTTTTAGAGAAAAATGACTTTGCGATAAAAAATCGCTTGTCTGTATCCAATCTTAGGAGTCCCTTAATTAAAAAACTTATTCCGGAGAAAATACTACTGACAATGGAAAATCTACTGCAGAAACCCCTTTCCTACATCAACTTCGGTCCTTCCATATTTATAAAGACCATTAAGGTTTAGCGGCAACCCAAATTTTATAAAACCTTCTCCTTAAAATAGCTCCCGAATTTTCTTCCCAAGTCTTTCCTTTACCCTCTATTGGCTGGGCGGGATTAATCACAAATACAGTTTATCGTATTTCCCATAGTATGAGTAAGTTGGTTTTGGAAAGGCTATACACACTCGGTAATCAAATCTCAAGAACTGTATAGTATGTCCTGGACACCGCACAGCAGGGTATTGACAAGGGGATTGCAATTGTGTAATTTAATTATGCTTGCGGAATGGATAAAATTAAAATAATGGCTAAAATCTCAAAATTTGCAGAAACATAGCTTTCCTTTTTTAGCTTTATCTTGGTTTAATCCACCGCAAGAGGTGGATTTTTTTGATTGGCCGATTATTGAGCAAAGCGAAATTACCAACCATCAATCCGCCAGCTGGCGGATGAAAGGGCTCGTAGTTCAACCGGTAGAACATTTCGTTTGCAACGAAGAGGTAGGCGGTTCGAGTCCGCCCGAGTCCACTAGATCGTAACCACCTTTACGAAGTAAACTTCTCCTGAGCAAAGCGAAGGAGAACTTCGAGTCTGGTACGGTCCACAGCACTTTGTCAATTTAATAGTTAATTAATTTAACCGTAAAATTTGGCAATTTTGCGGTTAAGGGCATAAGAAAAGGAACATATGGCATATGGTGGATGCCTTGGGATAAGAAGCCTATGAAGGACGCGCTAGACTGCGATAAGCCTCAAGGAGGTGTCAAGAACCGTTATACTTGGGGATGTCCGAATGGGGGAACCCCCGTCGTGGCAACACGGCGGACGCCGCGCGTAGCGCGGCGTGGGAACTCGGCGAACTGAAACATCTTAGTAGCCGGAGGAAAAGAAACAATTCCCTTAGTAGTGGCGAGCGAAAGGGGAAAAGCTCAAATTCCGATTTTATCGGGAGGTTGTAGGAACTGCATAATGCAAAGGAAAGGCTGGCAGAAATGTCTGGAAAGTCATATCACAGAGGGTAATAATCCCGTACGCGAAAGCTTATTACCGCGCAGGCAGTATTCCTGAGTACCACGAGACACGCTAACCTTGTGGGAATCTGGGGTGACCACACCCCAAAGCTAAATACTTCTTATCACCGATAGTGAACAAGTACCGTGAGGGAAAGGTGAAAAGCACCCCGGTTAGGGGAGTGAAATAGTTACTGAAACCATATGCTTACGAGCTGGTGGAGCTTGTGCGTAGCACAAGTAAATTCTAAATTCAAAGTCCCAAATAAATCCTAAATTATAAATCCTAATGTTCAAAACAAGATATGTTTTGAGTTTGGGATTTTGCAATTGGGATTCGTTTGGAGCTTAGATATTAGGATTTACCCGCGCTGCGCGCGAGTGACACCGTGCCTATTGAAGAATGAGCCTGCGAGTTATCTTAATATGCGTTGCTTAAGCCCCTACGGGGTGGAGGCGTAGCGAAAGCGAGTCTTAATAGGGCGTTTTGTATGTTAAGATGGACCCGAAACCGGGTGAGCTAACCTTGAGCAGGGTGAATCCCGATGAAGATCGTGGAGGAGGCCCGAACCCTTGTATGTTGCAATATGCTGGGATGACTTGAGGTTAGGGATGAAACGTTTATCGAACCCGGAGATAGCTGGTTCTCCCCGAAATATATTTAGGTATAGCCCTAAAAGGTGAGCTTTGGAGGTAAAGATACTGGAAGGAGACGCGGCGGGAAACCGTACGCTCTCCTACCAAACTCATAATGCCAAAGTTTCTATTTTAGGAGTCGGTATGTGGGAGCAAGTTCCATAGTACAAAAGGGAAACAGCCCAGACCATCAGCTAAGGCCCCTAAATCCGGATTAAGTGTGAAAGGAAGTGAAATTGCTAAAACATCCAGGAGGTTGGCTCAGAAGCAGCAATCCTTTAAAGAGTGCGTAACAGCTCACTGGCATAGCGATTTCGCGCCGAAAATTTATCGGGGCTCAAATCCGGTGCCGAAGCTATGGATACTTGTGCTTCGCACGAGGAATTCCTAATTGACCTAATTGATATAATTAACCTAAACAAATCCTAGTTTTGGGAATTATTTAGAAATTAGAAATTAGAAATTTCCCGTGCGGAGCATGGGTGTGGTAGGGGAGCGTTCCTATTGCGACAAAGGTTTCCTGTAAAGGCAAACTGGAGCGGTAGGAAGTGAGAATGCAGGCATGAGTAGCGTAATCCCGATGAAAATTCGGGACGCCGAAAGCCCAAGGTTTCCTTCGCAACGTTGTTCGGCGAAGGGTTAGTCGGTCCTAACCGTAGTCCCGATGAATCGGGATGGGGGATGGACAAACGGTTAATATTCCGTTACTTTAAGATATCTGTTGATGGAGCGACGAAGTTTGATAAGCGGAGCGGCTATATGGTTGGCCGTCTAAGCAGTAAGTCAGCAAGTGTAGGCAAATCCGCATTTGCGAAAAATCCCTTTTTGGGAAAGAAGGCGAGCTGTGGGAAATTCCTTTTTGGGAAATTCCGCCAACTTAAGCTTCCAAGAAAACCTTCTAAACTTTAGATGTCTTAAATCCGTACCGCAAACCGACACTGGTGGGCAGATAGAGAATATTAAGGTGAACGGGAGAACGATGGTTGAGGAACTCGGCAAATTAACCCCGTAACTTAGGGATAAGGGGAACCTGCCTCGTGTGGAGCACGAGGGTGATAAATTAAAAATGTAAATATCAAGACATAAAGAAGGGGAAAGCGCATGGTATTAAACTTTAAACATTTGAATTTTGTCATTCTCACGCTCTGCGTGAGGCGGGTCGCAGGTAAACGGCCCAAGCGACTGTTTAGCAAAAACACAGCACTCTGCTTAACCCGTAAGGGGATGTATAGGGTGTGAGGCCTGCCCGGTGCCCGTAGGTTAAACCCAGAGGTTCACGCTTTTGGGCTAAGCCCGGGTGAACGGCAGCAGTAACTATGAGTAATGTTGTAGTTGTAAAAGTTGACTATATGCTGGAACATCCGTACCGTAGCAAACGGTTGTAGTATCTGGCGCTACCGTATATAATTTATTATATGGTGAAAATGTGTTCAGTGCGGAAAATCAGCAGGAAAGGCCTAAAAAGCACAGAAGTTGGATATTTCTTAGCAGGATTTGTTGAAGGTGAAGGTAGTTTTAATGTCTCTTTACATAGGAAGGACGATTACAAATTGGGTTGGCAGGTGGTTCTAAGCTTTAATGTGTCGCAGAAAGATAGAACTATCTTGGATATGCTTAAAGATAAGTTAAAGTGCGGAATAATAAAAACACGCAGAAGAGACGATCTTCATTCTTTTGATGTTACCAAGGCTGCGGATATAGTGGAAAAAGTAATACCTTACTTTAGTAAATATCCAGTTATGTCGCGTAGCAAAGTTGTGAACTTCGAGATATTTTGTTAGATTGCTGAGTTGGTATGATGTATTTGCTTTTTAGGAATCCTCAGAGACTGCACGTCGACTCCGCCCAATGGCGGAATGATATAGTCCGATCTCTAAAGCGATTTAGAGAGCTGTAATCAATCAGCTTAATAACAATATGAACTGTTCTAAGGTAGAAGTAGCGCTGCCTTAGTGTTCGCCTTTCCAATTATTATCGGAATGACAGCGAGCCTTTTGAGCTGTGCTCAAAAGAAAAATCTAGCTATATGCTGGAAAATCTCGTTTAGGTTGTTAGTACCGAAAGGTGAAAATCTAACAAATAGAGACAATCAGCAGGAAAGATTCGCCAGCTGGCGGAAATCCCCACTCACTATACGCTAGATCCTGATTAAATCGGGAAAGAGATAGTGGCGTCTACATAGAGATATGTAGTGGTTGTAATGATAATGGAAGTTACAACCTGAAGTTACTTATTGTAACAAAGATTAACAAGCGAAATTCCTTGTCGGGTAAGTGGGAGTAACGAGCCCGATTAAAAGCCGGCTTATAACGGTGGAGCCTTATTGACTATTCGGTTAGCATGCGGTATAGTCAGAGGTAATACCGTGGGAAGTCTCCCGATCAAATCGGGATGACCCCGTATCGACTGATCCTTTTTAGGTGAGATAGAAAGTTTCTTAACTTCTATCATACGCCGGACAGGTTGCTTAATATGAGTATTGATTCAAATTATGTTTCTGGTTTTGTTGATGGTGAGGGTTCATTTCTTGTTTTTTTTCTCCGAGATCAAAACTTAAAACTGGGATTGAGGTAAGACCAAGTTTCAGTGTTAGTCAAAGGACTGATAGATCAGAAGTTTTGTGGTCTATCAAGGGGTTGTTTGGCTGTGGTCAGATTAGATACTCCAAAAAAGATAATACTTATAAGTATGAAGTTAGATCTTTGGAAGATTTGAACGGGAAAATTATACCTCATTTCAATAAATTTCCTTTGTTATCGTCAAAGCAGAAGGAGGTTGAAACATTTTCTGTTATCTGTAGTAAGGTTCTTAATAAAGAACATTTGAAGGCAGAGGGTTTAAAGGAAATAATAGAAATGTCTTTTTCTTTAAACTCAGGTGGATCAAGACGGTATTCAAAAGAATATATTTTAAGCAAACTGAAGATATAGTCAGTACCATTAGAAATAATGGAGATGTATGAAGTTCCGACCCGCATGAAAGGCTTAACGACTTGGGCGCTCTCTTAACCATTGACCCGGCGAAATTGCGGTATCCGTGAAGACGCGGATTGCACGCCGCAGGACGAAAAGACCCTATGGAGCTTTACTGTAACTTGACATTGGCAACTGTTTTAGACTGTGTAGAATAGGTGGGAGTCCGCCAACTGGCGGACGCCAGTGAAATACCACCCTTTCTGAGATGGAAGCCTTACCCCGGCGCCGAAAATGGGCGAAGGGGGACCATGTCTGGCGGGCAGTTTGACTGGGGCGGTCCCCGCCTAAAAAGTAACGGCGGGACCCAAAGGTCAGCTTAGTCCGGATGGAAATCGGACTTTAAGTGTAAAGGCATAAGCTGGCTTAACTGCAAGACCTACAAGTCGAGCAGATGCGAAAGCAGGGCTTAGTGATCCTCTAGAGCTTAGTGGTAGGCTCAGAGCTTAATGGATAAAAGTTACCCTAGGGATAAATTCTGAAAAAAGAATTTTGTTGTCCCTCTTCTGAGTAATCAGATGTTAAAATATGGCTAATAACGGTGGAAACTATATGTGCTTGGGTTTCGGGTAGACCCTTTTAAAGTGAGCATATTGGCAATACCGTGGGAAGTCGAGAAACTGTAATGAGTATCAAAATAACTCCAAAACAAGAGGGTGTTGTTATAGGCTCTATTTTGGGGGATGGGTATGTTCAAAAGACTGGTAGTAAAAACGCTCGTTTAAGGTACGAGCACAGTAGCAAGCAAAAGTTGTATCTAGTGTGGAAGGTGTCAGTGCTGGGAACGCTTTTTAATGGCAAACCAGTTTTTGTGGAGCGTGTCCATCCGAAAACCAATAAAACTTATAAATATGTTAGGCATCAGTCTAACTCAACGCCGTATCTAGGTAAATTGAGGAAAATTTTCTACCCGGAAGGTAGAAAAATTATTCCTAGCAATTTACAAGATTTATTGAAACACCCAATTTCTTTGGCGGTGTGGTTTTTTGATGATGGTTATTTATGCAAGAAACACCAAGGATCTTATTTGTATTTGGGAAAAGTTTCTTCGGAAGAAGCTACTGTAGCGCAAATTGCTATACACCATAACTTTGATATAGATTCAAAGGTTTATTCAAAAGGTGTTAAAGGTTATGCGTTGTATTTCAATTCTGCTAATACTAAAAAATTGGTAGGGCTGATTAAGGAGTTTGCATCTTCCGATATGATTTACAAGGTTTCTTTGACCCCGTAACGACTGAGCGAAATCCATAATGTGGAGAGTAGCGAGATTTGTTTGTTTCAAACAACAAATCATACGCCATCTCCCGACAAAGTCGGGATGAAGATATAGTCTAATCTAGTATAGATTGAACAGGCTTATCGGATCCGAGAGTTCACATCGACGATCCGGTTTGGCACCTCGATGTCGGCTCATCGCAACCTGGGGGGGTAGCCCCTCCCAAGGGTCCGGCTGTTCGCCGGTTAAAGCGGTACGCGAGCTGGGTTCAGAGCGTCGTGAGACAGCTCGGACTTTATCCGCGGTGTGCGTTTACAGTTGAGAGGAGCTCTTGATAGTACGAGAGGACCTCAAGGGACAAACCTCTGGTGTACCAGTTGTTCTACCAAGGGCATTGCTGGGTAGCTATGTTTGGTCGGGATAAGAGCTGAAAGCATCTAAGCACGAAGCCCACCTCAAGATGAACTGTATGCCTTGTGCGTAGCACGAGGGTGATAAATTCAAAATGTGAATGTCAAGACATAAAAAAGGGAAAGCCGCATGGTTTTAAACTTTAAACATTTGAATTTGAATTGAATTTTGTGGATTTGAATTTTGTCATTCTCACGCTATGCGTGAGGCGAGGTCTACCGGGAGACTACCGGATATAGGCGGCAGGTGTAAGTACAGTAATGTATTCAGCCGAGTCGTACTAATTGACCTACAATCCTTTTTCTCACGCTCGGCGTGAGGTATAGTGCCCTTAACCGCAAAGCTGCTAAATTAGTTCTATTCCATTTTCTACTGTCTGGGTTAGTCTAGACGGATTCTTTGTGGTGCTGGTGATTTTAGCGGTAGGAAAACACCTCTTTCCATTCCGAACAGAGCAGTTAAGACTACCAGCGGCGAAGATACTCTCCAACTGAGTTGGGGTGGGAAAATAGTTCATTGCCAGTACCACAAAGTATGGTAAAAAAAGCGGATAAAAAATTGAATAAAGCCCGTTCTATGGGAGAGCTTTTGAGCGAAAGTTCTATGCCCAGCGGGTTTTCTGTTGGGGATACTATGGGAGGGGTGGTGGTATCTGTCTCAAACAGCGAAATTTTGGTGGATGTGGGCGCAAAAAGCGAAGGCATAATCTCCGGCTCCGAGTTAACGGGAGAATTCGGGTCTTACAAAAATCTAAAAGTGGGAGAGTCTGTCTTTGTTACCGTTTTAAAACCTGAAGATTATCGGGGGTATTTAGTTCTTTCCCTTAAAAGAGCTAAGAAAGAAAAGCTTTGGTTGGATTTGCAGGAGCTTTTTGAAAAAGGGACTCCTATAGAAGCTGTTACTATGGAGTACAACAAAGGTGGGGTTTTGGTTGATATTAAGGGATTAAGAGGTTTTATTCCCATCTCGCATTTAAGCAAATCTCATTTTGCGGATTTTAACAAAGCGGTCTCTGAGGTCGGTTTACAGGATATAAATAAAAAAATAGTCTCCGTTTTGGGAAAAACTTTAACCGTAAAAGTAATAGAAGTAAGCCGCGAGCAAAACAGAATTGTGTTGTCCGAAAAAGAGCTGGAAAGCGCTAAACTTGAAAAGGAGGCTCGGAAGAAGTTAAAAAAGATAAAGCTTGGCGATATCCTTAAAGGTTCTGTTATCGCAATTTTGCCTTTTGGAGCTTTGGTTGACTGCAAAGGTTTGGATGGTTTGGTTCACATTAGCGAGGTGTCTTGGGAAAAAGTGGCGGACTTAAATGAAATTTTTAAAATAGGAGACATTTTGGAAGTTAAAGTTATTAGCATAGATGAAAAAGAAGGCAAACTTGGTTTAAGTATAAAGGAGCTTTCCAAAAATCCTTGGGAGGATGTTGCCAAAAAATATCCTGTGGGGTCTTTAGTAAAAGGCGAGGTATCCAAGGTTATGTCCTTTGGCGCTTTTGTGGAAGTAGAACCAGGCATAGAGGGGCTTATTCATATTTCCGAAACGGCAGGTCCCCTTAATGTTACCGATAAAGTTTCCGCTATGGTTATTGCGGTGGAACCGGCAAGCAAAAAACTTGCTTTGAGCGTTAGAAAAATTAGCGAAAGCAAAATATATAAATGAAAAAAGTTCTTTCCAATATCTCCTCGCCTTTGTCCATTTTGTTGTGGTCGTTGAAACCTTTTGAGCGTAAAGATAAAGTTTTTGCGCAGAAAGTTTTTGAGCTTTTGTGCAAAATGGATTCTTCCTACAAAAGTTTTCTAACAGAATTTTCCCGACTTGAGGTAAGCTTAAAAAAACTTGTTGAGCTGGCGTATTTGGAAGCGTTTGAAGATATTAGCCCGTTGGTGGGTGTGGAACACTTGTTTTTGTCTTTAATGAGTTTGGTTGGCAGAAAGGATTATGAAAGGGCAAAGATTTTTGCCTTTTCGCAAAAAAGAGAAAGGGGGCTTAAATGGAAAATTCTTTTTGAGATTATCACCGACTTAACAGCGCTCGAAGAAGTGGGGCTTCTTTCTGAGGTTATTATAAGAGAAAAAGAAACTAACCTTTTAATCCAAAAACTTTTGCAAACTCAGCAAGGCAGTTTGCTTTTGGTGGGTCATAGAGGTGTGGGAAAAACATCTTTAATGAAAGGACTTGCCAAAAAAATAGCTCACTGGGATGTGCCAAAAGCTCTTTTAGGAGTAAGGATAATAAGTGTGGATGTGGTGGCTTTGGCAAATGCGCCTTTTTCTATGCGCGGGTTTTTGGAGGATAATTTGGGTGCGGTTATTGAGCAATGGATGGGTCCAAAAAGAAAAGCGATTTTATTTTTTGACAATTTGCATTTATTGCCTGTTGGCATGCCGATTGGATTTTCTGCAAGAGGAGGGCGAAAGTTTATCCGTTGTATTGGCGCAACGCAGGATGCCGAGAATACAAGACTGGTGGATAATCCGCTTGGCGCTTTATGGGAAACTTTTAATGTGGGTGAGCCCTCTTTGGAAGATATGAGGAAAATAGCAAATATTAGGGCGCGGGAATTGGAGTTTTTGCATAATGTGAGTATTGATAAAGCGGCGGTGAACGAAATCTTTAAGCAAAAGCTTGATAAATTAAGCGACATTTCAGATGCCTTGGATTTAATATGCGCCCATAAAAAATTTAAAGATACCCCAAGCAAAAAGGATATGGACAAAAATGAGGAAAGGCTTCTTTTAAAAAATAATTTCAGGATAGCTTTGCAAAAGCGGGATTTGGATGCGATGTATGTTTTAGACAGAAAAATAAAAGCGCTTGAAAGAACTATTGGGGAGGGGGGCGAGGCAAGAAAAGTGGTGATAGGGGGTTTGGATGCAAAAAGGTTTTTTAAGAAGGGGCCTTTGGATATTTTGCCTTTTGGCAGGAGCGTAAATTCTTTGGAAAGGGTTTTAATGAAAAGTATTATAGGCCAGAAAGAAGCTGTTTTGGCGCTTGCCTCTTCGGTTAGAAGGGCGGTGCTAAAGTTTAAGGGCGAGAACAGGCCGGTTGGGGCTTTTTTGTTTTTGGGCGCAACCGGAGTGGGGAAAACTGAAACGGCAAAAGTTTTGGCAAAGGCGTTGTTTGGGGAAGGCAGAAATTTTATCAGGCTTGATATGAGCGATTTTAGGGAAAGGCATACTGTTAGCAGGTTGGTGGGGGCGCCGCCGGGCTATGTTGGATTTGAGGAGGGTGGGCAGTTAACGGATTTTGTGGCGGAAAATCCCCAGAGTGTGGTGTTGTTTGATGAGGCGGAAAAAGCGCATCCAGATGTGTTGAATATACTTCTTCAAATAATGGAGGAAGGGGAGTTGGTGGATGCGGGGGGTATGAAGGTTAG
>PCQY01000009.1:23055-23800 GCA_002770755.1 candidate division WWE3 bacterium CG23_combo_of_CG06-09_8_20_14_all_40_14
ATAATTTTAACGGGAAATATTGGTTCCGATTTAATTAGCAAAGGCAGCATCGGTTTTCATTCTGAACCCGCCAAAAATTCTTCTGCGTCCTATGTTTCTTATGCTTTAATGAAAGAGCGTATTCTCAATGAGACTAAAAAAATTTTAAAGCCGGAGTTTATAAATAGATTTGACGGCATTATAGTTTTTAAGCTTTTAGAGAAGGCGGATTTGTATAAAATTTGCGGAATTTTAGTTAACGATTTTGAGAAGGTTCTTTTGGAGAAGGGCATTGCTTTGAAAGTTCTTCCTGAAGCTAAAAGGTTTTTAGTGGATAGAAGTTTTTCGTTGGAATATGGCGCGAGGCCTTTAAGGAGATTCATAGAAAAGGAGCTTATGGATAAAATTGCGGGAATGGTTTTGAAGGAAGAGGTAAAGTTTGGTGATGTGGTGAGAGTATCTTTGCAAAAAAGCGGGACTGCCTTCCAACTAAAAATGCGCGTCAAACGGATACGAAAAATTATATAACCCATACAACGCTTGAAAGTAGGGTGGGATTTGCTATCTCTGTTACTAGAAGGAGATTTTAATTATGTGGTGGAGATGTGCGGTTTTACATGCTACTGGCATGTTAATTTTTTGGTCGGTTGCATAAGTTCAGATACATATTAGACTCTTTACGGGTTTAATATGGCTCATCGCTTTCTGCATCAGATTTTGTACAGAAATTGGATAGGGTTTCTCCATTTCCGATAAAAGCGGTGCA
>PCQY01000026.1:0-147 GCA_002770755.1 candidate division WWE3 bacterium CG23_combo_of_CG06-09_8_20_14_all_40_14
CCCAAAGGGGTCTGACCCCTAGGACCCCTAGAATTTTGTCCTCCATTTGTGGTATTATCCCTATTGCATTATCGGTTGTTTGGTCGGTGGTGTTTCTTCGCTTAAGAAAGGAAGGAGGGAGCAAAAATGGATGTTAGTGTTTGGCAG
>PCQY01000026.1:201-8656 GCA_002770755.1 candidate division WWE3 bacterium CG23_combo_of_CG06-09_8_20_14_all_40_14
ATAGCGCAAAAGGTGGGGGTGCCTTCAAAAGCAGTGGCACTGGTGCTTTTGTATGGCCACCTACCTACTTCGAAGCTTTCGGAGGCGCTCTTACGGGTTACCGTGAAAATGGAATACCCGGAGATTTATAGTATTATGAGAGAGACTTCCCCAGAGTCTTGGGGGGACGGAGAGCGGTATTTGTAGAGTGTGTATAACACCGCTATTGCGAGGCTTTTCTTGCAGTAGCGGTTTTTTTGTTTTTGTGATGAAAGGGCGCATTTGGGTTCTGACCCCCCCCAGAACCTATAGAATCTTTTCGAGTAGGGTTAATCCCAAATGGGTTTAACCCATTTGGGATTAACCCTAATGCGGGTTGGGGGGTGTTATAGCAGATATGTAAGGCTTAAGATTATAACCGCAAGCTGAATGGTTATTCCTATAACTATCGGCGCTTGAGTTTGCAGTTTTCCCTGCACCTCCGTAATCGTTCTTATGAAAGTGGGGAATTTATCCAAACACATATACGGCGCTTCTAAGGCGTCCGGCAAAACGGCGGCAATTCCGCATAAAAAACTCGCTATTGCCAGCTCTACCTTATTGTCCAGCCATAAATACTTTGCCGTGAACAAAACCCCAATCCCGATACCCAATCCGAAATCCGCCATAACTGCAAGAGGTCGCCAGCCCTTTAACCGTTCCTCTTTCTTTGTCCCGCTGAAAAAATCCCAGTGGGGCGTTAAATCCCCTAAAAAATGAGAAACAAAAGCCAATGGAACCGCTAAAAGAGGATTGGGAAAAAACTTTGCTATAACAAGTCCAATGAAAACATGAGGTGTTAAAAGCATTGTAAGAACCATAATAGTACAAGGTTATGCTAAAATCAAATGGAATGCGGGCAAAAAAATCCTTCGGACAGAATTTTTTAATAGATAAAAGTGTTCTTGCCGCTTTTTTGGAGGCTGTCTCCGTAACCGCAAAAGACACAATACTAGAAGCAGGGGCGGGAACCGGAATTATAACGGCAGAACTCGTTAAATTGGCAAAAGGGGTTACCGCTGTTGAACTAGACAAAGATTTAATTCCTATCCTAAAAACCAACCTAAAAAATTTCTCAAATGTCCAAGTTATACAGGCGAATATCCTAAACTTTTTAGAAACTTATAAAACAAAAATCTACAAAGCGGTCGGTGCTATCCCTTACAACATAACCTCGCCGCTTTTGCATAAATTAATAACTCTGCCAAACCCACCTCAAAGCATTACCCTCATAATCCAGCAAGAAGTGGCAGAAAAAATATGCGCAAGTCCTCCCAAAGCTTCATACCTGTCAAACTTTGTGTCTCTGTACGGAACCGCAAAAATAATTAAAAAAATAAAACCAAGCTCCTTTAACCCCAAACCTTCCATAAATTCCGCTGTAATACACATAGAGAAAAATGAGGCTGTTTTTCATAACCTTACTTTGAAAATGTGGGAAAAATTTTTGCATAAGGGGTTTTCCCAGCCTAGAAAAATGCTTGTTAATATCTTTAAGAAAGAAATTTTTGTTAAATCCGATGTTTCCCCCTTCGCCCGCGCGCAAGAGCTAACTTTAAAAGATTGGGAAAAAATATATAATTTAATTGTTGGAAGGACATCGCAAAATGGATAAATCAAAAGAAAAAATAGTTGAATTTCCTCCCCATATAGTGCAATCCCCGCAGTGGGGGAAAATTAAAACAATGTTGGGAGCAAAAAGCGTTATGTCCAAAAACGGCGTTCAATTCACCCTGCATAAAATACCCCTTCTCAATAGAAATTTTGGGTTTTGCCCAAAGGTTAACCCTGCCAGAATAGACTGGCGGGAACTAGAAAAGGACGGCAAAGCCAATAACTGCGTATGTATCCGATTTGATGCGCCAAATAGTTTAAAGGGACAACACACCGAAATGTTTAAAAATAATTGCCAAAAAGCTCCCAAAAACACCTTCGCCAAAAAAACTTTGCTTTTGGATATAACTAAAAGCGAGGAGGAGCTTTTAAAAAAAATGCACCCCAAAACCAGGTACAATATCAAGCTTTCGGCTAAGAAGGGTGTTGTGGTTAAAGAAGGTTTTCAAAAGGAGCTTTCTATTTTTCTAAATCTTCAGGAACAAACTGCAAAAAGGCAGAATTTTTTTATACATAATGATAATTACTACAAAACGGTTTTTGAAGAGCTTTCAAAAGAAGGCAATGCCAAACTTCTTATTGCGTATAAAGATAATACTCCTTTAACCGCGTGGTTTCTTTTTGTGTACAAAGGGGTAATTTATTATGTGTATGGGGGGTCAAGCGAACAGCGCAAAAATTTAATGGCTTCAAACTTAGTGGCGTGGGAGGCAATTAAGCTTGGAAAAAAGTTAAACTGCAAATGTTTTGATATGTGGGGTGTGGCGGATGATATTAATGATACTAAAGCCCCTTGGTACGGCTTTACCAAATTTAAGCTTGGTTTTGGCGGGGAAGTTGTGGAATTTGAGGACTCATGGGATTTGATTATAGAGCCTTTTTATTACCACCTCTTTAATTTACTGTATGCCGTTCAGTGGTTTTTATTAAGGCTGAAATCCAGAATTTAGATTTTCTGCTTATGCACTTAAAACAATCAAAAAATTGGGGGAACTATTTAGAAACTTTAGGGTGGGAATCTAGCTATATTCCACAGGCGGTACGAATTAAACCGCTTTTATTTTGGTCGGTAATTAAAATTCAAAGGCCAGAGGAATTGTCGGAGGATTTTTTTAGAAAAGTGGATATCCTTGCAAAGGAGCATAAAGCTTTATTTGTGAAAATAGAACCGGATGTTGGGGAAGATAAAGAGCTTTTTAGCGCTTTTAAGTATAAAAAATCCAGAGAGATTTTGTCCTTTTCCAAAACGGAGATAGTGGATTTAGCCGGTTCCCTGGGGGCAGTTCTCAAGAACTGTTCAAAAGACACCCGGCAGAGAATAAAAAAACTAAATGGCGCCTGCTATGTAGAAATTTCAGAATTAACCAGCTATCAAAAACTCAAAGATTTTTACGGGTTATTCTGCGAAACGGCGCGCCATAAAAAGTTTTGGGCGCCTTCTTTTAGTGAGACAAATAATAAAGCGAAGGCTTTCGGCAAAAACGGGTTTTTGGCGGTAGCTTACCAAAACGAAAAACCTGCCGCCGCGGCGTTTGTTTTGTGTGAAGGAGATACTGCCTACTACGAACACGCCGCTCATAGCCCAAAAGTTTTGGGTGATTATCCATATATTGTATTGTGGAATGCAATTAAAGAATGCAAAAGAAGAAAAATGTCCTTCTTTGATTTATGTGGGGTGTATGATGAAAGGTTCAAAAGGGCAACTAAAAAGTGGAAAAAGTTCTCGGTGTTCAAGAGAAAATGGGGTGGGGAGGAGAAAAGTTACCCTTTCTCGTATGTTAAGAATTACTCTCCTTTTTGGTTTCCGTTTTTTCTTCTTTAGGCTCTTTTTTCTCCTCGGTTTCTTCGCCTTCCTCTTTGGGTTTTTCTCCGGTTACTTCAATCTCTTCAACCGAGGCTGCAACTTCCTCCTCTAATTGCTCGGCGTAGTCAACTTTTATTAAAAGCTCGTTTTTATCGGGCTCAATGGTTATTCTGTCTTTGTCGTATTTCAAAGCCTCAACGGTTATAAACTCGCCGACTTTGTTAAGGTTTGAGATGTCCACTTCAAAATGGGAAGGCAGGTTAGCGGGCAAACATTCCACTTCTATTTCATCTATCAAAGTTATTAAAATGCCTTCTCCGCTTTTAACAGCGGGGGACTGCCCCACAAATTCAATAGGCACATTGGCGGTTATTTTATCTTTGAGGCTAACCTCGTGAAAGTTTATATGCTGGAGTTTTCCAGTAACTGCGTTTCTTTGAATTTCGGAGATTAAGGCTTTTCTAGGCTCATTTTCGCCCTCAATAGCAATATCCAAAAGTGTGGACTCGCCGGTGGATTTTAGCAGTTTTTCCGCTAGAGAAGCGGCTAATGAAATGGGCGTGCTTTGTTTTCCTTTTCCAAACACTGCGGCCGGAACAAGCTGTTCCTTCCGCAAAATTCTTACTTTCTTACCGATAGTGCTTCTTTTTTTGGCAATAATTTCCATAGACTATTTTCCTTAAGCAGTTTGTGGGCATACAAAACTGTGGCTAAATCAATGGGATTTTTGTTTTCCACCCGTTCGGCAGGGTTTTCGGAAAACCCCAAATCCTCCGCTATTTTCTTAAACTCTTTGTCCAAAATTTCTTCAGAATAATTTTCCATAGCGACTCGTATTGTAGCATTTTACGGCTAGTTTGAGGAAATGTCAATTTTTACATCGCTTTTTATGTTTTCTGTCCTTTTAACAACCTCCGCTCCGTATTGATTTAGGAATGAGAAGGTAAACGGCAGCTCATAAACTCCCGGCTGTTTTTGGATTATCAAATTATAGGGCGAGGTAAATTTTGGCAGGGTGTAATACATATCCAGAAAAGCGGTTTCGCCCGCTCCTACCTGCATTAAAACTGGAAAGACGGTAAAATTTTTGTAATTTTCGGCTTTAATGTCTTTGGTAACAACCACCTCAACCTTGTTGGTGTAAGTTGCTTTTGTTAGTACGGCGCCTTGCGGAGTGTACAGCCTAAATAGATTTTTATAAATGCCCCCGGGCCACGCATTGCTTTCTCCGGTATGCGCAAAAGATATGGTGATATGCGCCTTGTATAAATCATCGGCGGTTTCCTGAATGGTATAATTTATGGTTTTTTTAATATCCCTATTGGACCTTGTTTCTCCTATATTGGTGTCCATAGCGTAAATGTAATCCTTGTTGTAAACGGGCATATCTCCGCACCAATTAAGCGCGTAAAAAGAGTTTTGAATAGAGTTGTTTCTAAAATAGGCAAGAATGTGTTTCTTGTTAAAGGCGCTATCCAAAAGCGCCAAAAATTGGTAGGAATTAGCTTCTATGCCTTCAGAAAAGAGAGTGTCGGCTATTTTGTAAGCGGCAGTGGATAAGAAATTTTTCTTTTGGGAATCGGGAGTATTTCCGTACTCCGTATAAAACTGGGCCTTTTCGTAGATATTGTCCTCTCCTATAGTTGCGTCGTAATAGGAAAGAAACAAAGGCCCGGTTACATCCAAAAGGTTTTTAACAAATTCAAGGTCAACGGCAAAAACGGCATCCAGCTCCTTTTTCTCGGTATCCTTATAAAGAGCTATTATATTCTTCGCCGCTTCCGGAAAATCGGGAATGTACATAACATTCTCAAGTTTAGGGGTATTTTGCGAAATATATTCAGAAATATCAGGCGGAATTTTTATAGCGGTTTTGCTTGCGCTTAGAGTACTGTTAAAATTGTACACATCGTCCACCACAATATCGGTGGCTTTGCCGTTTTCAAAAGTAATTTTAACAAGAGAGCTTAAAGCGCCTCCTAGCGGCGTTAACTCGGTGGAGTTTTGAACAAGAAAGAGGTAAGTTACGGGATTCTCAAAACCGAGTATTTTTGGCATAAAAGGCAGTACAGTTTTGATATGCGAAACTTCGCTTGAATAGTTTTTAATAAAGTTTAGAAAATCCCGCGCCTTAAAATTAAAGATTTTAAAATCTTTTGCGGCGGTATATTCCGCTTCGGCAAGCATTAAAAATTCTTCGGTTTTAGAAATATGGGCAAGCGAATTATTGGGGGTATTTAAAGAATTTATCGCTTGCGCAAAAGATTTTATGGCTTCGGAGGAATATGTCCCCCCCTTTGAAAAATGGCTTGCGGAGTTTAGAAAAGATTTTTTATTGGAGATGTTGCTCGCAAAAGAAACTAAAAGCGGAGGTCTTGTGGTGAAAGAAGAATGCGCGAGGGCTTTTTTGGCGTAATCCTGGGCTTTGGGAACATTGTAGGCTTGCAGGGCGGACTGCGCCTTTAATAAATTAGCGGTTTCCAAATAAAAGTTAGAAAAATACAAAATAATCGGGACAATTAAAGCGGCCAAAATAAAAAGAGCGGAGTATAAAACAGCTTTCTTTGGAAAAGAAACGGTTTTTAGGGAAAACGAAAACTTTTTAAGCTTTAGGGGCGGGGGTTTAATAAAGCTTTTCTCCCTTTTCATAATATTGGCTAAAGTGACGGCGGGCGGCGAAAATTTTTCTTCCTCTACGATTTTTAGGGTAAAAAGCTTTTCTCCCCGCACATCCAAAAAGTTGTGGTATTTTAGGGTTTTTCTAATGCCTTCTTCCAAACTTGTTTTAGGTTTCCAAGAGATAATTTCTAGATTATCCCTCGCAATGTTTTTAGCAACAGGCATATCTAAAAGATGGTTTTCTTTGAGGAATCTTATTTTTACATCTTTTGAAACAACGGCCTTCAAAAGATAGGCAAGTTCGATGAGGCTTATAGGTTTTTCGTAAGCGATTGGAAATATTTTTCCTTTGGTGTTTTTGGCAAGGATGGCTTTTGCAATAGCCTCGGAGGCGTCCTCCACATACACATAGTTTTCTTTTTCCAAGCCGTCTCCGGAGATGCCTATTAAGCCTTCTTCTATTACTTGTTTTAAGACCGTTCCTATACTGCCAAACAAGGGCTGTTTTGGACCATAAAGCTCTCCAAGGCGGACTATGCGCAGGTCCATGTCGTATTTTTTATAGTATTCCCAGCACAGAGCTTCGGCGTATCGTTTGGCTTCTATGTGGGAGAACTTTTTTTCTATTAAGGCAGTTGGCCCGAAATAATTTTTTAAGTTTAAGGAAGATAACAACCCTTGATAAACATTGATGGAGGAGGCAAGCAGAAAGCGCGCTTTGTTGTTTTTGGAAAGCTCCAAAAGATTTTTTGTGGCAAAAGCGTTGGTTAAAAGAGAGTCCAAGGTAATGGAATCCTCTTCCTGCGGGTGTGTTTGCACCGCCGCCAAATGCAGAATACAGTTTACGGGAGGCGTATTTTCGGGGACCCCTTCGTTTAGGTCATATTTAATAAAAGTGTAGCGAGAATCGGCTTTGAACTCTTTAATATTTTCTTCGCTTCCCGTTTCAAGGTTATCTATGGCTATAATTTTAATTTGTTTATAAGAGGAGAATAAAAGCTTGGTAACAAAATAAGCTAACGGCGAAGCCCCGCCGGAAATTAAGATTGCGGGAACACTTTTGAATTTGGCAAATTCAATTTTATGGGCAGTCATTTTGCATATTATAAAGCCCCCATCCAAAAATATAAAGGGGTGAGTCAGGCAAAAAGGGACTACTAGCTAACGAAACTTAGAAAATCTTTAGGTGAAACGATTTTAATCCCTTTAAACTTTTCAAGAGAAAGCAAATGTCTGTCTCCCGTAACGATAAAAGATGCGCTCGCCGCCACGGCGCATTCAATAATTTTATTATCTGTGGGGTCTTCGTTGACTACATTAAACTTTTGCTGAGGAACGATCACTTTTGAAGTTTTTGAAATGGTCTTTATAGCGAGCGCAACATCCGTCCTATTCCATAAAAACTTGCTTTGGAGTTTTTGGGCAATTTCCAGCAAAATCAGAGAGGAAGTGTAAGTATCTACCATATTGTTTATACATAACTCAATAATAGCGCGGGGGTTTCCACCAAAAATAATAGCAGAGATATAAACATTAGTGTCCAATACGGCTTTAATCATTTAGAATGTCAATAATATCCTGCTCGCTTTTTATATTAAACCTGTTTTTTGTAGGTCTCCCCGCTGTTACCACTTTATCCCAAGACCTTCTATTGTCATATGCCTCCAGCAGGCCTCTTATTAGCTCACTGCGAGATTTATCCTCCTGCTTTTGAATTTGATTGAGCCTTTTATAGGCTTTATCGGATAACGATAGAGACACTATTTTTCTAGTCATTGTATTAATAATTATTACATAAAGGTTTTGGGGTTGTCAAGAGTAGGGGGGCGCTTCTCCTAAAAACAGTGGACTAGTCCACTAGCCCATTGACGAGTTTGGATATTTTTAGGTATTAATAATAATAATGAGTCGTAGATATAGGTATCTTAACAAGGATTTTTGGTTTAGTGCTTTGAATAAGATTAGGCATGCTTTTTTGGCGGCAGATAATGGAGAAGAAGTGGATAAGATTATTAATGCCGTTTTAACCTCTGATGAGAAGATGAAGATTGGAAGGAGAATAGAGATTGTAGAATATCTCTTGGAAGAAGCACCCTACGAGGAAATTGTGAAAGAATTGAAAGTTGGAAAAGCTACTGTAATAAGTGTAGCAAAAAAGTTGGAGGGTAATAAGGAGGGATACGATTTTATTTTTAGACGGCAGAAAAAAGTTGAGAGGGAATTTAAGCAGAATGCATACATTAAAGTTGGCCCCTCAATGCTTTTGCACAAAAAAACAGAATACACGGGATTTAAAAGAAAGGATGTTAAAAGGTGAGAAAAGCATTACAAGTATTTATTATACGGACTAATAGACTAGTCCACTAGCCCACCGGTGGGAGGTGGGATACGAGGCATATT
>PCQY01000026.1:8672-12379 GCA_002770755.1 candidate division WWE3 bacterium CG23_combo_of_CG06-09_8_20_14_all_40_14
AAAGGAAAAAACAAAAGTTTTAATGTTTGGTATAATAATTCTATGAAAAAGAGAATTTTAACGGGCGACAGGCCTACTGGAAAACTGCATCTAGGGCATTTTGCCGGTTCCTTGAAAAACCGTGTGGAACTGCAGGATAAATACGAGCAATTTATTATTGTGGCGGATGTTCAAGCGTTAACCGATAATTTTAAAACTCCCGAAAAAGTTTCTCAAAGTGTATGCGAGGTGGTTATGGATAATTTAGCGGTAGGGCTGGACCCCGAAAAGTCCACAATTTTTATCCAGTCTGGAATACCGCAGATAGCCGAACTTACGGTATTTTTTGCTAATCTTGTTACGGTGTCCCGCTTATCCCGAAACCCCACGGTTAAAGCGGAAATTGGGGAAAAGAATTTTGGGACATCCGTGCCTTTAGGGTTTTTTATGTATCCTGTTTCGCAGGCGGCGGATATTCTATTTTTAAATGCGGATTTGGTCCCCGTTGGCGATGACCAGCTTCCGCATATTGAGCAAACCAGGGAAATTGCCCGCAGTTTTAACAATATATATGGAACGGTGTTTAATATCCCGCAGGCTCTGGTAGGGGAATGCCCTCGCTTGGTTGGTATTTACGGAAATGCCAAAATGAGCAAAAGTTTAGGCAACTGCATTTATTTATCCGATTCAAAAGAGGATTTGAAAAAGAAGGTAATGAAAATGTTCACCGACCCAAACCGGATTCATTCCACTGACCCTGGGGAAACTGAAAGCAACCCCGTTTTTGTATATCATAGAATGTTTAATCCTAATAAAGGTGAGGTAACAGAGCTTGCGGAACGATATAAAAAAGGCGCGGTTGGAGATATTGAGGTTAAAGAAAAACTGTTTTTTGCATTAAATGACTTTTTGGAGCCTATAAGAGAAAAAAGGAGATATTATGAAGAAAGGCCAAACCTTGTAAAGGAAATTATTAATGAAGGAACTAAAAAGGCGAGAAAAGAAGCAGAAATAACGATGAGCAGGGTAAAAGAGGCAATGGGAATAAATTATTATGGTGGGAATTGTTAAATTGTTATATTGTTTTATTCTTGAAGAAGGTTGAGCCACTGCTTCCATATAGGCAGGTTTTCGCTGGTGTTGTCCATTTCGCCCGCTTCCGGTTTTGTTAACCGCTCAAAGAAGTTGTGGGGGATGATAAGAATTTTTTCTCCCGGCAGACCCATAAAAAGTTTCTCCCGCGCTTCTTTTTCCACGAATTCTTTAGATTTTTTGTATGCCAAATCTTTTGCCAACTGTTCGTTTTCTTTTTCAAGAGAAGCAATTTCGCTTTTAACCGTTTCAACCCGCCTGCTTCTTTGGTAAATATTTCCAACAGTTTTGAATATGCTGTATGCCGATAAAATGGAGGTTGTTATGAAGATGAGTAAAGTTGCGGTTTTCATTATTTTATTATAGTTGACACTCCCTAAAAAATATACTATAATCCTCTAGTATATGGATAAACTTAAAGGTTTGCATACAAATTTCATAACGCATTTAAAAAAGCGGGGCAAAGCCACAGCTACGGTAACCGCTTATTCAAAAGACATAGAGCAGCTTTTAAGCCACATAGAAAATCTTGGCAGAGAGGTTGCTGTAAACATAAAAAAGGATGATTTAGACCATTTCCTGGAAACTTTAAGGAAAACTAATTACACGCCAAAATCCATTTCAAGGAAAATTAATGCTACCCGAACATTTTTTAGGTTTTTAATGGACGATAAGATTATAACAAGCAATCCCGCACAGCTTATAAGCCATCCGAAATTGGATCCCAAGGACCCAAGGATTTTATCTAAAACGGAGTATATGGCTTTAAGGGCGGCCGCCAAAAGTGATGCTCGCTCGGCGGCTATGGTGGAAGTGCTTTTGCAAACAGGGGTTAGGATAAGCGAGCTTGCCAACATAAGGTTTCCTGATGTTACCTTTGGGGAAAAAGGCAAAAGCGGGAGTTTATATGTTCCTCGGGTAGAAACCAAAGAGGAGCGAAACATTCCTTTGAATAATGCGGTTCAGGAGGCTATTAAAGAATATCTAAAAATCCGCCCTAAATCCAAAAAGGATTATCTTTTTATAACAAAAACGGGCAATCCGCTTTTAATTAGAAACATAAGAGCAACCATTGACCGGCTTTTCAAGCTTGCCGGTGTTGAGCGGGTGAAGGTGAACGACTTAAGGCATACTTTTGTGGTGCATCAATTAAGAATGGGCGTTAGCATAACGCATCTTTCAAAAATAGCAGGTCATAAAAGGATTTCCACAACCGAAAAATATCTGAAATTTGTGGGGCAGAAGTTAGAAGCCTATGAAAAACCCACGCTTGTGGAATTGTAACCTCTGAAAAATGTAAGTTACCACTTGACATATTTGCATGTATTTTGTAAGTTAGTATTATGCAAATATACCCAAGAAAAATAGAAAAAGAGCTTTTAAGACAACTGTATACTCGGGAGATAATAGTTTTAACAGGTATGCGTAGGGTGGGCAAAACAACTTTGTATCAGTATTTATTTGATAAAATAGAGAGTTCCAACAAAGTATTTTTAGATATGGAGAACCCTGCGGAACAGCGGGTTTTTGAGGAGGAAGATTACAACAATATCTGGTCAAATCTAAAGGAATATGGCATAGGTACAAATGAGAGGGCTTATATTTTTTTGGACGAAATCCAGGCTTTTCCGGAGATAGCGAAACCAATTAAATACTTGTATGACCATTACCCCGTTAAATTTTTTGTTACTGGGTCAAGCAGTTATTATTTCAAGAATCTGTTTCCTGAAAGTTTGGCGGGGAGAAAATTTATTTTTGAGCTATTCCCGCTTACTTTTGGTGAATTTTTAATTTTTAAGGGGAAACTTCAAAATTTAAGGGAAAAATTATCCGACAAAGATTCGGAAAAGAACGAAACCAGGTATCTTAAAAATATTAAACTGTACGAGGAATATATTCAATTTGGGGGTTTTCCGGGCGTTGTTTTGGAGGACGAGATAGACAACAAGAAAAGGAGACTGGAAGATATTTTTAAGTCTTATTTTGAGAAAGATGTAAAATCTTTGGCGGATTTGAGAGATGTGAAGACTTTTAGAGACCTGCTATTTCTCCTTATGCAAAGAGTTGGGTCCAAAATAGAAATTACCCGTTTGTCTTCGGAACTTTCTGTTTCAAGGGAAACGATATACTCTTATTTATCCTTTTTGGAAGGCACTTACTTTATTTCGCTGGTAAAGCCTTTTTCAAGGAATGTAGATAGGGAAGTGTCTGGAGCGAGGAAGTTGTATTTGTGCGATACAGGCATAGCAAACCATTTTTCTAAATTGAGCGGCGGGCAGGTTTTTGAGAATTCTGTGTTTAGTAATCTAAAAGGATATGGAAAGATTAACTATTATCAGAGAAGGTCCGGCGCGGAAATAGATTTCATTATAAATGAGTTTACGGGAGTGGAAGCCAAATTAAAAGGGGTAGATGCCGATTTATTAAAGCTCGGGTCTTTATCCAAAGATGTGGGCCTCAAGGAATTTTATGTTGTAACGAAGGAGTTTAACCAAAAACAAGGGTTTATCCCCGCCCCAGACTTATAGGTAGAGCGAAAGATTGGAACTTGTGGAATTGTAACCTCTGAAAAATGTAAGTTACCACCTGACATGTTTGTATGTATTTTGTGTAATAATGTCTATCACACCTCCAAG
>PCQY01000022.1:0-23206 GCA_002770755.1 candidate division WWE3 bacterium CG23_combo_of_CG06-09_8_20_14_all_40_14
ATAACGGTGTTATAAGCGACATCAGCCATTTTTGACAATCTATCCTGCGAAACGCCCTTTTTATTTCGGGCTTTCTTTATGTTCCCCGATATTGTTGATATTTTGTTTGACTTGCTTGCCATATAATACTATTATAGTTATAAGGTTATGTTTAGGGATTAAGTCCAAATCCTTACTACAATAATACTAAATTATAATAAACTTGGCAAGCAAAATAAAGGGAGTAAATCTGTTGTGTGCGCACGGGAGGGCGGGGCAAACACAACTTCCTTTCTGGCGGCGCATTTCGCTTTGCGAAATACGAAAAATTACGGCGGCTCTTTTATCTTTTTTGAAACAACGGCCGCGTCTTCTGTTGGCAACGGCACAACTTCTGGTTTTTTGATTGGTTCTTTATTCTCCGACATAATTTATACTTTTATTTCTTGTATAATAAGGGTTAACTCTCTCTATTTTGTCTTCAAGTGTTTCCTCTTTGGGTTTTGGGGGTAGTTCAAAAATTTTCTTGTAAAATTTATAAAGTTCTACAACTTTTTCTTCTTTTGGATTCATTTTTTTATTATCTTGATTCATATTATTTAGTAATAATTAAAAAACTAATCTTTGTTGTTTTGCTGGTATTAAATTCCGAATATCAATTTTTTCAATTTTAATTTCGGGCATCGCTTCTGTTTTTCCGTTTTTATGGATTATAAATAGATATTCTTTGTTAATTCCATTCGTTTCATTTATCCATTCGTTTGTTGTGCGGGTAATTGTCGCCATTACATTCTTTTTATAATCCATTTCAATAATAGAAACTTTTTTCTTTAAATTCTTTAGAATTTCTTTTATCGCATGTAAGGTAGCCCTGCCGTTATTGTTATACGATAAAACCACATATTTTGCCTGTGTATTTTTTATCAATCTTTCTATCGCTTCAATAACAAGGTATTGGCCATCTTCATTTTTTCTAAATTCTTCAAAAATGGAACCGGAAATTGTATCGCCGACATCTTCTCGTCTGTTCGCCACGCCAACTAATTTTGGTTTATCGTTCAAACAAATAGTTTTCCAAATATGATAATAAGAGGCGTATCTAACGCGAGAAGGCGGCATTAACTCATTTGAAGAGCCATAAGGTGGATCATAATACGCCAAATCAACCTCAATATTATTTACCAAATCAAAAATATCTTTTTGATAAACTCCGTGTGGTCTATCGTCAATAATCAAATGAGGCACTTCCATTTTCATTGTGTTATAAGCCCGAGGAGCCCATTTTTTCAAATACGAAACTTGATGACCAACAGAACTATCAACCTTGTCCATTGCTATTATTAAACTAGTAAGTAATACAGATTTTTCAATCCTGTCCCTTGCGATTTTATCAATTTCTTCTCTTATCGCATCTAGTTTTTTTGTATTGTGTAATTGCCAAATTCTTTTTCTGCCGTCTTTCTGTATAGCCGAGCCACCGTTCGGCTCGCCACCATAATTTTCAGAAAACCAGCCGTATTTTCCGGGAATTTTATTAAGATGCTCTATAATCGGCAGATAATAATTTGCTGGTTTTTTATTCAATAAATAGCACTCGCCAAAAACTTCTGACCAATCGGCAATGTCATTAGCGTAAACGGTATAACCGCCTTGTTTCAACGCTTGGGAAACCCTTGTTGTGCCAGAAAAACCGTCTAAAACCGTTTTGACATTCAAGGGTTTTATCAATTCTAACAAAGCAGGAAGTATTTCCCTTTTTGAACCAGTATATTTTATACCCTGTGTTTCCATAAGAAAAAACGCTAAATTAACTTCTAGTACCATTTTAGCATTTTTATTTCTTTTGGTCTATTTTGAAAAACTAAAGAATTGTTGAAGTATCTTTTCGTGAGTATCCTTGCGAGAAACAAGGATTTTAGCGATTAAAGTAATAAGTGGCTCGTTAATTTTATAGCCGCCAACGAGCAATTCCTTAAAAAATGGTTCTGCGTTTTCCGTATGCGTCCACATCCCGCGTTGCAAAGCGTTAGCTTTTGCGTCGCCATATCTAACCTCAAAAATATAGTTGCCCTTACCATCAAAAAACTTATAAATTGGAAATGTCTTTTTTCTGCCAATTTTACGAGGCGGTAAAAATTTTATCTTTTTAACAGAGATATATGCTTTTTGTAAATCAAAAACTATCACCTTAAACTTCATTTCCTTTTCGTTATAAATTAAAGGCAAAACATTTACAGAGCTAAAGTCCTCAAAACATTTATTACTTAAAATTCCTCTTATTTTATTTACATCATTTGTTCCTCGTTTGCCGATTTCTTTTTGTAAAAGGGAAAACATTGATACATCTTTATTCGTGGAAAGCTGAAGCGGGCCAAATCCATAAGTTTTGATACTTATCGGAATTTCTTCTTTAGTGGCGGTTTCGGTAATTCTTATATCTTCTTCAAATTCTTTCGCACGAAATTTTTCCTTTCCGGTATGTTTTGCCGTAAAACCATCAACAAACTGATTTATATATTCCGTGAGAGCAATTTCAGCAAGATCGCCGTGCGTTTTGTTTCCGATAATCCTCATAGAAAAAACATTTCCCAAAACGCTAAAAATCATCGGGTCTTTGCCACTGAAACTCTCTATAAACCTTTTTAGAAATTTATCGAATGATGACACAATTAAAAATCGCTAAAAAAATTGGATAATTTTAAACCAAGTGCTTTTGCCACTTTTTCTATGTTTTCCAAGGTTATATTTTTCTCTGCCCTTTCTATCATTCCGATGTAAGTTCTGTGAACGCCAGCTTTGGCGGCTAATCCTTCTTGTGATAATCCTAATTTAGCGCGCTCTTTTCTAACCTTGTTCCCAAATTTTATCAAAATTTCTCTTTTCATACTTGATAATTTTATTATACACCCCTTGCTAACTTTGGTTCTACATACTATAGTTAGCGTAGGGAGTTCCTTATAGTTGCCCGCGTATGGGCGGGTGGGACAAGGGCAACACTCCTTGGCGGCGCATTTCACAAAGCGAAATACGAAAAATTGCAGCGGCGAAAAAGCGAGGGCGGGGTGAGGCAGTAATCGCCCAAAAGTCGCAATCTGAAAATTGGCGGAGGGGGAGAGATTCGAACTCTCGTGAGATATAACTCTCGCATGGTTTTCAAGACCAGCCGGTTAAACCACTCCCGCACCCCTCCTATGCTAAAGCTTCGGGGAGCGATGCCCCCATCTTCCTTGTGCGATTATTTGACGAAATCCGAAAAACCTATTTTGAACTGAATTGACGGCGCACTTCGCGCGTCGCTTAAATATAGGTTATAGTATAGCAGAAAAACAGAAATTTGACAACCGAAAACAGACTTAATACACTATCAATAGGTGTGTTAAATTAACAGGAAGGAAGAGTTAAAATACTAATAAAGGGTCGCGGCATTTAATAAATAATTAACTATCAAATCTATGAGAATATTAAAATTTGGCGCTGTTTGGTGTTCGGGTTGCTTGGTGATGAAGAAACCCTACCCACTTTCGTTTTTCTTGACTTCTTGACAAAGAAGGCAAGGAAATCCTGCGCCTTAACGGAGAGCCGTCAAAAGAAGAACTGCTGAAAGTTATTGAAGAAAACAAAGATAAGTAAACCCCGTTGGAAATTTCCAATTTCTAAACGGGATAAATCAGGGACGGGCAGGGGATATTTGAAAAATAGGTTAAAATCCTTTTTCGTTAAAGATTTCTAACGGGGTAAAAATATGGCTAAAAAAATATCTCTTTTGCTTTTGGGAATTATTGTCGTTTTTAGTTTTTTCTTTAGTTTTGTTCTTAAAACAGAAAAGGTTTTCGCCTCCGGAAAAGAAGCGAACATCTATTTTTTCTGGGGCGATGGTTGTCCGCATTGCGCCAAAGAAAAACCATTTTTGGAAAAACTTGAGAAGAAATACCCGGAAGTCAAAGTTTTTGATTTTGAGGTTTGGGGAAACAGTGAAAACAGGCAGTTGCTAATTGAAACGGGCAAAAAATTAAACGCCAATGTTTCTGGCGTTCCTTTTACGGTTGTTGGCGAAAAATATTTTGTTGGCTGGTATGACGAGAAAAGCACCGGCGCGTCAATAGAGGGTGCGGTTCAATGCGTTTTAAGGGACGACTGCCGCGATGTGGTCGGCGAATTGCTCGTCCCTAAGACAGAAGAAAAATCGCCAATTCCTCAAAAAATCAAAGTTCCTCTTATTGGCGAAATTGAAACGGAAAATTTATCTTTACCCGTGCTTTCGGTTGTTCTGGGCGGGTTGGACGGCTTTAATCCCTGCGCAATGTGGACATTGCTGTTTTTGATAAGTCTGCTTTTGGGAATGAAAGACAGAAAACGAATGTGGATTTTGGGAAGCGCTTTTATTTTTGCTTCGGCCGCTGTTTATTTTCTTTTCATGGCCGCTTGGCTGAATCTGCTTTTATTTATCGGTTTTATTGTTTGGATCAGGGTGATAATTGGGTTGCTGGCTTTAGGCGGCGGCATTTACAATCTGCGGGAATTTTTTGTGAACAAAGCCAGCTGCAAAGTTACTGGCGATGAAAAAAGACAAAGAGTTTTCGAAAAACTAAAAGCGATTACTCAAAAACGGCAATTTTGGCTGGCTTTAGGGGGGATAATTATTTTAGCTGCAGCCGTAAATTTGGTTGAGTTAATTTGTTCAGCCGGTCTTCCGGTGGTATTCACTCAAATTTTGGCTTTAAGCAATCTGGCGAAATGGCAGTATTATCTCTATATGCTGCTTTATATTTTCTTCTTTATGTTGGACGACTTGTTTGTCTTCTTTGCCGCGATGATAACTTTACAAATGACTGGCATCACCACCAAATACACTCGTTTCTCTCACTTAATTGGCGGAATTTTAATGGTGATTATCGGAATTTTGCTCATTCTTAAACCAGAATGGTTAATGTTTGGATAATTTTATTTTTTCCCGCTCTCGGTACTCCTCTGTATGCGTCCAATACATGTGCTGGACACATGGATCCCGTACACTTTCCCTTTAACTAAATTGGAACATTTTCACCTCCCCCCTCTTCTTCTCTCTGTATTTGGGGTCAGACCCTCCGCCAGCTGGCGGAGGGTCTGACCCCTATGACTTTTTCAAAAAATAGATTTTGGTTATCCGACCTTTTGTTTTGCCCGTTTTTTCCGTTCGTTTGTTCATTTAATGTATTTCTTTCCCAAAAGACACCGTCAGAATATCCTTGAATAGTTTTGTTATTTTCTGCCATTTCAAGCCGTTTTTCAGCTAGGCAGCAATATAATTCGTCTATCTCAATTCCAATATACCTACATCCTAGTTTTTTAGCAACGACTGATGTCGTGCCCGAGCCGAGAAATGGATCGAAAACTATATCATTCGATTTTGAGCTGGCTAATATAACTTTTGCGACTAATTTTTCTGGCTTCTGCGTGGGGTGGTCTGTATTTTCTGGCATTGACCAAAACGGAATCGTTATATCGGTCCAGACATTAGACGGGTGGGTTATTCGATAGTTTCCATTTTCTGTTTTCTCCCAATCCTTCGGATTTCCATTTTCATCTTTATAAGGGGCAATAACTTTTCTTTTCATCTTTACCGCTTCAATATCAAAATAATACTTATCGGAAAGAGTACAGAACCAAATATCCTCTGAACAATTTTTCCAGTTGGATTTTGCCCCTCGTCCCTTTTCTCTTTCAAAGGTGATTCTATTTCGAATTTGGAAATATTTTTTTGCTACATTAAAAATTGCACCTGACGATTTCCAATCTCCGCAAATATAAACTGAGGCGTGAGGTTTCAATAAACGAATTATTTTTTGAACCCAAGAGTCTAGCCATTCCTCGTATTTTTCGGATTCCATCGCCTTAAAATCTGTGAGATTGAAAGTTTTGTTTAAGTTATACGGAGGATCAACGAAAAATAAATCAATAAACTTATCTGGTAATAAATCCAAAACTTGAAAAACATCTTGGTTGATTGTTTTGTTTTCAATATCCGAAACAGAAACAGGATTATCTAGTTTAATAAGTTTCTTTTTCAGGCGAGAAATCTCGCTATTATCTAGCGTTATCGTTCTATTTCTTGGTGCTCGATTTTTAGATTTTACTTCCATATTTATTTCATTAAATCATCAAGCGAAACATCAAGAGCGTCCGCAATTTTTTTAACAGTAATCAATGGTAGGATTTGGCGTTGCCCCTGCTTCTATTTTGGCAATGGTATGAAAAGCAAGGTTTGCCCTTTTTGATAGGACATCTTGAGAAATACCGAGCTTGTTTCGGTATTTCTTTATATTCTCGCCGATTGTGGCGCCTTGCTTTGACATAGTTCGTATAGTTATACTATGATAATAGTTAGTATGGATACGCAGATTTTCACTATCACAATTTAGTATATGCAATTTTTAAGATTAAATCAATTCAATGTGCTGGACACCTGGATCCTGTACACTTTTCCTTTAACTAAATTGGAACATTTTCACCTCCCCCCTCTTCTCCTCTCTGTATTTGGGGTCAGACCCTCCGCCAGCTGGCGGAGGGTCTGACCCCTATGACTTTTTCAAAAGCCGGCGAATATGTCATATAAGTACCACTTCGGAAGTGGTACTTGTACACACCACCCTTCCGCCGCTTTTCCGAATTTCCGCACTACTAGTGCCCTCAGCAGGAATCGAACCCGCATCTCTCGCTTAGGACGCGACTGCTCTATCCATTGAGCTATGAGGGCAAAACCTTTTAACATATATGGCCCCAGTTGCTACTGTAAAGCACTGTCTCAACCAAAAGAGGATACTCTATAAGCTCCCCCTTATTAAACCACAGCTTAATTTCCTCCTTTGCCTCCCTCACGGACCCGGAAGCGTGCACTATGTTACGAATAGGCTCATCTAAACTATCCGCAAGCTCGTAAGATTCAATAGTAAAATCGCCCCTTATTGTGCCTACATCGGCCGTTAGGGGATTGGTGGCGCCAATAACCTTTCTGGCAACCGTTACCGCGTTCGCCCCCTGCCAAACCATAACCAAAATAGGTTTTCCGGCATATCCTTTAATAAGGCGCTCTCTTGTTCTTTTGCCAAGGTCAATAGGATTTAAACCCTTTATATCTTGACCCCTCGCTTTCATATTATCCATAATTTTTTCGCCGTTACTCTTATACCACCAATCCTCATCTGGATATTGAGCCGAGATTTTTTCCCCCGTCATAGCACACAATTTGCAGGCAACAAGCTTTAAACCCCGTTGTTCAAACCTTTTTATAACCTCTCCAACAAGATGCCTTTGTATACCATCCGGCTTTACCGCTACTACCGTTTTTTCATTTTGCATTAAAAACACCTCCTTCAGTGGACCGGAAGGGATTTGAACCCTCAACCCCCTCAATGCCATTGAGGTACGCTACCATTGCGCCACCGGCCCGTGCATTTTTAAGATTATACCCCATTTTTCAATTTAAGACTACTTCATCTCATACTTCCCATCTGCACGAACCTTTACCACAATATCCCCATCTTTGTCCGTCCTAAAAACTTTAACCCCCGCAGAATCCGCAGTACCTAAAACCTGCGAAGAAGGGTGCCCAAAAGAATTTTTTCCAACCGAGATAGCTAAAACCTCTGGTTTAGCCTTTAACAAAAGGCTTTCTAAATCGGCATCGTAAGAACCATGATGCGGAGATTTAAGAAAATCTATGTCATTAGTTACCACATCAGCTAAAATTCCGCTTTCCGCATCGCCAGAAAAAACCGCCTTAAAACCCGCGTATTCCATCAAAACCACTATGGACAAATTATTTATATCTGACGCCGAAAAACCCTTCGGCGGCCAAAGAATATAAAAATTAACTCCGTCTAAAGAAAATTTATCTCCGCTAAAACCCTGCGTAATTCGCAAATCTTCATCAGGGACATTTTCCAACTGACCGATGTCGTTTATTATAAACAGGGGAGCGGCGCACATTTTCAGTACCGAGTTTAGTCCCGTAATGTGGTCGCTATGCGAATGTGTTGCCAGCAAAACATCCATTTTGCAATTAAAAAATGGAAAATCTTTCGGCAGTTTCTCTACTATATCCCCTCTTGGACCTCCGTCTATAAGAATTTTTCTACTATTCGGCGTTTTAATTAAAATTGCATCGCCCTGACCCACATCCAAGACCTTGATTTCTAAATATTTCTCCTCTGAAAAATTTCCCTTAAAATAGCCTACAGCAAAAGGCGCTAGAAAAAAACTTACCAACAAAATTCTTATTAAAATGTAACTTCTTTTTTCTTTGTCAACCACAATAGGACAAGTGCCAATAGCAGGTAATACCCCACCATAAAGGCATTGTTCACCTTAAACTCAATCTGCGAGAAACTCAATTTAGCAAACAAGTCAACAACCTGCGAAAAGTATGCCAAAGGAATTTTTATTGCCCAGCTAACCACTGCCAACAAAAAAGACCCGTTTATAAATATAAGAATAGAGGCTATTGCGATATACAAAAAACCCATTACGGTAACCAAAGGAACAACCCACAATATAAGTACATTAACCAGAGGGCTTATTAAACTCACCCTCCCAAAGCTGTAGGAAATAATGGGCCAAACTAGAATTTGCGCGCATAAAGTGGCAATAAAATCCTCCTCCAAACCATAAAACTTAAAAGGCAGATAAGTTTTAAGTATTGGCGAAAACGCTATTAAACCAAAAGTTGCAAGAAAGCTCAAAATAAAACTTAAATCATACACAATAAGCGGATTTATAAAAACCATTACCGCCCCCGCTAAAAAAAGTATTGCCAAAACATTTTTCTCTCTCCCTCTATACTTTCCATACAGCATAATCAAACCCATTATGCCCGCTCTAATAACCGGAGGCTCAAAACCCACAAGACACACAAAGGACAAAACCCCCAAAAAAGAGATCGCAAGCGACACCCTTCTTCCAAAAAACAATAAAAGCGGGAAAAGGGCGGAAATTACTAAAGATACATTAAACCCCGACACCACCACTACATGAATAACTCCCGTTTTTATCAAAGCCTCGCTAAAATTTTGAGGCAGGTTTTTTATGCCCAAAGTCATCCCCGCTAAAAGCTCCGCATAAGGAGAAGGCAGATTTTTAGCATACAACTCATTTATTCTATTTCTTACATTTAGGAATAACCGCATAATTACCGCAGATTTTGTCGTCCCTATTTTCTCTAAAGAAATTGCTTTTCGGTATAAAAGGCTGCAGGTTTGCTTGTCGCAGCGAGCGGGGGCAAAATTTATTTTTAATATATCCCCTGCCCTAAAAACTTCTTTTGAATAGGAAAAGGCTCTAAAATACCCAAAATCCAAAACTTGGTAAGAGTTGTTGTAAAAATCGGGGTCTTTTTTTAGGGACAAAACTGCGTCGCTGGAGGAAAGGAGGATGCTTTTGTAAGTAAGCGCAGATTTGAAGCGAAGAACAAAGAGCTCTAACAAAATTAAAACTACTATTAGCAAGGGAAAAGATAGTTTCATATGAAATTCCTAACCTAATTTATACACATTGGCTAAGAAAACTCAAGGGTCTTCAGCCCTCGAGATGAATTAGCCTTGTGTTTCAATATACTTCTTAATAGTTTCCCTATTAGCATTGCCAATAGAACAAAAAACAAGACTTTCAACATAAGTTATCAGATAAGGTTTGTAGAGAAAACAAGCTGATTGCTATTGAAGATTTAAATATAAAAGGAATAGTAAAAAATCATTGTTTAGCAAAATCAATATCTAATCAAAGTTGGTATTCTTTCATAACAAAACTTGAATATAAGTCTAAAAGATATGGTGGTAGAGTTGAGAAAACCAATCGTTTCTACCCCAGTTCAAAGACTTGTTCAAGTTGTGGCTATATCAATCAAAATTTAACATTAAAAGATAGAGAATGGAATTGCCCGCAATGTAAAATAAAGCTAGACAGAGATGTTTGCGCAAGTCAAAATATTCTCGCACAAGTTCAAAGAGAGTTAAATTTAAAAGGCTGTTGGAATGCCAGTCTAAAGCCTGTGGAGCCGTCATCAATAGATGAAGCTGTGAAACAGGAAGCTATCGGGTCTTTAGCCCGATAGTAGTTCACTGTATTGTAATCTCCCCCTTAATCTTCTCAAAAGTGCTTTTGGGAATAATGTTTTTTTCATAAAGCTCCTCTATTTTGCTATAAGGACGTCCACCTACAATATTCTTGGCATAAGCGGAACCGATACCCATCAGTTTATCAGCAAGCTCGCCCTCGGAAGCGGTGTTTATATTGACGCCCTTTGACACAACTACCCCACTTCCGAAGTGGGGTAGTTGAGACAAATCACCCGCAAAGGGTATGTAAAGTTTGGCGCCATCCTGCAAGACTTGCGCCAAATTTACATTCTTAGACAGGAACTCCTTGTTCACATCATCGGGCAAAACATCTCCCGCAGATTTTAAGGCATCTGAAACGCGCGCGCCTTGAGGAAGTTTATAAACCCCGGGGTTTTTAACCGCCCCAGAAACATCTATCACTATTTCTGAGGAAACCCCACTAACAACCCCACCGCAATCCTCCGCTTTGGTAAAAATAACCGGCTCGCATTTTTTGGGAGAATAAAATATCAAAAGGCCTAAAACCCCAGCTAAAACACCTAATATAAAAAACAGATAATTTTTAGAAAACAAAACGGCTAAAAACTAAACTACAAAATTGATGGTTTTACCGGTAACAAATATAACTTTCTTTATCTCTCTACCGCGCAATATGTTATTTACTTTCTCTACTTCCCTCGCTCTTTTTTCCACCACTCCCCTATCCCCCGCATCCGCGGGGGATACCTCAACAACCCCCTTGAACTTGCCATTTATCTGCACAGAAATTGTTACTTTGTCACTTTTAATAAGCACTGGGTTGTATTTTGGCCAAGGCTGTGTGTGAACGGAGCCTTTACCACCCATAATATGCCAGAGCTCCTCTGTAACAAATGGGGCGAAAGGGGCAAGTAGTCTGACAAATACTGAAAAACCGCCCCGCCCAGCCTCGTTTATATATTCCATCAAGGAAGATATTGCCGTGTGAAACTTAAGCTCTTTTATATCCCTCGTTACCTTGTTAATAGTCTTCTGCAGGAGAGCAGAATTTTTTAAGGGGGGTCTGCCAGCGGAAATGCCCAAAGCCCACACCCTGTCTAAAAACCTTTTAACGCCAATAAGGGACGCCGTGTTCCAAGCGTATGTTCCTTCAATGGGTCCCAAGAATAGCTCATACATTCTAACGGTGTCCGCCCCAAATTTTTCAACCAATTCGTTGGGGTTGACTACATTGCCAAAACTTTTGCTCATCTTCCTGCCATCCTCCCCTAAAATCATTCCCCTATTTATGCGAAGCGCGTAAGGCTCCTCGGAACTAACCACACCAATATCGTATAAAAATTTGTGGATAAAACGAGAATACAGCAAATGCAAAGTGGTGTGTTCCGGCCCTCCTAAATACAAATCAACAGGCATATAATATTTTTCTAAATTTTTAGACACCAAAAAATCCCTGTTATCCGGATCCAAATATCTTAAAAAATACCAATTGCTGCCCGCCCAATTCGGCATGGTATCCGTTTCCCTTTTTGCGGAAGAACCGCACCGGGGACAAGTTGTATTTACCCATTCCCCCGCTTTAGCAAGCGGAGACGACCCATCGCCAGCGGGCTTATAATCCTTAACAACGGGAAGTTCCAAAGGCAGAGACTTTTCATCCAAAGGAACCCACCCATCCCCTTTGCTTTTAGCGCAATTTTCGCAATAAACCATAGGAATAGGCTCCCCCCAATACCTCTGCCTTGAAAAAACCCAGTCGTGAATCTTAAAATTTACCGCATATTTCCCGCAACCTCTTTTCTCCAACCACTTGCATATTGCAAAGATAGCCTCTTTGGACGACATCCCGCTAAACTCTCCAGAATTAACTAAAACCCCATACCCTTCAAAGACCGCGTCTTTTATATTGGAATTTTCAAAAACAGGAACTACGACCTGCTTTGTCAGTAAATTGTACTTCTTGGCAAAAGCGAAATCTCTCGCATCGTGAGCAGGAACTGCCATTATCGCCCCAGTACCGTAATCAACAGAAACATAATCTGCCGTCCAAACAGGAATTTTTTCTCCATTAACAGGGTTGATTGCGTAGGACCCAAGAAAAACTCCCGTTTTGTCTTTTTCATTCAAAATCCCCCCTCTTTCGGCTTTGGCAAGAGATTGTTTGATATACTCCGCAACCTCATCTGCGCAGTCTTTGGCAGTTAGCTTCCCTATTTGGGGGTGTTTAGGAGAAAGAACAACCGCGGCCGCTCCAAAAATAGTGTCGGGTCTCGTAGTAAACACCTCTATGTTTTTTGAATTTTGAATTTTGAATTTTATCATTGCCCCCTCACTCTTCCCTATCCAGTTTTTCTGCATATCCTTTATGTGTTTTGGCCAGTCCAGCTTATCCAAATCGTCCGCCAGACATTGCGCATAGTTGGTGATTTTTAATAACCACTGCTCCATATCTCTTTGCTCAACTTTATTTCCACAACGTTCATGAGTTCCATTAGGTGTTACCTCTTCGTTTGCCAACCCTGTTTTGCAGGAAGGGCACCAGTTTATTGGCATTCTTGCTTTATAAGCTAACCCCTTCTTGAACATCTGCAAAAATATCCATTGAGTCCACTTATAATAGGCGCTGTCCGCAGTGTTTATTTCTCTGCCCCAATCAAAGGACAAACCTAACGCATCCATTTGCCCTCTAAAACTCTTTATATTTTCCGAAACTGTTTTCTGCGGAGACCGTCCTGTTTTCACAGCGTAATTCTCCGCGGGCAATCCAAAGGAATCCCATCCTATTGGAAACAAAACATTTTCTCCTCTCATTCTGTAAAAACGCGCCAAAACATCCCCCGCCGTATAGCCCCAAGAATGACCTACATGAAGTCCCGCGCCAGAGGGGTACGGAAACTCTGTTAAGATGTATTTTTTAGGTTTTTTAGAGAAATCATTAGCCTTAGAAGTGTCTTCCTTAGCCCAGATTCTCTGCCATTTGGGTTCAATTATACGAGGGTTGTAGGACACCGCATCTTTCTGCATATACTTAATATAATACAGAACTGTCAAAAGTAAAGGATTTGCATCTCTACTTTTGACATCTAACCTTCACTTTTGATTTTTAACTTTTGACTTTTGAACTGATATATTGCCAAACATTGTTGCTAACACATTTTGCAAAGGAAGACGCTCCAAAAGAAAAGTTTTGCAAAAATACCACTTGACAAAGAATTTTAAGGGCGGTAAAGTTTAACTAAACCTATGGAAAAAAATAACCTGCTCAACCTAATAGACGCCACACAAGAGTCCTTAACTTACGCCATTCCTGTTTTTGCAATTTTATTCTTCCTGCCGGTAACCAGCAACTTCTTTGAATTTAATAAAATTATTTTCGCGTTAGCGGCAAGTTCCCTAGCGCTACTTATATGGGCAGTTAAGGCAGTTAACACTCAAAAGCTGATTCTAGTAAAATCTCCATTAGACATAGGTTTTGGGCTTCTTATTATTTCTTCAATCCTATCCACAATATTCTCTATCAGCAAGTTTTCCTCTTTATTTGGACAATATGGAACTTTTTTCCCCAACATTTTCATAGCCGTTCTTTTGTTTTCTCTATACTATGCTCTAACTTCTAATATAAAATCTGAAAAAGTTATAAAAAATACTGTTAAAAGTTTTGTTATAGCGGCTTCTTTAGCGGCGCTTATAGGGCTTTTGTCCTACTTCAACCTAACAGAAAAATTGCTGCCTTTTGAATGGGCGCAGGGAGGTGGATTTAATACCTTAGGCTCCCCTTTCACACTAGGAATAATATCCGGAATTGCTTTTGGCATATCTTTAAGCCTTATCACAAAATCGGCAGAGGAAAAAAATACTTTGGAAGTGGCGCTTTACACATTAACAGCGCTAATTACAGGGTTTTTCATATTAGCAGCAAACAACATACCCACTTGGGTTGCCGCGGGAGTAGCGTCTTCCTTTGTAGCGCTTAATATATATTTCAACCACAGCGACAAAATTAGCAAATCTACCCTTGCCAAGACCGCAGGATTATCCCTTGCGGCAACATTAGGGCTTTTCGCCGCGATAACCTACATCCCCAGCCTTACTTCCGGCCTAGGAATAAATTACACAAGAACCACAGAAATAACTTTGGATTACAAAACCTCATGGCAAATAGCCACCAGCGCCTTAAGGGACTACCCTTTCTTCGGATCGGGAGTTGCGACTTACACTACAGATTTTACTATCTACAAACCCCTATCATTTAACAGCTCCCCTTTTTGGAATTTAAGATTTGGCAAACCCAGCGGGGAGTTTTTTAGGATTTTCTCCGAGCAGGGTTTGCTTGGGCTCGGCGCTTTAATTATACTGGTCTTAGCTGTTATTAAATTTTCTCTGCAGTCTGTAAAGGCAAAAAATGATTTTATGACAATTGGCCTGTCAGCCGCCTCGTTTGGCCTGCTGGCGGGAATGGTTTTCTACAGCGCTAATACAACTTTAGCTTTTATAACTGTAATAATTCTCGCTCTTTTGGTAAGTTACCAAAAAGATGTTAGAGAAGCATCCGTAGAGGAGGTAGTATTTAGCGTATCCGCTATAAGCGAAAGGTTAAGCCTTCATTTAGGCGCCGCGAAAAAAGAAATTTTAACATATGTGTTTATGGGAATTGCCCTTCTTATAACCATCCCTACTCTATTTATATCCGTTAAAGGGTACGCGGCGGAAATTTATAGAAAAAGCGCTCTTGTTTCAGCCTCCCAAGGAAATATAGGGGGCGCCTACAACATTTATAATAAAGCTATTCTAAATAATCCTTTTTACGACACTTACCGCCGAGATGCCGCCAATATTGATATAGCTTTGATTGCGCTTATTGCCCAAAAGGGTGACAAGATAACCGAGCAGGATAAATCGGATATGCAGCAACTCGTAAATCAAGCCGTGAGAGAGGTAAGGTTGACTACCGAAAAAATAAATCCCCTTTCCGCCGCAAACTGGGAGCACCGCGCTTGGGTGTTTAACCAACTCACCGCTTTAGACAAAACTGCGGCGCAGGCTTCTATGGACGCGGCGCAAAGAGCTATTCAGCTTGACCCCCTAAACCCGATTTTAAGGGTGGGTACGGGCAATGTTGTAGGTGTGGGTTCTATTTACTACTCTGCCGGAGATTTTCAGAGAGCCGCTGTATCTTTTGCAGAGGCCATTCAGCTAAAATCCGACTTTGCCAACGCATACTACAACCTATCTTTATCTCAAGCGCAGTTAAAGAACTGGGAAGCTTCGGCTACAAATATGGAAATAGTTTTGAGGCTTTTGCCGCGAGATTCTGAAGATTTCAAAATCGCCAGCGAAAACTTAAAAATACTTCAGGAGCAAGCCGAAAAAGCCCGCGAGGAATTGGCAAAACAGCAAGCCGCACAGGAAGCCCAACAGGAACAAATTAAAAAGGAGCCAACCCCGCCACAACAGCCTGTTGTAAACGAAACTCCTGCGGAAAATGCGCCGATACAAACAGAGCCCGTAACACAACCCGCGCAACAATAGCTTCGGATAAAACTTTTAATCTGTTATAATTATAGGTGTTTAACTAGACTTATACCCTATGTTAAAACCGAAATTTTGCAAAAATTCAAATTCCCAGCTAGCCTTTTCCCAGCTTAGAATAAAATCCGCCTTTGGAAAAAAAGTTAGGGGGTATATTGTTTTTATAGCGGATTTTTTCGCAGCGCTGTTGCGGTATTTTATATACAGAACCTTATACATTTTGAAATTTGCGGCTTCTTTACTTAAAGAGAGTGTATTTTTGGTTTCTAATATTAAGAATTTTTTTGTAGGGAGATTAATCTGGTCCCGTGGAAAGCTTGGCAGACCTATTGCTAACTTGCTGGTAATTGCGCTTGCCCTATCAGTGTTTTTAACGGGAGGTGTTTTTCAAAGTAAATTTGTTTCTGCAGAGAATGTGGAAGCAGAGTTTATATCCGGTTCAAATGACATAATTCCAGAGCCAGTTCTTGCCAGAACGGAAACTCCCCCGGATAGGATGCGGGAGGATTATATTGAGTATTTCGCGCAAAGCGGAGAGAATTTAAGCAGTATAGGTCAAAAATTCGGGGTTACAGTGGAATCTATCCGTTATGCTAACGAGCTCGTTTCTCTCGATTATTTAAAAATAGGGCAAAGGCTGTTAATTCCACCGGTATCGGGAGTTATCCACACGGTTAAATCGGGCGACAGTATAAGTTCTCTGGCTGAAAAATATGCCGTTTCAACACAGGCCATTGTGGATTTTAACTATTTAGATGGCCCTCCTTTCAATTTAAGTGTGAGTCAAAAGATTATAATTCCGGGAGCTAAAATACCGCCCCCTGCGCCAGCGCCCACTTATGGACCCGATTCCTATGGTTATGTGCCGTATGCCCAAGTTGGAGTGAAAGGTACGGGGCAATTTATATGGCCTGCGAGATATAGGGTTATAACGCAGTATTTTAGCTGGTATCATCCTGCTATAGATATAGCAAAATATCCGAGTCCAATATACGCGGCAGATGCGGGTACGGTTATTAGGGCAGGCTGGTGGGCAAATGGTTACGGCTTTGCGGTGCAGATTGACCATGGCAACGGTTATGTAACAACTTATGCCCATATGTCTGTTATAGAAGTGTCAGTGGGGGAAGAAGTGGATAGGGGGGATATTTTAGGCCAGATGGGGTCAACAGGTAGAAGCACGGGACCGCATGTCCATTTTACCGTACAATTTAACGGTCGTTTCCTAGATCCCCTATCCGTCCTATAGAAGAGGGAGTGTCCCTTTTAAGGGGGCTCCTTTCTTAGGGAGCATCCTTTGCATTGTTGAAAACCATTTTTCTGTTTGGCAGGGTGTCAAAAGTAAAGGTTGGAACGGGGGAAGGTTTTTCCTTCTTTTCAAATTGCTCTTTTTCTTTTTGCTTTGCCGTCTCTCCCACGATTTTTTCTTTAAGCTCCGCAAGCCCCTCGCCTGTTTCGGCGGAGACAAAAATAACATTTCTGAAGACTTTCTCGTATGCTTTCATGCTTTTTTCCAAATCTATTTTGTTAATTGCAATAATTTCCGGTTTCTCAATAAGCGCTATATTCCAGTTATACAGCTCTTCGCGGATGGTTTTGTAAGCTTGGGTTTTGGTTATGGATTTAACGTTCAGAGATATTTGTTCTATAGAGATAATATGTACAAGCAGTTTTGTTCGCTCTATGTGTTTTAAGAATTTGTAGCCGAGTCCCCGCCCTTTATGCGCCCCTTCTATAATGCCCGGAACATCCGCCATCACTACATTTTCCATTACCCCTAAATTTGGCTCCAAAGTTGTAAAGGGGTAACTGCCAACTGTGGCTTTGGTAGTTTTGGTTAGAGCATTTAGTATGGAGGATTTTCCGGCATTTGGAAGGCCAATCAGCCCCACATCCGCAATAAGTTTCAATTCCAGCGTGAAAGTTGCCCTTTGTCCTGACTTCCCCCTTTCTGCGTAGTAGATATATTTTTCTTTGCTAAATTTTTTCCCTGTATATGATATTAGTGTAGGGGGAAGGTTAAGTTGGAATCTGGAATTTGTCCGCCAGCCGGCGGATTGGGATTTAGCGACATGCGCATTCCCCCGTCCTCCCGCGCCGCCTTTCGCCGCAAGAAAGGTTTCTTTTGGGCTGTCCAAATCCGCAATAACTTGTCCTTTATCGTTTAGTACGGTTGTTCCGACAGGAACTTGTATAAATAAATCTTCTGCGCATTTTCCTGTTCTGTCGTTAGAGCCACCCGCGCCTCCATTTGGCGCTTCAAATATTTTTCTGCTAACAAAATCTTTCAAAGTAGCTACATTACTGTTAGCAACTAAATACACATCTCCGCCAGAACCCCCACTGCCGCCAGTTGGCGGTCCTTTAGGTTTAAATTTCGCCCGTCCAAAAGTTATTAGCCCGTCTCCGCCGTTTCCGCCACAAACGGTTATTTCCGCTGTATCTACCATTTTATAATTATAGCAGATTGGTGAAATTTACATTACTTCGTTTCGTGGAGAGTTTCTAGAAAATCTTTATTGGACTTGGTTTTAGAAAGCCTTGCCAATATTAAGGAGGTAACATCTTTATCGCTTAAAAGGTCCACCATTCTGCGCAGTTTAACCACCTGCTCAAGCTCTTTTTTGGAAAATAAAAGCTCCTCATGCCTCGTACCGCTCTTTTTAATATCAATAGAAGGATATACTCTGCGCTCCGCAAGCTCGCGGCTTAAATGCAACTCCATATTTCCCGTGCCCTTAAACTCCTCATAAATCACATCATCCATACGCGATCCCGTTTCCACCAAAGCGGTAGCAATAATGGTTAAAGAACCCACTTCTTCAAAATTTCTAGCCGCGCCGAAAAAATGCTTTGGCGGATACAAAGACACCGGGTCAAGCCCCCCGGACAATGTTCTCCCCGAAGGGGGCACCACTAAATTATACGCCCGCGCAAGCCTTGTTATGGAATCAAGCAAAATTAAAACATCTTTGCCCGACTCCGCAAGCCTTTTTGACTTTTCCAAGCACATCTCCGCCGCCCTAGTCTGCTGTTCGGCAGACTCATCAAAGTTTGAAGCTATGACCTCCCCTCTTACGCTTCTTCGTATATCCGTAACCTCTTCAGGCCTCTCCCCTATCAACGCCACCATTAAAACAACTTCAGGATAATTCTTTGCTACGCCGTCGGCAATTTCTTTTAAAAGCCAAGTTTTTCCAGCTTTTGGAGGCGCCACAATCATACCCCTCTGCCCTTTGCCAATAGGCGCAATCAAATCTATTAGCCTTGTGCTAACGACATCGGAGGCGGTTTCCATTCTCAGCCAGAAATTCGGAAAAACCGGAGTGAGTTTTTCAAAAAGGGGTCTGCTCCTTGCTTTTTCGGGGTCCTGCCCGCATACTTTTTCAACCTTAAGAAGGCTTAAATACCGCTCTGTCTCTTTTGGAGGCCGCGCTAAACCTTCTATTTCATCACCCATACGCAAATCAAACCTTCTAATTTGCGACTGGCTCACATATACATCCTTAGGAAGACCAAACTCAGATTTTGAGTCTACCTCCGCGCTTTGTCTTAAAACGCCATAGTCAGGAAGTATTTCTAAAACGCCTTTTACGGTGATGTTGTTTTTTGTATCTTCAAATTCCATAAGAAAGATAATGGGAGAAAATCAGGTGAACTACCACTAAGCTAAAGACCTGGTGGCTTCATGGGTCATAGACTTGTCTAGTGACAACGCCTTACCATGTTTTTGTTTAACGTCCGATTGCGTCCCAAAACCAGACAATATTATTTTAACACACTGGCTAATTCATCTCAACCGCTAAAGACAGTTGAGTTTTCTTAGCCCAAACAAATAAAAGCTCTAACTATTTAAAGTTAATATAACTATTCAATACTGTCAATAGTTAATAATTCAAATAAGGGGAGAAAAGCACTGCCCCCACTTTCCTCCCCATATTTGAAGTCAACCTAGGTTGGGCAACCTAGTTGAGCAACCTAGTTGCTTAACCCCAGTTAAAGACCTTGAGCGCCTGCCCGTCGCTCAAGGCCTATAACTAGGGCTGAGAATTAAATAAACTTCTTTAAGCCTATACCCAAAAGGAATAACCCCAGAGACATTACGGCAAACGAGATTTCTTTTCCGGTAATAATGTTTCTGCCGCCCGTAACCGGCAACTCTTTTACCCCAAGCACCTTTGTAAACGCCTCTATACAAACAACCGCGGTGTCTTCATCGGCAATTTTGTTAGACTCTTTAACCCTAGCCTCGTTAACTACGCAAATATCGTTATCCGGAAGGTCGCCCCCGTCCACAACCTCCGCTTTAAATGTTTCGCTCCACTCTTTGCCTGGCGCAAGGTTTCGTATTGTCCACTCGGTATCCTCTTTAGTTTTTAGGTACTTAGGAAGGTCGTCTTCCACCGTAAGTTTTTCAAAATTAGTGTCGCCTTCGTTCTTTACGGTAATTCTAAAATATACGGTCTCCCCCGCCCCTGCATCCTTTATCCTGTTTTTGAACTCTCCGCTCTCTTTGAAAGAAACATCTTTTTCCAAAGACAATTTTTCTATTTTTGTTTCAATACAGGTCTCCCCACCCCCATAATTAGGCGCGCAAACAACAGAAGCAAAAGACTTCTTATTAAAAGCCACAAACAAGAATAAAATTATTAAAATGAATTTCCACAAAGCAATCAACTTCATACAAGGCTTATTATACCAACAGAAAAGCTATTTGTCAAGCCTATGGGGTGAGGGGTTTGGTAAGGGATAGCGGCTTTATCCACAGACCGCTTAATGGACATTATAAGCCACGACGGTTTGATTTTGAGGGGCGGGGCGAGAAAAAAGGCGACGAGAAAGGAGTCTCCTTGTGCAGGGAGACTCCTTAGTTAACTTAGTTAGGCCCCAGTGGGCAACTTATTCCCTTTTAATTAAAGCGGCCGCTACATACGCAAATAAAACCGCAAAGCCCACGAATTCCAAAACCTGCGGCCAGTAAAATACATATAATGTTTTAACACAACTCCCCTCTTCCCCGCATATTAAATCCCAACCGTTTGCCCAGCCGTTAACAATTTTATGCCCTTTTAATAACCCCTTCCTATCCCAATCAAGAAGAACCCACCCTTTATCAAAAGATTGCCCAAATACAAGAGTGCTTTTCCCGCTTGAAAGTTTAACCGCTATCTTATAAAGCGAAGGATTATACCTCGCAGAATTCTTGATTACAGAAGCGGCGGGTTCTAATTTATCCCCTACTCTTGTCTCAAAGAAACTTTTAACAAAAAGCGAGGGGTAATAATAGACAAGAATGTTATCCAATTTATTTACTGTTCCCGCATCTCCTATAGAAGCGCTATCCAAGTGAAAGATGAATCCCAAATCCCGAAGATCGGAACTCGTCGCCGGAAGAACTAGATAATTCTCCCCATTTTTGGCTTTTTGTACAATGTCGCATCGTTTAGATAGGCTGTTTGAAATGCAAAACGAAAGCGGAAGCCCTTTTAAATTAGTGGCGTTCGCCACAAAAACATACCCAATGGCTTGCGGCAAATTCAAAAGTTCAAAATCTTCGCAATTCACAGCGTTTTTTGAGTAGTAAATTAACGCCCCTTCCGTAATTTGCTTGTCCACAAAAAGTTTATTAAAGCGGTCGCAGTTTCTTGCATATTGGGAGTGCAAATTAGACATAGCGTTTATATTATAAACAAAATAGTCTCTGCCAAACTTTATGCTTTTTATATCCAAATTCTCCTCTTCCCCATAACTAGAAACTAAAAATTCAAAAGGTTTAATCGTCTCCGAAAAAACGAGCGGATAGAAATTTAACTGTATATCTTTATACCAAATAGTCTTTTCAGCATCGTACGCGTCCAACGCAAATGCCAAAAACACTTCGCCAGTGTACCTGCTTTTTGAATACTCCACAAAATCGGTATAAGAATTCCAGCTTAAACTGCTTCTTGGTCTGTTGCCAAATTTATTGTTCAGACATTTCCCGGAAGAATTGGTTAAAAAACAATACTCGGGAAGTTCCTCCGCGTAAGACCTGTAATCATAGGAAACAGAGACCAAATTGTACTCGTCGCTTTTTACCATAGTCTCTTTGAGCAAAAAACAAGGAGCGGAATACTTCCCAGACAATTTAATCGCCCCGTCTTCTAAACTGGCCAAAACTTGGGAATTGTCCTTAAAATCAGCGCAGGAGTAAACAATGTCTATAAAATACTTCGGGTCAAACTTTTTTACATAATCCGCATTTCCATTATATAAGTTAAGGACAGTGTCCGTCCTTGCAGGCATAAGAACGCGGCCATACGATTTATAAATGTTAGCTATATTATCCAAATGAATAAATTGCGAGGAGTTTACGGCCAAAATCAGATTGTCCATAGCGCTAATGTTTGCTATTTTGCCTAAAGATACCTCTTGGTCGGGTAATGAAGGAATTTTATATGCAATTTTTATATCAAGACTGGCGTTTTCTAGTTTAGCAAAAACTTCCGCAAGAACCGTATTCTCGGCTTCAAAATATTTTGTGAGAATATCCTTTTTACTAATCTTCAGCGGAGCGGAAAAATTTACACTATACCCTTCCCCGCCGTTTTGGACAATGCCTGCATTAATTTCAGACACATCCCCGCGAATAACATTATAATCAGAGGTTATGCCAGGAAAATATAAGAAATTCTGCGGAAAATAATTTAAGATAACTTTATATACTTTTATACCGCCAAACTCCTTTGCCAATACAACTTTAGGGTTACTCTCCAAAAGAGCCTGTAATTCAGAAATGTACAAAGATTCCAAAACCCCTTCTGGCTGGATAACATTTGTGTCCAATAAGACCCAATTTATCTGATACTTGTTTAGGACATCATAAAAAATTTGCTCGTTTTTGGAGTATAGCGCGTAGCTTACATCTTTGTAGTAATTTTCATTTTGAACATTCCATACATCAAACGCTCTATCTAAAATGGGTTGTTCTATGCCATACCACAAAAATCCACTTCCGCGATACCCCCACTTATAATAATTCCAACCCCAAAAAGTGTATTGCGGAAAATTAGCTATCCTCTCAGTTTTTGGAATGGTCTTAAAGAAATCAAAAAGCTCAAAGTATTCGCTAGGTATGTTAGCTTTCAAATTAGGGTAAATCAGATTGCCCCTAAACACGGGAAACATCCAAATAACTAATAATACGGATATAACAGACACCACAATTGGGGTTAAACCCTTTCTTAAACGCAAATGGGACATTACAAAATCAACTCCAAAAGCAAAAAATACGCTAAAGGACAAAGTTGCCGGAACTACCCATTTAGTAAAAGGAAATCTGAAAACTTCCGCAAACAAAGGACTAGCCTGTCTAATAAAGCGATATAAAAACCCTAACGGGGGGTTTTCGTTTAGAAGAAAAAATAATGAAATTAAAAAAATTCCCGCGAACCCTGCCAAAGGAGTGTTTACCTTGTACTTTTTAGATATAAGACGAACAATGGCAACCGCAAATCCCAAAAAAACCATAGCAGACAAAATATACCCAATAATTAAAACTGGGGTTTGTTGAATATGGGTAATCCATGGACGCATCATATAATCAAACTTTCCCTGCTCAAGCTGCAAATCCACATTCCCAAACCAAA
>PCQY01000022.1:23246-23748 GCA_002770755.1 candidate division WWE3 bacterium CG23_combo_of_CG06-09_8_20_14_all_40_14
CTCCAAAAATAGCAGTTCAGAGCTCATAACACTTGATAGTGAGTTGTACCTGACAAGCAAACTGCTAATAATAAAATATGCGAAAGGAAAAACCCAGAAACTGTTAACCGCAAAAATTATTGCCAAGACTTTTGCAAGGTACACTTTTTTAGGAAAAGACATCAAACCAAAAATCGTAGTACAGAGTATAAAAACTACAAAAATTGTAGGGATGTAAAAGGACGGCGCCACTAAAAAAGCTGTTAGCCCAAACATTAAAAGGTTTTTTCTAGAATTATTATGGACATAGCCAAGCATAAAACAAAAAAGATATGGAAGAAAACCATAAAAATGGGAAAATGAAATATAGGGCGCATAAAATACCTGCACTGCCCCCAAATTCAGTCCATAAAAGAGCGCCCCTGCGAAAGAGTACATATTGGAGAATTTAATCTTTTTTAACAAAAAATACACTCCCAAAACTCCAACCGTAAACATAGAAAAATGATAGAAGTACCTTGCC
>PCQY01000005.1:0-523 GCA_002770755.1 candidate division WWE3 bacterium CG23_combo_of_CG06-09_8_20_14_all_40_14
TATGTGGACGGTTAGGGTGGAGGTGCCAAATTTGGAAATGCTTAATATGTACCATACATCCATAATCAAGCAACCAAAAGTAAGGGAGGGAATAGTGGATATATTACAGAATCATGAGTAACAAGACTTCTATCGTACAAAAGTCCTTTCTGATTTCTATTATATTAACTTTATCTTTTGTGTTGTTGTTTGTTGGTGGCCTAGAGGCGGCCCGTTTTGTGTATCTTTCCGCTTTTGGGGAACCCTACGAGATGGGGTGGCTAATACTCTATCTAATGGGTAAAGTTTTCGGTTTCGTGTTTGGTCTTATTGGGACGATTGTGATCAGTATCGCTACGATTTTTCTTGACAAGAGGAAGGTGTCCAAAGTTGGAAAATATAAATATCCCACAGTAAAAGTTTTCTTTACAGTATATGTATTTGTTATTTTGGAGTTGTTATTTTTGCTGGTTTTAATTAATGCTTTTATTCCCCCCTGTCCCAACTGCTACAAGTAGACCTGCATTTGGGGCGCATTTGGGGT
>PCQY01000005.1:545-687 GCA_002770755.1 candidate division WWE3 bacterium CG23_combo_of_CG06-09_8_20_14_all_40_14
TAGAATCTTTTCGAGTAGGGTTAAACCCAAATGGGTTTAACCCATTTGGGTTTAACCCTATTTGAAACCCTATTTGAAAAGTTGTTTAGTTTATAAAAATATCTTAAAATTAAAGTATGCTTTTTGAAACTAATAATTCTTT
>PCQY01000005.1:729-4296 GCA_002770755.1 candidate division WWE3 bacterium CG23_combo_of_CG06-09_8_20_14_all_40_14
CGTCCAAGGCAATGGATTAAAAACCTCGGCCTTTTTGCCGCCATACTTTTTTCCGGCTATTTGTTTGACGCAGGTTCGCTTTTTAAAACTTCTTTCGCTTTCGTAATTTTTTGCTTTCTCTCCTCCGCTGCTTATTTGATTAACGATATCCACGATGCCCATAAAGACGCCCTGCACCCTATTAAAAAGAATAGACCTATACCATCGGGAAAATTATCCAAAGAACTAGCTAAATTTTCAGCCATTATTTTTCTAACCCTTGCGTTCTCAATGTCTTTAATCTTTATTAACGAGTACTTCTTCCTCATATGTTTCTTATATTTTATTATGCAAATTTTTTACACCTACAAAGTAAGAAACATAATTATTTTGGACGCTTTGCTTGTTTCAATGGGTTTTATATTTAGAGTTCTGGCAGGAGGATTTGCGGCAGGCGTTTCCATTTCCTCTTGGCTAATCCTTGCCACTATTGGACTTGCTATGCTTTTATCCTTCGGCAAGCGCCGGTCGGAAAGAACAATATTAAGCGCAAGCGGACTGCCTTTAGAAACACGAGAAACATTAGCTCGCTACCCCGATTCTCTACTTGATTCTATGATATCCACCTCAGCAAGCTTTGCTATAATAACCTATTCTTTATTCACCTTCCAGGTTTCTCCGCAGGAATCCCTTGGCATCGTAAAAAGGTTTCTTCCCGCTTCGTTGTCTAACCCAAAATGGATGATGCTCACAATACCAATTGTAATTTATGGGGTCGCAAGATACTTATATGTAATCTATGAAAAAAAGGAAGCGGAGTCTCCAGAAAGGGTTTTACTTAACGATAAACCCCTCCTGGCAACCACCATAATTTGGGTATTTTGTATTATTTTACTTTTGTACATCTTTAGCTGAGATGTTCAAAAAAACTTCAACTTTTTCCACCTTATCCCCTCTCCCCAAAACTTTTAATCCGGTGTAGGCTTTTTCTCCTGGATGCAAAACAATTTCATCGCTATTGTTATTAAAAACTGCTTCAACCTCCGCTTGCGCATTTTTGCCATTTACAAAATTCACAAAAACCGCCGCTTTGTACAACATATCTCTGCCAGAAAAATTTCTAACCTCCAGAATCCTCTCGTAATAAGCAAATTGCTGAGGAAAAGCCGTAACAGCAACCATTTGAAGCATATCCCCCGCGGGAAGAATTTTAATAAGGGTTTGGTCATTTCTTGCAACCGCCGACAAAACATTTTTTTGCGGGTAGTATTTTAATAACTTTGAAGGCAGAAAGGGCAAAGCCAACAGAATGCCAAATACTGCAAAAAGAAAAGTGTTTATGATTAATCTTTTTATCATCCGCTTTTTAATATTCTTCCTAAATCTAAAAAAGATATACTTTCCCTTTTACACACTTTATCAAAAGCATTACCACCAAACTCCCTTTCAATATCCAAAAGTACAAATATGGTTGCAGTAATAGACACAAAAAGCGCTATATACGAAACCCAAGGCAGAATAAGGTTGTAGTAACTTTGAATCAGCATCAATGCCGCAGCAAGCCATGAATAGCCAAGCCATATTACAGTATTTAAGTACAAATCCAAACTTTCCGTAACAAGAAAATCAAGCTTCCTAAAATGCAATCTAGCCGAAACTTTTGGGTCTATGTGCGTAGAGTGCCATCTTACAGCTTTAATGAGAAGCAAAAGAAGGCCCGCCATTATTGAAAAATACATAAACAAAGAAGAATAAGTGTTCGCAAGAACAAAATCGGACTTTGAAGTATATATTATTCCTGAAGTTCCCACCTGCCAATTGAGACGAAACTTTTGATTAACAATAATTAAACTAATAATCTTAGAAAAGGTTAAAACTATTGCTGGAAGGATTGCCTTATCTATAAGTTTTGTTAAAGTTTTGGATTTACTGGGCAGATTTTTGTACATAGGCAGCGCTAACCCAACCTTCTGTAGTGTTGTTCACTTTAATTTTAATCCACCCTTCTTTCTCATCCAAAATTGCAAATTCTTCACCAACATTTACCTTAGCAACCTCAGAACCGTTTAAACTAGGCTCCGATCGCACCCTCAACCAACCCACCCCAGTAGGAATTATCTTTGCCACCTCCTTAGGCTTTGCCGCGCCAAAAACCTCCAGCGCTTGCTTAGCTTCCACACTTAAATCTCCCTTATTTTTTGCTAAATAACCAATCACTGTGTTTTCGGCGGGGACACTATCAGGAGTTAGAGTTGTTTTTATTCCCCCCGCATCGTAAAGAATACCGGCAGGGTCCACAAAATAGTTAAAGGTTACAGATTTCTCTCTTGTTTTTACAAAATACGCTGCCGCTTTTGCCCATATAGAAGAATCCACTGTGGCAAGGGAATCGGATAATGCCAAATTGTAAATTTTTACTTTATCTGAATAAGTTATACCTTCTAGACTAGAAGGCAGAGGAAGCAAAAAGAGAGCAGAAACCACATTCAGTTTAAACCCCTTTTTAAATTTTAGGTACATAGATTGGGGTTCGTATCCCACTTTTGAAATTTCTATAGTGTGATTTCCTTCTGCAATACCCGTTAAACTAACTGGTGTCTTGCCTTTTTCTTCTTTATCTATAGTAACCACAGCTTCCGAAGGATTGGAAATTATAGAAACCGCGCCATCTCCACCTGATATCTTTTCCATCCACACAGCATACCCGGAAGAAAATGCCCCCCCGGCTCCTACCTCACGGGAAATTACCGTTTTAGCTTGGGGCACTAGCGTTATTTTTGTCTCATAGTTTCCCGTATCGGATTTGAGGGATATTGTATGCTCTCCCGGTTTTAAAGTTCCACTTTCATAAGGAGTTTTTCCTACAAGCGCCCCATCCAAAATTACGCTCGCCTGCTCATAAGACGATATAACGGATAACACGGCATTCGGCTTGGCAAAGGAATTTTTTAAAACCTTAAAATACAATACTCCTATGATTGAAAAGGCGCATATTATCAAAAGTAGAGGTAAAAAAAGATTTTTGTTTAGGGACATATTAAAATTATGCTATCACCTAAAAATTTATTTTTCAATGCCCAAAGATATTTTTGGGCAGTTTGTATTTCTCTATTATGTTTTTATTTTCGTCGTTATTTTTCGCCATAATTAATACCGCTTCATCCACATAAATGGGAGCCCAGTGCACATCTCCTAATCTTTTTATCAAGAAAGGCTGACCCCATGGAGTTAGGTCATGTCTGTAAAAATAAATAATGTTAAAGTTGTATTTTCTGTCCATTATCTCCCATGTTTTTTCATCTTCTTGCATTGGTATATAGATTCCTTTGAAGAAATCTGTGGGGTAAGCTTCAGGTCTATTATCCACAAAAACCCGCTCGTTGGGAAAAAGGTGGAAAATTAAATAGCTTCCAATATCATAATTGTTGAATATAGGTCCGTGAAGTGCGGTTTCTATGAAAAATTCGGCGGATTTTTCATTTTTGGCAAGAGCGCCTATCCCGAAATTGTTATTGAAAACAGAGCTGTAATTATTTGGTATTAAATACAATATGAAAAAAACGCTTCCGAGAAAGGAGGTTATAAGTT
>PCQY01000005.1:4339-10339 GCA_002770755.1 candidate division WWE3 bacterium CG23_combo_of_CG06-09_8_20_14_all_40_14
TAAAAATAGACCGAATAAAGGGAGGTTTCTTTTAAAGTCCATTCTACTTTTTAATAGCAGTATAAAGAAACCACAAAATATCATAATAAACGATAATTCGAAATGAAAATATAAAGGATTGTAGAAGCGTTTTTGCATAAATATGACAGATTGATTTTCCGCCACCATATAACCATATTCTTTAAAGATATTAAAAGGTTCTAGAAACCCTTTAATGCCTGCGGGGTTAATCAGCGAGGTTAATACTAATGCCAATAGCAAAAAGAGAAGTTTTTTTATGGGAATATTCTTTACAGTTAACACCCCTGCTAACAATAAGCCGAATATGAAGAATATATGTGTGTTAACCCAGAGCAGCTGTACAAGAAGAAGTAGAACGCATAATTTCTTGAATGTTATTTCTCCGTTTTTAAAGCGCACTAGATAAAAAAGAAAAATTGCTAAGAATAAATAGCTTATCATCTCTGGGCGGATCTCTTTTCTTGCGGCTATAATGGGGATAAGCCACAGGGAAGAAAATAAAGCTATGGTAAAAGAGCTTGATTTTTTTGCGGATAAAAAAAGTAGGAAAAAAGAGGAGAGGTTGATTACTGCAAAAATAATAGATATTAATTTGAAGTTTCCCACTGACCAAATAAGATAGGTTAAAAATCCGAAAAGCCAGTGGTGGTTTACAGTTTCAAAACTAGGTTCTGTATAAGAATAGAAATTTGTGTATAAAACTTTGGGGTCCTTAAGAAAATATTCTCCGTTTCTAATATGTCTGCCCAAATCTACCGTAGTAAGGTCTATCTTTTGCAAAAAGTATATACTAGCTAATGCCAGGAGCAAAAGGCAGGTTATCTTTTCTCTAAAGCGCATATTCTTGTTTTATCACATTCGCTCAAGCGGTTCTATGCCAAGAAGGAGAATACCATTTTTTATTGTTTGAGCAGTGGCTTTGGTTATAAGACCTCTAAACTGCTTCTTATTTTCGGACGAAGCCTCAAGTATGGAATGGCTGTTATAAAAACCATTAAACCTTTTAGCAAGCTCAAACAAAAACAGCGCCACAAAATTGGGACTGTACTCGAATCCTGCCTTTTCCACCACCTCTGAAAACTTATAGATGTGCCTTAATATCCTTCGCTCCTCTTCGTTAAACTTCATTACACCACAATCTTTATCCAATTTTTTAATTTTTTTCAGGACACTCTCACACCTAGCGTAAGTATATTGCAAGTAGGGACCGGAATCCCCTTCAAAAGACAGGGATTTTTCAAAGTCAAAAGCTGTATTGGTTGTTCTGCCAACTTTTAACATGCTGTATTTAACTGCGGAAACAGCAACCTTCTCCGCAATCGCCTCATCCGAAGTCTTTTTCAAAACTTCTCCCTTTGCAAGGTCAATAAGCTCATCTATATAAACCACATTCCCAAGCCTGGAACTCATCCTTGCGCCCCCCTTTATGCGCATATAACCATAAGAAAGATGGGTAAATTCCTCCATTTTGCCAATTCCCAATTGCTCGCAAATTGCAAAAAGCTGTTTTAAGGCTAAACCTTGTTCCGGCCCAATTACCCAAAACATTTTATCAGGAGAAAAAGTTTCTTTTTTAAGTTTTGTAAGCGCAATATCCTGCGTAATGTAAAGGGAAGTGCCGTCCCGTTTTATTAAAATGGTATCCGGCAAGTGATATTTTTTTAGGTTGCTCAAAATTGCCCCGTCATCTAATTTCTTAAATACTCTTTTCTTTACCCCCCGCAAAACTAATTCCTTGCCCATTTTATAATGGTCGCTTTCTCTCCATACTTTATCCCATTTGCTGTTTAACCTTTTTAAGGTTAAATTTTGACCTTTGTATGAAAACTCCAAAACCGTTTTCCACAATTCTAATATCGACATATCGCCCTGCTCCCATTTTGCCACCATAGCTCTAACTATATCCTCCGATTCTTCAAATTCTTCAAAATCTCGGGAGCCCTTAAAATACAAATCATCCACAAATCTATCCGGTCTAATCTTTAAATCCTTTAATGTAATCCATTCATTTTTATGCTTCCGCCAGTAAGTTACATCTGATAAAGTGTTTTCATCCTTTTTGGCAAACTTTAAGTATCCCCACATTAATTTAGCAATAGCAATACCCCTATTATTATCAATACAATCTCTAATAACCTTAATTCCCATAAACTCCCAAATATTGGATAAAGCCATTCCAAAAACATTGTTTCTCAAATGCCCTAAATGCATCGCCTTGTTCGGATTTGGGGAGGTGTGTTCAATAAGCCAAGTTTTTCCTTTTCCCGCTTTGCTCTTTCCGTACTCATCACCTTGAATAATAACTTTGATAAGCGCTTCTGCCAAAGATTCTTCCCTTAACCAAACATTAATAAAGCCGGGGTTTCTCACTTCAACTTTCAGAATGGGGGGTCTTATCTTTACACTATTCGCAATAACCTGCGCAAGTTCCATCGGAGATTTTTTTAGAGTTTTGGATAAAACCATAGCCGCATTTGTGGAATAATCTCCAAATTCCTCATTTTCGGGATGCTCTACCACAAAGTCCACCACCCCAAAGTTTAATTTGTTTAAGGCATTTTCTATGGATTTTTCTATTATGCTCGCAAACATAATGATGTAACTTTAACTTAAAATATGTGTTTCTCCAAAATCTTTATGCCGTTTCTAATTCTCCCCACCGTTTTTTCTTTTCCCAATATCTCCATACTCTCAAACAGCGGAGGCGAAATAGCGCTTCCAGTAACCGCAACCCTGATAGGCGAAAATACATTTATAACTTCCCATCCCAGCTCTCCCGCTTTATCTTTTAACTTTGCCTCCAGCTTTTTCAATGTAGACAGATTCCAAAGTTCAGCATTTTCTAATAAGTTGCTTGTATTTCTTAAGTGGCTTATGATATCTTTTGGACCAATTCCTTTAGGTACGAGCAGTTCCACAAAGTCCCTGTCGCTTATATTAAACCTATCGTTAAAAAAGAACTTTGTTAAACTTTCAAATTCCCCTAATGTTTTCAAACGCTCTTTCTCAAGCGCCACTATTTTGGCTAGTTTTTCCCGGTCCGCTTTTTTAAGTTCCGGGTTAAAATTCAGCATCTTCGCAAGAAGTTCCTTATCACTTAAAGCTCGTATGTAATAACCGTTGAAATAATTTAGTTTGTTAATATCAAATATAGGGTTGGCCTTATTAACACTCTTAATATCAAAGTTTTTAACAAAATTCTCCAAACTAAATAGCTCTTTGCCATCTGTGGGCGACCATCCAAGAAGCGCTAAAAAATTAAGCATAGCCTCAGGAAGATACCCCCTATCCAAAAAACTTTGCGCCGAAACACTGCCTTTTCGCTTGCTCATTTTCCCTTTGCTCAAGGGGTCTAAAAATACAGGGATATGCGCGGTTTTTGGCATTTGCCATCCAAAATACCGGTATAAAAGAATATGCTTTGGGGTACTTGATATCCATTCGGAGCCTCTTATGATATCCGTTATCCTCATTAAATGGTCATCCACTACCACCGCTAAATGGTAAGTGGGAAAGCCATCCGTTTTAATAAGCACCTGGTCATCTAGATTATCGGAGTTTATGGCAATTTTTCCCAATACCAAATCCTCATATTCCAAAACTTCGTTATCTGGTACTTTTAACCTTATAACAAAGGGTTCATTTTCCGCTCTTTTCTTGGCTTCGTCCAAAGACAGCTCTCTACAGTAACGGTTGTATTTAGGAATTTCGCGCTTTGCTAAACTTTCTTTCCTAACTTTATCCAAATGCTCCCGCGAACAAAAACAGTAATAGGCGCATCCCTTCTCAACAAGCTCCAACGCATATTTTTTGTAAATCTCAAGCCTTTGAGATTGGGTATAAGGGCCATAAGGTCCCCCTATATCAGGTCCCTCGTCCCATTCTAAGCCAAACGATTTTATGGTATCCAAAATTCTCGGCACAGCCCCCTCCACATACCTTTTTCTATCAGTATCCTCTATTCTTATAATAAATTTCCCCTCAAATTTCTTAGCGTATGCGTAGTTAAAAAGCAGTGTTCTTATGTGGCCAATGTGATATTCTCCCGTAGGGCTTGGGGCCATTCTTGTTCTTATCATACAAGTATTATATCATTAAAGATAATATGACCCTCACGGAATTATCTATAGCAACTAAAAAGTTTGCCTTTTGGTTTGTCGTTGCCATTCTCTCCTTTTACACTCTAAAATTTGTTTTTATCAAAGCCAAGGCATTGTACCTAACCTTAAATCCTCCCAAACTTCCCCCCGCGGAGGCGTCTTTTGGAAGTGTTCCAAGTCTTAAATTCAACACTTTGAACTTTTCGGAAGGTTCTTTTCCGGAGTATGTTTTAGACACAAAAACAGGCACACTACCCGCGTTTCCCGATAGAGCTTTCGTTTACAGATTGGCTATACCATACCCTAGAATAACCGCGGAAAAAGAAGCCAAAGAGTTTGGAAAATCCGTTAACTTTTGGTGGAGTCCCGCAAAAAAATCGCTGATAGAATTTACTTGGGAAAGCGAGGAGAACAAAAATTTATACTTTAATATTGCCACTAAAAATATAGTTTTAGAAACAACCTCTGAATATCTTTCGGAAAATTTGCTAGTAGGCTCCGGTTTATTTTCTATAGATGCGCAGAATAAAGCGCAGGATTTTTTAAGAAACCGCGGCTTTCTAGGAGAAGATTTGTTAAACACCGATATAAAAACCGCCTATGTTAGAGCGGGAAGAGCAGGTTTATACGAAACTATAAATTACCTTCAAGCAAACCTTGTCAGAGTGGATTTTTACAGAAAGGCAAAAATAAACGAGGATACGGAGGCCTTAGTTTACGGAGAGAATCCTGCCACCGCTTTGGTTTCGGTATTTGTGGGAAACCCTTCGGATTATGAGAAAAGAAATGATATCTTGCTAACCTACCCCATTTTTTATTACAATAACCCCGCTATTTTGCTGGAAAAATCAACATACCCCATTATTCCCATTGAAAAAGCGTGGGATTTTGTTAAAAATGGCGGCGGCGCGGTAGTATACTTAAAGGGCAACACTAATAATTTTTACGACGGATACAAACTACTAAAAGTTGCGAAAATGGAAATGCGGGATGTAGGACTTGCTTATTATCAGCCAAAGGACCCCGCGCCTTTTTTACAGCCTATTTATGTTTTTGAAGGCGTTTTTACCACAACAGAAAAAGAAAGCGGGACTTTTTATATTTATGTACAAGCTCTTGACTCTCAAAACATCATGGATTACCCCGATTTGAGATAATCCTCCAAAAGTTTTTTTTGCTGGCGGGAAATTCTTGCCGGAATAGTTACTAAAATTTGAATATAATGGTCTCCTCGCCCGAACCCTCTTACTTTCGGCTTGCCCTTTCCTCTTAATCTAAATTGCGTATTAGGCTGTGTTCCAGCGGGAATTTTAAGTTTTATTCGCGAAACCGCCGTTGGCGAATTTGGGTCAATTGCGTCCACTTCCAAAGTATCCCCCAGAACAGCCTGCGCAAAACTTATTTCCTCCACACTAAAGACATCGTCTCCCTGAATTACCAGTTTCGGATGAGGCTTTACCTTTATGGTTATAAATAAGTCCCCCTTCTCCGCTCCGGCAGGCCCTTCCTCCCCATATCCTGCATACCTTATCTCTGTTCCATCTGATAACCCTGCCGGTATCTTAATGGAAAGATTTGTTTCATTTACCACAACCTTTTTTTCCACCCCTTGTATACTTTCGGCAAAACTTACCTCCAGCGAATAATACAAATTCCTGCCTTTTCTTGGTTTTCGCGCTCCGGAAAATCCCCTAAACCCAAAAACCTCTTCAAAAATATCAAAGGGGTCGGTAAAATTACCAAAATCAAACCCTGCGTTGCCTCCCCCTTGAGATGTGGTATACGACCATGTAAAGGGACCCCACGCGCCTGATTGGTCCCCCGCAAAAGGGCCCTGCCCCGCGTGACCTCCTCCCATACCTGTATGACCAAACTGGTT
>PCQY01000005.1:10362-18499 GCA_002770755.1 candidate division WWE3 bacterium CG23_combo_of_CG06-09_8_20_14_all_40_14
TTTTTTTCAGGGTCGCTTAAAACATGGTATGCTTCGTTTATTTCCTTAAACCTTTTTTCCGCTGCGGCTTTATCTTTAGCTACATCAGGGTGATGCTCCTTAGCAAGCTTTTTATAAGCCTTTTTGATGTCTTCTATAGAAGCGTTTTTAGAAACGCCGAGAATTTCATAGTAATCCTTTGCCAATTATTTATCCTCCACAACCTCGCCTTCCACAGGTTCCTCTGGATTTTTTTTATCTTTATCTTTAGGCTCCTCTTTTGAAGTTCCAGCCTTATTGGCCCCCTGTTGCTTGTACAACTCCTGACCAATTTTTTGAAGCTCTGTTGAAAGCTCTTGCGCTTTGGTTTTTAACTCATCTAACGACGCTGTGGCTAGTATATCTCGCAGATTTTTAACTTTATCCTCCACAGGCTTTTTCAAATCTTCCGTAATTTTATCCCCCGCATCTTTTATAGTCTTTTCCGCCGTATAACACATATTCTCCGCTTGATTTCTGGCTTCCACCAACTCCTTTTTCTTTTTGTCTTCCTGAGAATACTTCTCTGCTTCATTTACCATTCTTTCAACTTCTTCTTTAGAAAGCCCCGTCCCGCCTTGAATAGCAATGCTTTGGCTTTTGTTGGTAGCCTTATCTTTGGCAGACACATTTAGAATACCGTTTGCGTCCATATCAAAAGAAACTTCCACCTGAGGAACTCCCCTCGGCGCAGGGGGGATGCCGTCTAAAATAAACCTTCCCAAACTTTTATTATCGGAAGCCATTTCCCTTTCGCCTTGAACAACATGCACCTCCACGCTAGTCTGATTATCCGCGGCGGTGGAAAATACCTGCGACGAGCTTGTGGGTATTGTGGTGTTTCGCTTAATAATCGGAGTTGCCACTCCCCCTAAAGTTTCAATACCCAAAGTCAGCGGCGTAACATCCAAAAGAAGAATGTCCTTTACCTCTCCCGAAAGAACCCCCCCCTGTATGGCCGCCCCTACCGCCACAACCTCATCAGGATTAACCCCTTTATGAGGCTCCTTGCCAAATAACGACTTTACAACTTCCACCACTTTAGGCATCCGTGTCATTCCACCAACCAAAACCACTTCATCTATATCCGAAAATTTTATTTTGGCATCAGAAACCGCTTTTTTGCAAGGTTCTATGGTTTTTTGAATCAAATCTTCTTCAATCTGCTCCAATTTTGACCTTGAAAGTTTAATCGTTAAATGCTTTGGTCCCGATTGGTCCGCCGTGATAAAGGGTATGCTAATTTCGGTGTCTTGCGTGGAAGAAAGCTCAATTTTAGCCTTTTCTGACGCGTCCTTTAGCCTTTGCATAGCCTGCTTATCTCCTATCAAGTCAACGCCCTGCTCTTTCTTAAATTCGCTAGTCAAAAAATCTATAATCTTAAGGTCAAAATCGTCCCCGCCAAGAAAGGTGTCGCCGTTTGTGGATTTAACTTCAAAAACCCCGTCGCCGATCTCCAATATGGATATATCAAAGGTTCCGCCTCCCAAATCATAAACCGCAATCTGCTCATTTTTATTTTTGTCAAGACCATACGCCAAGGAAGCCGCCGTAGGCTCATTTATTATCCGCAACACATTTAACCCCGCAATCTGACCCGCTTCTTTGGTAGCCGACCTTTGGGAGTCATCAAAATAAGCGGGGACTGTAATTACCACATCTCTAATGGATGCCCCCAAAAAACTTTCGGCATCGGTTTTCAACTTCTGAAGAATTTTTGCGGAAATTTCCTGAGGGGTGTATTCAACCCCTTCAACATCAACAACCGCCATACCATTTTTCCCTTCCTTAATAACATAGGGAACATGCTTTATAGCCATTTGAACCGAAGGGTCGGAAAACCTCCTGCCCATTAACCTTTTAACTGAAAAGATGGTGTTTTTTGGATTTACCACCTGCTGTCTTTTAGCCGAAACGCCAACAATGTTTTTATCGGGAACCACAATAGACGGCGTAGTGTTCATTCCTTCAGCATTAGGGATAACCTTAAACTTTCCCCCCTCCATAACCGCCATACAAGAATTGGTTGTTCCCAAATCTATTCCAAGTATTTTAGACATATTTATTCCTTTCTGCCCACCACTACTTGAGCGGGCCTTAAAACTCTATTATTTAGTATATACCCTTTTTTGTTCACTTTTAACACTTTTCCTTCCTCCCCTTTTTGCGCGTCAACCGCTTCCATACTATCCGCATTAAAAACTTCTCCTTCCGCTTTTATTTCGGATACCCCGTTACTTTCCAAAACTTCCTTAAACTTTTTCACGCTTAAATCCAACCCCTCGTTTTTTATATGGCTTGCGGCGCTTTCCAAACAATCCAAGACACCCAAAAAATCAAGCATAATGCCGCAATTTGCAAACTCCGCAAACTCGGCTTTCTGCTCCTGTGTTCTCTTTTCTAAATTTTGGTAATCCGCTAAAGCCCGCTTCCACTTATTTTCAGCCTCCAAAATTTTATTTTTTAATTCTACAATTTCCTTTTCAAGTTTTTCAATTTTCTTTTCCATAAACTTTCAAAAACTGGATGTTACTTCGCTTATTATATTTTTTATGTATCTAACAATAGGGATTATTTTGGAGTACGGCATCCTATCCGGTCCAATTATAGAGATTGTCCCGGATTTTCCCCTTCCAGTAAAATTAGTATAAATAACCCCGCAACAGTCAAGATTTTTTAAATTAAGCTCCTTTCCTATTAAAACCTTCACATCGTTATCCCCAAACCCTTTAGATAAAAGATCGCTCAAAAGGTCAAAATTGTCAAGCAAATTAAGAGCAGCCTTAGCTACTTCAATATCAAAAAATTCAGGATGCTCCAAAATATTCACACTTCCGGCGTAAGTAACAAACCCATCCTCCAAAGAAACAATGGACAAATTTCTGGTGGATGCTGCCATTGCCAAAGACACATTTCTCAAAAGCTTTTCAAATTCATATTTTTCCTGCCATATCCTTTGTTTTATAGCAACCTCACTTAAAACCGGCACATCCTCCTCTTCCATCAATTCTGTAATGTAATACCTTAAACCTAGGCTGGTAGGCTTTCTGCCCGAAGAGGAATGGAGCATTTCTAAAAACCCCTTTCTAATAAGGTCTGCCATTTCGTTTCGGATAGTCGCCGGGCTATATTTGAGATTATATTTTTTAACCAAAGTTTCAGAACCCACGGGAATAGCGGAATCTATGTATTCATCCACCACCACCTTTAAAAGCTCTTTTTGTCTGGGAGTAACCTCCTGCATACTAGCACCAGTTTATAACGAGTGCCAACACTAGTCAAGTGGTTTTTCGTTCACGATTCTTTAGCGGGGAATTTTTTAGAAGTTTCTTTATCAAAAGAAAAACAAGCAAAGCGGGAACCCAAATTACAGAATAAACCCCAATCCAAATAGCTTTTACAGCTAAACTTCTAACTGTTAGAACCAGGGCGCGAACCGCCTGCTTAAATACTACATTGGGTCTAAAGCCATCCTGCGGAGCAAAGGGCAGAGAATACTCATCCGTGGACAAATATGCAGTAATTTTTACAGAACTTGATGTTTTTTCTAAATATAACGCCTGTCCTTTGTAATAATCTATTTGGTTTTGCTTATTTAATATCTCGCTTTGCACACGCAAAATCTCCTCAACTGTAACCGCCCGCTCCATCATACCTTCAAAAATCCCTTTTGTTTTCTCTAGAGTAGCAAGTTTTGCAGTTATATCGTTATACTGGTCGGTAACATCAAATCCCATTAAATTTTCGGATACAACTTTAACGGCAGAGTTTCTTAAAAAGGAAAGCATAGCTTCCGCTTGGCTGGATGGAACTCTTATCGTTATACTGCCTCTTGCCGCTTCAAGAGGTCTTGAAAGATTTGCCGAAACCATAAACCCTTTCCTTTCCTGCGCTTCTTTTTTAATAGCCTCTATTGCTACCGAAACATCTTTAACCTGCAAAGATAAAGTTGTTTCCTCAACAACTTTTCTATTCTCAGGGGCAATATCTACACTTTCCTTGGGTCTAACAGGATTTTCCCCATAATCCGACTTCACCAAAGCGCCGCTTTCATAAGAGCCCCCAATAGCGGGAGGCACTGCGCTTATATAATTTTTAGGCCCGCCAAAAATGCGGAAAGAGAAATTTCTAAACAGAAGGTATAAAACAAAAAGAATTAAAAAGGAGGCTAGTTTGTTTTTCTTAACCCATTCAACTATGTACATTGCTTTTATAATAGGAGGAATAAAAAATTATTCAAGAGGGAATTTTGTTCTTGACACTTGAGAGGTTTATCTGCTATATGTTTTTATGTTTAGAAGCATTTTAGTTTTATGAAAGGAAAAGGCTATGGCAAAAAATAGCGCAAGCGGTGTAAAGCCCGTTTTAGATTACATATTAGTAGAGCCTTCTGAAAGGGAAGAGAGAACAACATCCGGCATTGTTATTCCCGACACAGCGAAGGAAAAACCGCAGGAGGGTACTGTAGTTGCAGTGGGACCCGGAAAATTTACCGAAAGCGGGCAGATGATAAAACCCGCCGTTAAAAAGGGTGATAAAATTCTCTACAAGAAATGGGGCGGGAATGAGGTTAAGCTCGAGGGGAAAGAATACCTGTTTGTTAAAGAAGAAGATATTTTAGCTATACTCGGTTAATTTAGTTGCAAATTCCTATTTTTAGTTTCTAAATTTAGAATTTAGAAGTTAGGATTTAGGATTTAATTATCGCTATGGCAAAACAATTACTATATGGAGAGGATGCGCGGAAAAAGTTAAAAAACGGGGTGGACGCTTTAGCTAAAGCTGTTGTAACCACACTTGGTCCAAAGGGAAGAAATGTAAGCCTTGAAAAAAAATGGGGTTCCCCAAGTGTTGTTCATGACGGGGTTACCGTGGCTAAAGAAATTGAGCTTAAAGACCCCTTTGAAAATATGGGGGCGTCGCTGGTTAAGGAGGCCGCCACAAAAACAAACGATGTCGCGGGAGATGGAACAACTACCGCAATTCTTCTTGCGCAATCCATAGTCAACGAAGGTTTCAAAAACATTGCCGCTGGCACAAATCCTATGATTCTTAAAAGAGGTCTTGAGAAAGCAACTGATGCCGTTGTTTCCGAGATAGAAAAGATAGCAAAGCCTATAGGCAAAGGCGAGGAAAAAGCTCAGATAGCCACCATCTCCGCGGGAGACGCCAAAATAGGCAAAATAATTGCCGCTGCTTTAGAAAAAGTTGGCGACAGAGGTGTTATTACCGTTGAAGAAGGCAAGGGGCTTGAGATGGAAATTGAATATAAAGACGGCATGATTTTTGATAAAGGTTACGCCTCGGCTTATTTTGTAACTAACCCCGAAAGGATGGAAGCGGTTATTGAAAACCCTTATATCTTAATCACCGACCAAAAAATCTCGACGATTGCGGATATTCTACCTTTGCTGGAGAAACTTGTTAAAGTCTCAAAAAACATTGTGATAATAGCAGAGGATGTGGAAGGCGAGGCTTTGGCAACTTTAGTGGTAAATACATTAAGAAAAACCTTTACCGCGCTTGCCGTTAAAGCCCCCGGTTTCGGCGACAGGAGAAAAGATATGCTTGAGGATATTGCCGTTTTAACAGGCGGAAAAGTTATAAGCGAAGAAATGGGCAGAAAACTTGAATCCGCTTCTGTTGAAGATTTAGGGCGGGCAGACAGAATCATAGCCAAACAGGAAGAAACTATTATTGTTGGAGGAAAGGGTTCCGATAATGAAGTGCGAGCAAGAATTGGGCAGATTAAAAAACAAATAGAGCAAACCACCAGCGATTTTGACAAAGAAAAACTGGAGGAGCGCTTGGCAAAACTATCTGGTGGGGTTGCCGTCATAAGTGTTGGCGCCGCAACCGAAACGGAAATGAAAGAGAAAAAGTATCGCGTGGAGGATGCCGTTAACGCCACCAAAGCCGCCGTGGAAGAGGGCATTGTTCCGGGAGGGGGCATTGCTTTCTTAAGAGCGAGCAAAATTTTGGACAAATTGTCTCTACCCGGCGAGGAGCAAATCGGCATTAAAATCCTCAAGAACGCTTTGGAAAACCCGGTTCGGATGATTGTGGAAAATGCAGGCGTTAACGGAGGCTGGGTGGTTAAAGAACTTGCGGGTAAACCAGTTAATGTGGGATATGATGTTATGGGAATGGAGTTTAGCAACCTTATTGAAAAAGGTATTATTGACCCTGCCAAAGTTGCGCGAAGCGCTCTGCAAAATGCCGTAAGCGTTGCGGTTAATATACTAACTACTGAAGCTTTGGTTGCGGATATCCCGGAGAAAAAAGAGTCCGAACCCGGGAGCGGAGGGATGGATATGAGCGGAATGGGAATGTGAAAGTAAAGTCAAATCTTAAAAAATAGGGGTCTGACCCCAATGGGGTCAGACCCCTAATAATCCCCCTAATAATTTCTCCATTACTCCCAGGTATAAAGTTTTTTGGCAGGTTTGGATTTCCCCAGTTTTGTTTGAGGAGTTTTTTCCAGTATATACAAATCGCTTACATTCCCTACCGCTTCCGCGCCCTGAATATATGTGTTAAAATTTGGCAGTTTTTCCCTAACAAACAGCGCGTAGTCGTTAATTATCCGCTGGATTTTCAAAGAGCGTTCTCTTGACAACGAGGATGTGCCATAACAAATGTAATGCGAGGACAAAGAATTCTCTTTGGTGGCTTCCAAACTTCTTCGCAAAAAAAGGTCAAACCCGTTTGCGGTGTAAGGCGGGTCGGTAAAAACGGTATCAAACCTATGTAAAAACCCCCGCGGAATAGCTTTTCTTAAATCCCATTTAACACTTTGTATATTCAAATTAAATTTTCTAGAAGTTTCTTCAATAACATTGAGGATGTTTTCATCAATTTCAAGAACGGTTATTTCTTCAGCGCAAAATATGTATGCCGCCGCCAAAGAAGTTAAATCGCCGTCCCCTAAGAATGCCACTTTTCTTTTCTGCAAATCTTTTTCTTTTATAAATTTCTCAACTCTTTTAAGAACCGTTTGTATAGTTGCGCAAAACTGGTCGTATTCCCTATTAGGTTTAGGCGAAAGCGCTTTTGAGAAATGGATAAATTCCTCCAAGTCCTCTTTTTTGAAACTTGGGGGAGTGTCTTCCTGTTGTAAAAACAGTGCCTGCAACCCCTTGTCCGTTAAAGTTAAGCGGGAAGAAGCGGCTGCGTAATTTACAAAGGGCTTTACGGAAGACAGAAATCTTTTTATTTGTCCGCGCGAGAGACTAGTCTCTTTTACAAGCTCCGAAACAGTGGGGGTTTGGGTTCTAATTATTTTAATAATAACCGCTATGTCTTCCAATTTTATTTTGGATTTTTCGGAAATATTTTCTAGGCTAGGAGTAGTCATAACAGGTTGTCCAAGGCGGCGTTAACTAGAGAATCTGCCATAGAATTCCGCTCTCGCGGGATATACTTAAATTGGACCATATCAAATTGTTTTTCTATGGTTTTTACTCTGATAGCAAGGTTTCGCAGGGAAGTCTCTTTTATTCTGTAAATTCCGGTTAGCTGTTTAACCACAAGCTCACTGTCCATAAAACATATAAGCTCTTTAGGACTATGTTTTGCGGCAATTTCCAAGCCGGCAATCAAAGCGGAGTATTCGGCTATATTATTGGTGGCAATTCCTATTTTTTTGCCAAACTTTTCCAAAACTTTGTCGCTATCCATTAAAACAACGCCAATCGCCGCTTGTCCAGGATTGTTTCTTGAACCGCCGTCTGTATATAAATAAAGTTTCCCCATACTGATATTATACAATATTTGAAAATGATAAGGGTTAATTCATTAACAAAACCGTCGGCAAGGATAAAATTATTATTGCCACAAATTGGGCAAACTAAATTTCGCCCCTTTTCTTGGAGTTTTTTATTTAGGTTTTCCTGTATTTTCTTTTTTATATCCTCTGGTATTGGCATAATTATTCCTCTCAAAGTTTATATAACCTGTAATTCAATTTGTAATTTTCTTCTTTCTTCTTTTTCAACAGCTTTGAACAAATCCGGCTTTTTGTCCAATTCTTTTATTCTTCGCTCTGAAATTTTTACGTATTTTTCATTTGCGTCAATACCGATATAATTTTTACCGAGTTTTTTTGCCGCTATCGCAG
>PCQY01000005.1:18507-20819 GCA_002770755.1 candidate division WWE3 bacterium CG23_combo_of_CG06-09_8_20_14_all_40_14
CCGCTATCGCAGTAGTTCCACTTCCCATAAAAGGGTCAAGAATAACAGCATTTTTTGAAAAAGCGGAAAGTTCAATTAGATACTCGCAAATAGCCAGCGTTTGTCCTAAACTTTTTGCCAGTTCGCTTTTTTAACTCCGATATGAAATCTTTTTCAAACTGCGTGTTTGAGGAGCGAATTTTTGACATTATTTCGCTTCTCTTCCGCTTTGAAAACTTGTCCGTAGTTTTTCGCATACTCTTGTTTGAAATTATACAGAATCGCTTCGGCCATCACGCTTGACAGAAATGTCGGCACGGCATTGCCTATTTGTAAATTCCTATCGCTTCTTGATCCGTAAAATTGGTATGAATCAGGGAAACATTGAATACGCGCGCCTTCGCGCGTGGTGAGCGGTCTGGGGGCTTTCGGATGTATGCACCGAGAAGACGACGGCGTGCTCAAATTGCGAGTTATGGTCGTTGACGGCCTGTTCCACCAAAGACGGCAATAAGTGTTTTTGAAACCAGATGTCGGGCGTAATTCTTTCGGCAAATCTTCCGGCGTTCCGCCATCCGGCAAAAGTTCCATCATTTTTACCAGTTTTGCGTTGTTGTTCGGAGAATTATGATCCGTCAATTTTTCTGGGGCATTTATTCTCATCTTTGTTTGAAATTCGTTTTGCGGTTCCGAGGTATACTCAAAACTTTCTTCACCGGACTTTATGAAAGGCAAATCGCTTATTGCTTCCTCAAGTGTAAGGTGTGGTTTCAACCCGTTTCTAAACAAATCCGGTGTTTCTTCCGTGCTGTAATGCGTTTGCGACGGATATTGAAAATCGTTTTTTAACTTTGAACCAATTATTATGACCCTTTCTCTTATTTGCGGCGTGCCGAAGTCCGCCGCATTGAGAAGTCTATACTGCACTTTGTAGCCCAACGATTCAAAAAGAGAAATAATCGTTTCCAATAACTCGCCGCCTTGCATGGACAACAAACCTTTTACATTTTCAAAAAGAAAAAGTTTCGGATTAAATTCTTTCAGCACTCGGTAGTATTCCTGAAAAAGTTTTCCGCGAGGGTCGTCAATCAATCTTTTTCCTACCGTTGAATACGCCTGACAAGGCGGGCCACCAACGATAATGTCTATCTCGCTCGCTTTTATGTTCAAATCTTTTTCTATTTTTTCGGCACTAAAATCCTTTATGTCCTCAACATAAACTTTTGTCGCGGGGTGATTCAACGAATACGCTTTCGCCATGTTCGGTAAAATTTCGTTGGCGGCAACTATTTCGAAATTAGCGTCGTGAGCAAAGCCGTAGCTCAACCCTCCCACTCCGCAAAATAAATCTATGACTTTTGATTTTTTAGTCATAAGAAAAATTAACCAAAATCAATTTCTTTATATTTAATGGGCGACTCCGTAATTTTCCAAACGAAATTATTTTGGTCTATGTTGAAAACAGTTTGCCCTTCCATTTGTTGCCGCGTTATCCAATTCACATCGCCATCTTCTATTTCGTCCAATTTCACGAAAGCGACTTGTCCGTTGTAAAGGTCAATGTGAATTGCAAGCGACGGTATGCCCTCCTCGCGGAAAACTCTTTTTGCTTCCAAAACTTTATGCTGTTTGATGTCGTTTACTCCGGTGAAACCGGACTGCATTTCAATGCGAATTTTATTTTTCCCATTCAAACGAATTTCCAAGTCAGCTTTAGGAGTTTTTTTGAAGGTTTCCGCATTTTTAAAATCATCGTCACCTATTAAATAAATTTTCTCGGTATCAACTTCAAATACGAGCCCCAACGCTTTCAAAAAAAGTTTGAAACAACATAGCCGCGCATCCAAGAAAAATAAACTTGTTCTGGTCTTCTGCCTAAATTGTTAAGTATGGGTAAAATGCCGCTCCGTTTAATTATTTTGAAAGGATGATCTATATGTTCCTTTTTGAACGCGGAAAGATTACGAACCTTAATTTCATCGGAAACGGTACTTTCAATTTTATCGACGATTTCACAAAGTCGCCTGTTTAAAAGCTTTACATAACTTAAATCTACAATCGGAGTAATGTCTTTCGCGCCAAAAAAGTTTTTAACATCCGCTTGGTTAGTGAAACCAAGTTTTTGCCTGTATTGTCTAAAATATTCTTCATTGATAGTAATTTTTCTTGTCATATTTTTATTTTATCGTGATAGCGCAACGAAAATTATATTTTTCTTTCATTTCGTCCCAGTTATCAGTTTCTGAAATTCTATGTCCTTTTTTAAAGCCGGGGTATGGTTGTTCTAAAGTATAAAGTTGATACGACCCTCTTTCTATTTTTATAACGATATT
>PCQY01000040.1 GCA_002770755.1 candidate division WWE3 bacterium CG23_combo_of_CG06-09_8_20_14_all_40_14
TGGTCCTAATGAAATTAAGAGGTTGATAGAAACCACAGGTTACTGGTTCAACGACGCGCACTCGGTCAAGACGCTACATTACCTTTCTCACCTGTTGATGGTGGAAACTGTAAATCATGTAGTAGGACCAATGACTGCCCCTGTGGAGAAATCCACAAAGCTGTATAAAGTGATGGGCGTTAATCATAATGTCCATCCTGCAGTTATTGCCCGGGCCTATGCGCAATTGCATAGGGTTGGTTGTGTAAATCTTGGCGGTGTTGTGGTTCTTGGCGGTGTTGATGCTGTTCCCACACCAATGGAAGCCAGCGATCCTTCTTGGTTTAGGGACCACTGTTACTTGGATGAGCTGTCTCCTACGGCCACAGTTGTAAGTTTTGCAACCGGGGGTACTTTTCTTGGGGTTGATGTGCTTGTAGGCAGCCGTCCCTTTGGAGTTTCTATAAGAGAAGACGCTATCAAGGTCCCGAACAACATAGAGACTCTTATGCGCGCGGATGAACAAGCGCTGACTGGGGGACCACTGGCAGAGTATCTCGCGTGCAATGCCGCCCTTGCTTTGTTAAGCCGCAAGCTGAAATGTGAAAGAGCTTCGCTCTTGGATCTTAGGGAGGATTTTCATGTAGCGCTGTCCGCTATAGAATCGGGCAAAGCTATGGACAAACTAAACGAATATATCCGAGCTAGTGGGGGAGAGAGACGCCTTTGGTTATGATTTGCTATGTTTGCTGGGTGTACGCGCGTAACCAACGCCTGTACATCCAGCAAATTTCTTTACAAAGACTTTCGCTTTGTCAAGGGATACTCTTTCCTCAAGCGGTTTGATGTTGACATTTTGCTCTTTGCTTAAGACCGCACCTGTTTTTATGCTTGTTCCCACAATTATCCCATTCGCGTATTTAGTCAAGGTGTCCATATTCTCTAAGGTTGCGCCACTTCCAACTAGAAGGGGAAAGTCTTTTACGGCTTTTCGCGTATCAATCAAATCCTGCATATTGGGAGCATCCCCAGTCCATTTGCCGGTAACAATCAGACCGTCACTTCCTTTTTTTACGGCTTCCAAGGCGCTTTCTTCGATAGGTCTAATATTTAGAAGTTTTGAATGTTTTACTTGTATGTCTGTGAAAATAGCTATATGTTCACCTCCTATTTTTTTTCTAAACGCGAGCACATCTCCCGCATTGCCTGTTACTTTTCCGTAGCTTGTTTCAACAATGTCAACAAAAACAGGTACTCTTACGAAGGAGGCCCCAATTATTTTTGCTATAGATAGCGCAGAATAATAATCATTCCAAAGGACGGAAATTCCAATGGGAATTTTTACGACCCTTGCTATCTGATTTGCTACATAAGTGAAACTAGCTATAACTTCGGGCTTAACAAATATCTGGTGAGGAATGTCATAATTATTCTCAATTATCAACGCGGCCATACCTACTCTTTCAATATTTTTTGCATCTTGTATGGCACACTTAACTGTTTCTTCTATACTGCTGAAATCCTTGTAGCCTAACATAGGCAGCATATGCACCATGCCAATCAGCGCTTTATTTGTCTTGAAGATACTTCTAAATCGATTCATCTCAAGGCTTATTATAACACGAGTATTGTATAATCATATTTACTTATGAGCAAAATATTAGTCTTGGCTTCGAAAGCAGAGGACAAAATTATCTACCCCAATGGTGAAATTATCCTGAAAAGGGGCGGACCGCTATATTTTATTGAAGACACTTTTAGAGCTTTGCGAGTAAATTATTCCTTGCCACCTGAAGCGACCCCCGCAAAGGTGGAAATAAAGGTTCTACCAGGAGGCATCGGCGAAACAGGCAAGATAGTAGATTCGGACAAACTTACAATTCCTAAAAGGTTAATCTGCCCTAATGTTCTCATTTCTACTATAGCGCCGACCTCGCTGGACACATCTTTTTTAAATTCATATAAAGGCAGTGTTTTTTTTGATGTGCAAGGTTTCTTAAGAGGTCAGAGGGAATCTAATTTTCAGAACAGTGTTTGGGAGACAGTTATAAATTCTATAGATAGGGTTGTCCTAAAAGGAAATTCCAAAGAACTGTCTTTAATTCCAAAGGTGGCTATTTCATTGGCAAAGAGGAATATTTTGATAGAAACAAGAGGATCGCAAGGTGTGGTTGTATGGAACCAAGGGAAGCGGAAAGCTTTTAAGCCACCTCATATTGTAAGAACAGAGAACACAATTGGGGCAGGCGATACCTTCTTCGCCGCATTTGTATCTTATTATTTATTGGGGTGTCCATTGAGCAAAGTTGTCACAAAAGCTTTGGATTATACATGTGAATTTATGTGGACTAAGAATCAAGCTACGACAAGAATTTGACAGATTCCACTTGTGATATTAATATGAGCAGAATTCCAGAGTGAAATATTGAAGAAGGGGAGGTTACAATGGCAGGGGGATGGGAAGGGTTTGGAAGTTGCATTCAGGTTCTTAGGGATGACGTGTCGCTTGTAGTTTTAGAGCTCGAGAAGTTAGCGTACTCGACTGTGCTGCCTCTTCTAGAAGAATTACGAGAGGTTGCTTCTGCTGGATTTGGCCACCAAGTAAGTAGTGAGAGTATTAAGAGACACACTGTGGAAGGGCAAGATTTACTTTTCGTGGTAATTGACAAAAACAAAGCTGTGGGTTTTGCGTCAGTTCGAAGAATTAAGGATGTTCGCGAGGGGGTGTTTCTTACTGGAATCGTGATACTTCCGGAGTATCAGGGCAGAGGTTTTGGACAGAGTGTTCTAAAAAGCATTATCGAATCTGGAGAAAATGGGATACTGGTTTTCACTACCCAAAGTCCAAGGATGTATAGTTCTTTGTTGAGGGTTAGCTCTCGGGTTTTTCCGGATGTGGCCGGTAGCCCAATCCCTTTACATCTTCAAGAGCTGGGACAACGGTTAATGGTGGGTAGAAGAGGGTGTTTTTGTGAAACAACCTTTGTTTGTACGGGCATATACCCAGAATGCCTGTATCCAGCATTTCCATGGTGTAGTAGCGAGGTGATAAACTTTTTCTTCCGGCGGAAACTTTCCTTTCAAGGGGACAAGACAAAGGACGGCTTTCTGCTTATAGGCGAACTTAGATAATGAGCTCCGGCAATTCTAAAGTATGTATTTCCAATACAATAGTAGAGTTGCCGGTTCTATTAAAAATCAAATGAAAGACTTAGAACTTGCGGAACTTATTAGAAAATTACTCGAATATAACACCCAAAACACTTCGAACCGGGCTGGCGGTTACACATTGCCTATGCTTTTATATATAAAAAACAGACTTGAAAAGCGAGGAGCCGATGTGAAAATTCAAGAGTATGAGGTAAAGACAGAGATTGAAGGAAAACCAACTACTCTTGGCGGCAGGGGAAATTTAATAGCGACCATACCGTCAGAAGCAAGAAAGCCGGCTATATTGTTTCAAGGACATGTGGACACGGTTCCGGATGAGAGTGGATTTAAGGCGAAAATCACCGAGGATTTTGCAGTTGGTCGTGGGGCTGTAGATATGAAGGGCCCCATAGCGGGAATGGTTAGAGCTTTTGAGATTTTGCTTAGTAGAAAAAAGGACCTTGCTTTTTCCCCAATACTTTTGCTCACATCTGATGAGGAAGCTTTTAACTTTTCCGGTATAAAAAAATTCCTAGAAAATCCGCCGGAAGCGTTATCGGAAGTATTGTTTGGAATATGCGGGGAGCCTACTGATATTGAAGCGAAAAAATTTCTTTTCGGCGCCGCATACTTTGTTATAAGGGTATCTGGGAAACAGGCGCATTCTTCGGCAACTTTAACAGATAACGCTGTAGAAAATAGCGTGCCTATTTTAAGAAGCTTGATGAACCTTAAGAAAGAATTATTGGACAGGAAAATATCAAGTGCGGGAGGTTCTATTTTAAATTTAGGATTGATTTCCGGAGGGGAGAAGGTGAATCAGATACCAAAAGAGTGCTTAATCCATTTTTCTATTCGGAATGCTGAACCGATAAAAAACATAGAGAGATTGTTAGGAGAAAAAGTTATGAGAATTTCAGATAAAGCTAGGCTGGAAGAGGTATTCGCCTATGACCCAGTTGATGTTAACTTGTCCAAAGGAGCTCTTTTGGTAATAGAAAAGGCGTTTAATGTAAATAAAATGCGGCTAAAGTTTTCATATATGCGTGCATTTTCCGAAGCTACTTTTTTGAATAATTCTGGTGTAAATTGTTGTGTATTAGGACCGGGCAATCCTATCTATGCCCATGCGGAGGCTTCCGAAGAGAAAGTAAATATGGACCAAATTGAAAAATATACGGATGTTTTAGTAACTATGTGTATTATAAACACAAAACCCCCGGTAAATAGCTTTGGTTTTTCTAGCTAATGTACCGGGGGCATTAGAAACTTCAGTCAGTCTCTTTCTCTTTTTTAGCCTTTGGGCAGAGCAATATGCCAAAGGTAATCAAAATGGTCCCCACGAATCGTACGGCCCATACCTTGGGATCTGTCGGTAGGGTAAATGTACCACTTGGCGCCACGCCTGCGATGACAAGGGTTAGAGGTACGGCTATAGCCACCTGCGCCATACCCACAATCGCTACAGTGGATACGTTGCCGTATCTCTGGGCCAGGATCCGGAAAGTGTTGCCTCCATAGGCCAGTAGCATAGTCAGCGCGACCCAGGGTAGTGCCTTAAGCCAGAGAGAACCCAGCAGTTCCAGGTACACATTTCTGATACCTGCGAAACTTGCCCAAGCGAAGGCGAGTATGGTCGCCGTCACTGCCAGCCATAGAAATCGCCAGAAGGCCAGGTTCACACTCCCGCTCTCTTTGACTATCTCCTTTTCGAACACTCTGCTTACGGCGTCCAGAGCGCTTTTCACCAGCAGCAAAAGAAACAAGGCTTTCAGTGTGACATGTATTCCGGCGCTCATGTCTTGAACGGCTACCAACGCTGCCCCTACTAGGACCAAGAGGCCTGCACTTACCACCCCGCGCAGTTTTTCCCTTGCTTTCAAGTGGTCATACACAGCAAGGTACATGATTGAAAAACAGGAGAGCGCTATTAGTATTGAGGGGTCTCCTTCGCCTGCGACCGTGAGATAGACAAAGGTGGACACTGCGGCTAAGCTTCCAGCCATAAAAGAATACAGCTGGACTCTTGACGATACCCATCTCTCCCTGCTAAAGGCGGGCTCTATAAACCTGCCAAAGAGCTTGTTGTAGACTAGGTTTGCAAGTACGCCTACCCAACTTCCCAGAGTGAGGTATACAAGTATCGCTACCCGCTTGTTTTCCGAAACGATAATGTTATGCAGAATGTTGGTATCGTTCACCAGAAAGAGAGCTGAGAACAATGCCGCAATCAACGCTAGAGCAGTTGCATTTGTTCTCAGCGACGACCAGCCCCATTTTCTACTCCTAATGCCAGTTTCCATTACATCCTCCTCAACGATGGGTAATCTAAATGCATTGCGGATCTTACTCGTTCAAGGGTTTCTTGAGCTATTTTAATAGCTTCACCTGTGCCTTGTTCGAGTATACCGCGTTCGTCAGCTGATTTAGATGCCTTTTCTCGCTTCTCACGAATTGGTGACAAAAACTTGTCAAGCGCTTCAAATAGCTTTTGCTTTACTTCCACATCGCCAACAGTGCCTTTTCTGTATCTTGTCTTCAAATCCTCGACCTCTCCCTTATTGGAATTGAAAGCATCGTGATAGATGAAAACGGGGTTTCCCTCCACCGTTCCTGGCACATCAGCCCGCACACGCTTTGGGTCGGTGAACATGCTCATCACCCTTTTTTTCAGCGCCTCTCTTGAGTCGCCAAGGTAAATTGCATTATCCAGGGACTTGGACATTTTTGCCTGCCCATCGGTTCCAACCAAGCGCCCAACCTCTCCTACAAGTGGGGCACATTCAACGAAAGTAGGCCCGTACTTACTGTTGAAGGCTCTAGCAACTTTGTTTGTGCCTCTAAGGTGAGGGATTTGATCTTCGCCCACAGGTACTAGGATTTCTTTTTTTGACGCTTGCGGGTTTGGGGACACGAACAAAATATCCGCGGCTTGGCTTATTGGATATGTCATAAAGCCTGCGCTTACTTCTCCTCTCAGTGCCGCCCTCTCAGACTGGATTGTAGGGTTGCTCTCCATCCAAGAGAATGGCGTAACCATGCTTAGATACATAGTTAATTCAGTGAGTTCTCGTACCCAGCTTTGCATAACAAAATGCACATTGGGTTTTTTTGGATCAAGCCCAACGGCCAGCCAATCAAGCACGACCTCTCTTACGGAGGTTTCAATTAATTTTGGCTGATCTACATGTGTGGTAAGCGCCTGTACGTCCGCAATCAAGAAGAAGCAATCGTAATTGTTCTGTAGTGGAACCCACTGTTTCAGGGCGCCAACATAGTGCCCAAGATGAAGTGCTCCGGTTGGACGAATGCCGGTTAACACCCTCTGTTTAACACCTATTCCGAACATTTTACCCTCCTTAGGTTTTTGTCAAAGTGCTTTCTTTTATGTCTCTCACGCCGGCGACAGGATTCGAACCCGCAGCCTTCGGTTTTGGAGACCGCTACTCTGCCAATTGAGCTACGCCGGCTCTCTCAACTTTCTTTTTCTACTTTATAACTTCTAGCATTTTTCTTTTGGGTTGTCAATAAATTTGGTATAATCTTAGCGTAATAATTAAATGGGGAGAAATAAAGGAGGGAGAAATGGCAAATTCTTGCGTGTTGTTGAATGAATCGCAAGTTGTAGTAAGCTTAATGTGTTTAGATTCTGTACATGTGCGGAAAAGGTTAAGGAACTCCCTTTTTGCTTGCTCAAACTTTGGATAGTTGCTATCATTAACAATAGGCAAAATGGGTTCGGATTTCGTCCAATAAACACCACTTTCTCTGCCCACAACCCACACCCTTATTTCTCATAAACCACACCTTTTGACACTATGGTAAAATGCTTTTAAGGAGCCAAACCCACCACAACTACAGGGTCTGCGGGGCGTATTACTACAAGTTCCGCCGTACATTTAGGCTGTGCCAACGGGGTTAGGAATATTGTGGAAAACTTGTTGAGGGCCTTAGAACTTTGTGTTTTTCCTAAACATTGCTTGCTTTGCGGCGCTAATGAGAATTACATCTGCCATGCTTGCGAAGGGGGCATACGGTATGTACTTACCTATTCCTGTGTTATATGCAAGGGACCCTGTTTTGATGGGTTTATTCACACCAACTGCACAAGCGCCCAAACGCCAAACAGATTTCTAGCGGCGTTTGAATACAAAGGTGTTATTAAAGAGGCTTTAATTTCCGCTAAATATAAAAAGAAAATTTTTGATTTATACGGTTTGCTGGTAGATTTAGCCTGCGAATATTTTGAAAGTATAGGGCTTGAAATAGGGGCGGATGCAATTATTGTGCCCATCCCATCGGGAAAAAGAAAATACAAAAAAAGGACATTTAACCACGCTTTAATAATAGCCAATCTTTTTGCCAAAAAATATGGTGTAAAAGTTGTTCCCGCCTTAATTAAACTCAAAGATACGCCCTCACAAAGTTTACTTAACAGAAAAGAAAGAAAAAGAAATGTTAAAGGGGTTTTTGCGGCGGTCCCGCGCTTTGCGCAGGAGATTAAGGGAAAGGATATTGTGGTAATAGATGATATTGTAACAACTGGGGCAACTATGCTTTCAGCATGCAAAGAATTGCGAAAACTTGGCAAAAACGCTCCCCGTTATGTATACGGAATTTCTTTGGCGTACGACTCTTTGAACAGAAAGTAGAAAGACTTTTTATGGGTCTGCCCCCTAGAAATGTTATAATCCTAGAAGCATCAAACGGAGGAGTCGCATAGTGGCCTAGTGCGCGCGCTTGGAAAGCGCGTGTCGCCTCACGGCGACCGTGGGTTCGAATCCCACCCCCTCCGCCAATTGGGAAATGTCTTTGTTGGCTCGCCCTCTGCGAGGGCTCGCCAGCCGATTTTAAGCGCAAATTGGAATTTTT
>PCQY01000013.1 GCA_002770755.1 candidate division WWE3 bacterium CG23_combo_of_CG06-09_8_20_14_all_40_14
TAGTAACAACTTTAACACTATCGGTGTAGCCGCCGCCGCTGTAACCAACATCAACGGACGAGATTGAGGAAACACCTCCGCCGTATTTTTTTGATTCTTCTTTTACCTCATCTTCGTCCCAAATGCCGCTAATACCTTTATCCCAGCAGGAATTCGCGTCCACCTGCGATAGGTGTTCTTGGTCGTCGGAATTATGTGTAAATATAACCGCCGCGTTTATTATATCGGCAAATTCATCCTCATTTAGCCACGGGTGGTTTCTGCCACAGCTTGCCCTGCTTCTTGTTTTATACCATGCTTTATAAAACCAAGGAGAGCTAGAGATATTTTCGTACGCGTCTCCCGGCCAGCAGTTTTGACTATCGCATTTGGTATCCCAACCGCCATCGGTAGTGTGTCCAACAGACGAATAAGAATAGTTAAAGCCGCCGGAAGTAGAAGCGTACCAAGCGTTAACCACATTTCCGCTTTGTCTGCTCACAATCACTATTCCTTTTGTGTCCACAACAGCTTGTGTCCAATTCTCAGGAGTATTAGCAGACTTGCTGGCGGAATACACTTGGCAGCCTTCGTCCACGCATATAGGTTTGCCGTGTACATAAGCGTAGGAGCGAGCGGCAATTGCTTGAGCTTTAAGAGCCGCTAAATCGTTATCGTCCCAACTGCTTGGCATCTCGGCTATACCCATTAGATAATCCTCCTCAAAATTAAGTGTTCCCACTGCGGTTTCTATTTTTTCAGGCAAGTCTCTTTCCTCAATTTTTACATCTCCATAATACGCTTTTAGGATTTCCTCGTAGTCCTGCCCTTCTTTTGCTCTGCCGTAAGCCCCGTATTGGCTCATACCTTTTCGGTGGGGAGCGCCAAAAGAAAAAGCGGCAAACGCGGGGGAAAATCCGGGATTGTAATCCGGGCTGCTTGCGGGATCGTCTGCCAAAGGAACATTTCCAACCGATGTTGAAAAGGTGCCGGTTTTTTCGGCTAAAAGAGCTCGTTGTTTGGCGGAAAGTTCCGCAAGTTTATTTTGCAAATCTACCCGTTCCTCTTGTTTATTGGTAAGGTCGGTCTGTGCAGACTTAACCTCCGCCGCAAGTTTTTCTTTTAGCGCGGCAAGCTGGGCTTGTTTTTGTTCCAAACTCGCCTTTAATTTTCCAGCTGACTTTTTGTCTTTTTCGTATTGGGCTATTTCGGAATTTATTTCGTAAATAGTTTCGCGGGCGGTATCCAAGAATTTTTTGTAGTAAGCGATTCTTTGGGCAACGCTCACAATATCTCCGGAATTTTCGGGAGAGGCGAACAAAAGTTCAAGCGAACTAAAAGTTCCTTTTTTGTAAAAAGCGCGGATGGTGGCATTTCGCACTTTTTCTTTATGCGAAAGCTCCAATTTTTTTGCATCAAGATTTTTTTCTATTTGGGTTAATTTTTCAGAAACGGTGTTTATGTTTATAGATATCTCGTTTAGGTTTTCTTGGGTAACAGAAAGACTGTCTGAATACTCCTCTAGTTGTGCGGATACTTTGTCTATTTCTTCGGACAACTCTGCCAATTCTTCTTCAGTAACTTTAATTTTTCGCGCGCCTTCTTCTATTTCATCCAAAGCGTACAAATGATTGACATAAAGGAAGAAAGCAAATATGCTTAAAAAGAGTATGAAAAAAGCTTTAACTTTAAAACTCATCGCAAGTTTTATTATAACATTCCTGTTTTATAAATATAATGTAATTTCCGCTCACGCTGACTCCAAAGCCTGCTCGGTTGGAGATTGCGAGTGTATAACGCTTTCTGTAACGGTTAATGACAGTTCCGCTCCCCCAAACCCGGTATCAAGCGCTTTTGTCTCCGTTACAGCCCAACCTTTTGTATCCCCCCAATTAACAGATTCTAGCGGAGTAGCTGATTTAGATATACGAGATATAAGCGGGAATCGTCTGCTTTTTAACATTTCAGGACCAATAAGAATAGAAAAGGCGGGTTCAACAGCGCAGGTTGCTTTGGAACATATTATCCAAACACGTCCGCATCTAACAGGTAGCTTTTCGTGTTCAGCGTCCGCTACTCTTTCAACCTTTAGCCCCGGTACAGTACTCTGCCCTAGTGGAGTTTCTGGCACAGTGCAAAACAATAGTGGTACAGGAATAGAGGGGGCGTATGTATCCATTGGTGTTGTAGAGGCGGACGGAAGCCCTGGCTTGCGTGGCACCAACACAGGAAATGCGGGACATTGGAGCATTGGCTTTCCCAACCTTTCGGTGGCTAACATCACTATAACAGCGGCGGGATTCCAATCCAAAGTATTGCCCGCGCAGTGTGACACAGGGGTTGTGCGGCTTACACCTTCGGGCGCAGCTACTGCCTGTGATGAGATAAGAGGGAAAGTTAAGGACAGTTTCGGAAACGCTGTGCAAGGTGCCAGGGTTTTCATTGATGGGGGAAATACTGGTGTTACAACGGATGTGGCGGGAGCTTGGTCTTACGATGGAGGGGGAACAGGGTTTACGGCCTCTGTCGTATCTGCGGAGAGAAGCGGCGCTACTGGCTCCACAACAAATATCTCTCTTGCGGGTAGTGGGCTTTGTGTAGCGGGGGATATTATAATAAGCAGTGCAGGGGGTCCCGGGGGACCAGGGGGTCCTGGGTTTCCGGGGGCGAATTTGCCAACCGCCGCTGTCCCCGAAAAACTGATGGGGAATATCCAACTTTTGGCTATTGCAATTGGAACTATAATTGCAATAATAAGAATTATTCTAGGCGCGCTTCAAATTGCTGGCGGGGGCGATAACCCAATAGCGTTGGAGGCGGGAAGAGATATGATAACAAGTTCAATTTTGGGCTTGCTCGTTATTCTATTTGCTGTTACTCTGTTAAGAGTAATAGGTTCTAGTGTTTTAGGTATAATAAACTAATACCTGAGTTTAAAAGGAGGTGAATTTTTGTGTATTTGTTAGCTGCTGTAAATAATGAATTTACTGACCCTACGGCGTTGAGCAACTGGATTACGAAATACGCGGCCTTTGGCAGTATAACTGGAGTTGCTCTGAATATAGTGTTCTATGGAGGTGTGGCTTTAACCTTAATATTTGGGATTATAAATGGTATTAAGTATGCAACTAGCGGCGGGGATAAGTTTGCCTCCCAAGCCGCAAAGCAAGGTGTGACTAATGCAGTAATAGGGTTTATAATAGTGGTTGGGTTTAAGGTTATAGTATCTGTAATAATTAACCTGCTTGGTGGCGAAGCCGCCAATTTACCTAACTCTACGCCTGAATTCTAGTCTGCGTTTCGCCGATGTATATGTTTATTAAAAAAGCATTTGCGGATACAATAAATGTGCCGTTGCCGAATGATGTTTTTGGGAACAAGTATGCTACCGCCGGGAACCTTTTCGCTGTAGTTATGAACTTGGTTTTTGCAACGGCGTTTGTTATAGGACTTGCTAATGTAATAATTAGTGGTGTTAAGCTAGCTGCAGGCGGTGGGGATAAGTTAGCTTTGCAAACGGCAAAGAAGTCTATTACCTGGTCCATTATAGGGGTTTTGGTGATAGTTGGGTTTAGAGCCTTAATAGAAATTATTGGCAACCTTTTGGGGGGTAGCGGATTGCCTAATACTATTCCTGATTTCTAATTATGTTATGACTAAATGCAACACGAACACGGCAGAAATAGGGGAATTGGGTTGTGTATTGGGAAATGGATTGGAAGCGCTTTTTATAGCAATTGGCTTTTTTGCGGGACTTAATGTGATTCTCTCCGGTATTAAACTTGCAACGAGCCAAGGCGACCCAAAAACTTTAGCCTCCGCCAAAGCAAGATTTACATGGGCAATACTGGGTTTTATTATAGCAATTGGTGTTATAGCGATACTTCGTTTAGTAGGAGGTTTTGTAGGTTATGACCTGTCACCGGGAGCGCTTAATTTAGACACGAATTTGCTTAGATAGGAAACGAAATATAATTTTTAATGCTTAATTTTAGGGTCGATACTTTTGTGGAGTTTAACAAATGATTGAAAATGTGCAGAGCACCTCTGTTTTTGCCAAAGCCTTGGGATTGTCCCACAATGTCGCCCAAGCTTTGGGAGTTGTTTTTGGCATTGCTATGTGCACCCTTCTTCTGATGGCGGCGGGAGGCGCGAGCCAAATACTAAAACATAAAGGAAGTCCCTATATGCGCGCGGGAGCAAAAATTACCACTATTCACGCGGTGCTTGGTTTGTCCCTTTCCTTTTTGATAATTCTCTTATTAAACCTCTTTAATAAAGTTATTAACTAATTTCTCATTGGAGTTTCTTATTGGGGGCTGACCCCCAAATTACCCCTAAATTACCCTACAAGTTACAAGTATAGAAATTCCTCCCAAAAGATTATATACTTAAAACAAAAGCTTATGATTAAATCTATAGATAGGGATAAAAAAGGTAATGTCCTCCTGAAAATTAAATGGGATGTTGCTGTTTTTATAGATTGGGCAAATGTTTATAAGCTGGGTTACATAGTAATAACTAAGGATGTAAAATTTCTGAAAGTGTACAACGAGGAACTAACTGTGCATATATGGAAAAGAAAATGCGATATGGATTTAGAAATGGAATTAGATGCCTTTAGAGATGTCCGAAAAATACGACTCCTTTATATTTCTAACGGGAGATGGGGATATGAAAACTTTATATGAGAGGTTACTCAAAAGGAAAAAGCAAATCGTTGTAGTTTATATGTACGGACATTTGAGAAGGGAAATATGGCAAATAAAACGAGGGGTTTACAAAATACCCTTAAAAAGTTGGGGAATCTAGTTAAATAAAAGATGACCCCCTCCTACGGAGGGAGGCGAGATTGTTTTTAATATAACACAAAAATGTAATAATGTCTATCACACCTCCAAGGTGTGATGGTATTATTCGCTAAAGAACAAAGTACCTTTAAGGTTAATATCTGATAAAATTAATGAGGTTAATTCCAGTTCAGAGGAGTCTAATATGTATTGGACGCATACATCCTATTGACATTCTGATAATACATATTTATAATATCCGTATGACATATAATACAGCTAGTAGTACAGTAATAACTGTCTACAGGAGCGGTAATAGCAAAGTTATTACAATTCCGCCTAATATCCCTGTTGAAATAGGAGAAAAATTTAGAATCACAGGTACGCAAAAAAGATTGATACTTGAAAAAGTGCGCGATTTTGGTAAGAGAATAAAGATTGCAAGACTAGAAAAATATACGGGACTTTTCCCAGATTTAACCAAGGGAATGGGTATAGAGCAATTAGAAAAAGCTTTAGAAGGTGTGTATGAGTAATGTCTTCATTGATTCCAACATCCTTATATACAGCCAGGATGCCGCCTCTTCTAATTACAAAAGAAGTATGCAAATACTTAAAGGAATTTTAGAATCTGGCGGATCTATAGTAATAACACCCTTTGTATTAAACGAAACCCACTACTTTTTTATTAAAGCGGTGGGTATAGAAAAAGGAGCAGAGGCAATTACAAAAATACTAAAAATTCCAAACCTAAAACTTGTAGACCTTATATTAACAACAAATGATATTAAAAGCATTTTAAGAATTTCTAAAAAATACAAGTTAAAAACATTTGATTCGTTTCACACTTACTACTGCAAAAAACTACGGATTAAAAAAATTGCGACCTTTGATACCGATTTTAATAAAATCCCCTGGCTTAAAACAATTAACTAATTAACAACCCGCCTTTATTGTGGTTAAATATAAGTAATATCAAATGTCAAAAAAGTTATTAAAAAATATATTAGGTTCAATGCTTGTTGCTGTGGTAGTTTTTATTTCTAACCCGAAGGCGCTATTTGCCGCAACTTGCGGCATAAACTATTACCCAAGAGACAAATCTATCACACCTCCAAGGTGTGATGGTATTCTCTTATTAAACCTCTTTAATGATCTCTTAAAATAGTTAACATAAGCTTTATTACCAAAAAGTTATGTAATATAATTAAACTGCTTATGAATAAATTTTCCTTTGCAAAAATATTTGTTCTTTTTTTTCTATTATTAACAGCCTTCCCCAAAGAAGCTCACGCAGAGGATTTTGGATACAACATATATAATTTAGGTCGAGAATCCGAACAAAATATAGGCACTATATTAGATTTTGTAGCAGGTAGCTGTAAAAGCAACATTGTTAGATTCTGGGGATTCAACGGAACGCTTGGAGTAAACGGAGCAGAAGCAATTTCGCGAGTTTTGAGCGCGGGAGCGGGGAAGGGAATAAAATTCATTGTGTCTTTGGAAGACTATACGCACGGACTCATCTCTCAAAACCCTACAACTTGGTACACCTCTGATTACAAGAATTCTTATAAGCCGTATGTGCAAGATGTAGTAAACCAATTCAAGGGGCGGGTTTTTATGTGGGAGCTAGTTAACGAACCTGTGTGCGAAAATACCCCTCAATGCAAAGAGGCTATGAAAAATTTTATGGCGGATATGTCCACAACTATAAAGAACATAGATTCGGTGGCGTTAATTTCCCCAGGTATGAAAGCTAGAGGCGAGGGCGGAGATGATATTGGTGGGTATTACGACCAAATTACTGCATTACCAAACATTTCCGCTAATTCCTGCCATTATTACAGCGCTGGCGGAGAGACCTGCCAACAGGCAAGAGGTGTTGTCAAAAGTATGGGAAAGTATTTCTATGTCGGAGAAGCGGGGATAGAAGTGCCCGGATGCACAACAGGCGCTTGCACAAATGCTTGTTCCGTCGACCAGCTTCAGGGAAGAGTTGCGACAATAAATTCTGATATAGCATCTATAGGGGCGGATGCGTACTTAATTTGGCAGTTTGGCATTCAACAAAATGGGCTTTTATCTTGCGACCCCTTTACGGTATTTGATAACGACCCCTTGTGCGGAGGGACCGGAGGACCGGGTCTTCCTCAAACACCGGGGGGGAACCAACCACAACCCACCCCAGTTAGATGCAGAGATGAGGTTAGGGGGCTTGCAAGTCCCGGGTGGTGGAACATCGCGGAATGGAACGGGAGTTTGCCAAGTTATGTGAAAGATGTATTCGGAGACCTCCAATCCAAATATGCAAGGGTAGGTATTGATTGGGCGCAAGTAGAACCGTCGCAAGGTAATTTTCAATACAATAGGCCCCAAGCGCCTATAGATACCATTGTTAATACCTATTTATCCAACGGAATAACCCCCATAGCTGTTTTCACCGCCGCCCCGTCTTGGCAGGACCCGAGCGACGCTAATTGTCAAGACCCTAACAAAAATGTATATTGCGATATAATTCACGAGGACTCTTTTAGAAATGCCGTTAGAAATATAATAAGCCACTTTAGCGGTATTAAATATTGGGAATTTTGGAACGAACCGGAGCAATATCAAAACAACCTTAGGGACCCAAATGAATATCAAAAGTGGTTGAACATCTTTTATGATGAGGCGAAAGCAGTTAATCCAAGTATAAAAGTAGCGGCGGGTTCCGATTCCGCCAACTGGTTTTCCCCAATTGCGCAAACAGCCAAATACGACGCTTTGGTTGTCCACCCTTATACTGGAAACAGCCATGAGGGGCCTCTTGATAGAGGAGAAGTTCAGCAGGCCGCTTCTATAATAAAAAGCGGGGCAACAGTCTGGATAACGGAATGGGGATACAACGCGGATGAAATAAGCGAAAGCACACAAGCCGAGCAATTGAAACAGGATATAAGCTGGTTGAATTCACAAAGCTATGTTGAATTTGCAACATTTCATTTACTGGTAGACGAGGGCTCCACTAGATACGGACTAATGAAAAGCGATTTTCTAACCGCAGGCATTAACGGCACAAGAAGGCTCGCCTACGATGTTTTCAAAGATTTATTCGCTTGTGGTTAC
>PCQY01000011.1 GCA_002770755.1 candidate division WWE3 bacterium CG23_combo_of_CG06-09_8_20_14_all_40_14
CCTCCTTAGGGCTAAAAAAAGACACCTCGGGTAGGTGTCTTATCAAAACTGCAAACATTCTACTATAAGATTAAGGGTTTGTCAACCACATCGTAACCCAATTTCATAATTTTTTCCCGCAGAGCATCCGCCTCGTCAAACTTTTTTTCTTTTCTTAATTTTTCTCTTTCTCTCATCATCCCCCGTATTTCTTTTGGCATTTGAGATTTGGAATTTTTTTGGGACTTCGGACTTCGGATTTCGGATTTTAGCTGCAATCCCAGCACTTCATCCCACTTTTCCAGAAGGGACATTTTATCTGAGTTGGACACTCTTTCATCCTTAATAAACATCCACACCAAAGCTATTGCTTTGGGCATATTAAGGTCGTCGTTTATTTTATTTGCAAATAACGAGTTGTACTCCTCAATTAGGGTTAGACCAGATTCGGGGGTATTCAAGTCGGGAGTATCCACATTAAGGGATACTCCCGGTTTTCCCATAACAAACCTACAAAGCCGCGTATAAGCCTTTTGCGCTGCTTCAAGCGCATGCCAAGAAAAATTTGATGTCTGCCTGTAATGAATTCCGTATGTGTAAAGCTTAAACGCCATAGGATCAAATCCCCTGTCAATTAAGGTTCGCAAAGTTATAAAATTGCCTTTGGATTTGGACATTTTTTCTTCACTCTGCGTATTTAAAAACCCGGCATGAAGCCAAAGGTTTGCCATTTTTCTACCTGTTGCGCATTCTGTTTGGGCAATTTCATTGGGGTGGTGAGTTTCTTTGTGGTCAATCGCGCCTGTATGAATATCAAAAGGATTCCCCAAGTGTTTCAAAGATATTGCTGAACATTCTATATGCCAACCGGGAAAGCCTATTCCCCAAGGAGAACCCCACTCCATCTGGCGTTTTTTGCCTGTTACATTAAATTTCCAAAGCGCAAAATCCGAGGGATTTTTGCGCTCTTTATTAAAATCCATCCGCGCCGCCTCCCGCATACCTTTTTTATCAAGCGAGGACATTTTTCCATACTCCGGATACTTTGAAGTATCAAAATAAATTCCATCAGAAGTTTTGTATGTGTAGCCCTTTTCTTCTAAAGTTTTAATTAAATTAACCTGATCTGGTATTGTATCGGTAGCTTTTTCCCATATAGTTGGAGAAAGAAGATTAAGTTTCCTCATATCGTTTTTAAATGTATCAAGATAATAGTTGCTCAATTCCCACGCGTTCATTCCCCTTTCTTTTGCCGCCTCTTCCACCTTATCCATACCCATATCTCTATCGCCTGTTAAATGCCCCACATCAGTAATGTTCATAACTCTCGTTACTTTGTATCCATTGTACAAAAGGACTCTCTGCAACACATCGTTAAATACATAAGTTCTTAAGTTTCCGATATGGGCAAAGTTATAAACCGTAGGTCCGCAGGTGTATAGTCCAACGGAAGGCGGATTTATGGGAACAAATTTTTCTTTTTGGCGGGAAAGTGAATTGTATAAATATAAGAACATAAGAAAATTATACCAGATTTTTTCATTAGGGTGTTTATTGGGGGTCTAATGCCTGCCCCGTCATTGCGAACGAATGTGAAAGTGCATTCCCCGTCATTGCAACCCAGAGCTTTAGCAAGGGAGAAGCAATCTCACTGAGATTGCTTCGCCGCAGGTTGCTCGCAATGACGAAAAAACCAACCGTTGATTCGTGCCCATAATCGTGAATAGTTACTCTGGCCCCTAAAACATAAGGCGGATCTTGCCTGCAAACTTTAGCAAACAAAAATCCGCCCAGTTCTTTCACTCTAACTATAACATTGACAGCCGCATCAACAGATTAACATAGGGAAACATTCTCCCCGCCTCTGGATTGTCGGCTATCTCTAAAAGCCTGTCCCGGAATTCCGCTACGGAAGCGCCCCAACTCAAATTACATGTAGATAAGAGGTCTTCCAGCAACCCTCTAAGAATCTCCGCATGGTGCCTTTGCAAAAAGGGCCAAAGGTCTCCTTGAATTGTCAACTCAGGCTCGGGCTTGTAACTCAACACACCCGAAGTTGTCTCGGGCCCGACCACTATCTCCTTCACCCTATCTTTTTTCATCTTACACCTCCCCTATCTATGCTTGTATCGTTGTCTAGACAACGGTACAACCTACGCGTTGTTTAAAATATCCTCAATAATACAAGTAATCTGCGTAAGAGCGCCGACCAACGCCCTCGCTCTTTCCCCATATCTAGTTTGCGCCCCACCTCTCCTTAACCAACTATCCAAGAGGAAAATAAATTTTTCACACAGAACATAAAAAACGCTATGGACTGCAAATTTCCTTAAAATAGTACAAAGTTCTTCATTATCAACCCCCGAAGCTACTGGAAGAACGGACATTTCCACTCCCTCCTTTCCTCACCAGTGAAGAATAAGTCTCACAGATATTTTACCACATCTTTATAATTTGGAAATTCATAAGGGTCCAACTCCCCTTTTAATCGGGAATCGGGAGAAGCAATCTCACTGAGATTGCTTCGCCGCAGGTTGCTCGCAATGACAAAAAAAACTCTTTAACCTCGGGGGTTAAAGATTTATGACAATTAGGACTAACCCCTTGCACACAAATCTGCTATAATCTTTTTATGAAAATTCCCAAACCAATAGAAAAACTTATTGAAAATTTTGAAAAACTGCCGGGCATTGGACCAAAAACCGCTCAAAGACTAACCTTTTACCTACTGCATAATCCGCAAACCGAACTTGATAATTTTGCGCAGGCGCTAACCAGCCTGAAAACTGATACCAAAATATGTTCAGTGTGCAAAGGTGTAGATGTAATTGACCCCTGCGGAATATGCGCTAACAGCGCGAGGAACAAAGCTGTAATATGTGTAGTGGAATCTCCTCTGGATGCGATGGCAATAGAAAAAACAGGGTATAGGGGCTTGTATCATGTTCTGCATGGCGTTATCAATCCTCTGCAAAACATAGGTCCCGATGAAATTTACATAGACGATTTAATTAGGCGGCTTGAAAATAGCGCAAATGTTTGCGAGGTTATTATTGCGGTTAATCCAACTATGGAGGGGGAAACCACCGCCTTTTATATTGCCAAACTAATTGGGCAGATTAAAAATATAAAAGTAACGAGAATAGGACGAGGTTTGCCTACAGGAGCAAGTTTAGAGTATGCGGATGAAGTAACTTTGGGCAGGGCGATGGAAGGAAGAACAGAGATGTGACAGACCAAAAAGCGCTGGGAATACCGCTCTCCCACGACACCCACAAAGCCACCAGCAAAATTCCAACTCCCATTCGGGTTTAACCCCTTGGGGGTAGTAACCCCTTGGGGGTATAAACCCGCTCAAGTCCAGTGGAAAAATTACACTTCTACGCCGCCGTCAAAAACTTCCAAAACGCTTTTCGCCATCTCTGTTACCTCCTCTTTTTTCGGCTCAGAAATGTTTTTGTCAGTCAAATCTCCACCATACTCAACCTTTTTTCCAAGCCGGCACTTCAGTTTAATCGCTCTTCCCAAAAGATTTTTCAGCGCCTCCTCTACAATTTGGCGGTTTTTGGGCGCGTCCAACCGCTCTTTATGGAAACTGTAAGAAACCTCTATATTCAAAACATCTCCCTCCAGCGAAACCATACGGCAGGACCTCAAAAGCGCCTCAACCGAATGGTTGTAAGGCTTAACAGTCTTTAACACATCTTCCCACTTCAACTTGCTCTCTTCCACACCCGCGGCAACCAGCCCCTGCTTCCCATTCCCCATTTTTGGACGCAACTCTCCGGAATCCGCCCCCCGCTTTTTCTCAAACCACTTCACAATCGCTACCTCCAACGGCAGAGAAGGAACAACGGAATCCTTAATTTTGCCAATCGCCTGCGAAAATATCTCAACTAAAAAAGCTAGCTCCAACAAAGAAAATCTCCCAGCCTGTCCCTTCATAATTTCAAGTTTATCCAAAGAAACATCCAAATCTCCATCTGGAATTTCAGCCGTTACCAAAAGAAGGGTTCTCGCATATTTTAAGAACTCAAAACCCCAAACCGTTAAATCCACCCCGGAAAGCGATATCTTGTGGACAATTGAAAGCGCGGCAGAAGCATTTTTTTCAAGGCTGTCTACAAAATCATCTACGGACAAATTACCTCCCCCCGAAACAACTTCATCCACCGCAGACCCGCCAATTAGGACTTGCTCCAGCAAGGTTTCGGCATCCCTAAAACCCCCAACTGCGGCCTGCGCCAGCCTTTTAAGGTCGTCATTGGAAATTTTTTCAGAAACACCCTCATTCTCCAAAATATACACCAGCTTTTTCACAATAGAAGATTCGGGGACTCTTTTGAACTCAAATTTTAGGCACCTGCTCTTAATAGTATCAGGGACTTTTTGAGGGTTAGTGGTACAGAGTACAAAATAAACTCGTTTGGGGGGTTCTTCCAGAGTTTTTAAGAGAGCGTTAAACGCTTCCGTTGTAAGCATATGCGCCTCGTCAATTATGTACACTTTAGCTTTTTTGTGGGTGGGGGCAAGATTTACTTTATCTCTTAAAGCGCGGATATCGTCTATTCCGCGATTGCTAGCGGCGTCTATTTCAATAAGATCTAAAAACCTACCTTCTTCTATGGCCTTACAACTGGAGCATTCTCCGCACACATCGCCAGCGGACAAATTAGAGCAATTAAGAGCTTTAGCAATAAGTCTTGCAACAGTGGTTTTACCGGTGCCGCGGGGGCCGTAGAAGAAGTAGGCGTGAGCGAGATTATCCACAGTTAATGCGGTAATGATGGACTTAGATAAGGTTTCAAGCCCCACCAAATCCGAAAATTTTTGCGGGCGGTATTTGGAATAGAACATAATAATAGAATAGAACACTATCCCCAAATTTTCAACACCCAGAAAAAATTCACACACCCGGTGTGTACAACGAGATACCGTTGACACACGACAAAACAAGGTATACACTATCTTTAATGCCCTACAGAAAATTTCCACCAGACAAAGGTAATTTCTACCACATTTACAATCGCAGTGTTGGACAGCAAACCATTTTTACCTGCTACCGAGATTATGAAAGAGCTTTAGAAACCTTAAATTTCTACAGTTTTGACAAGCCGGGTATCAGATTTTCCCATTTCTACAGACTCAATCCGAAAGAAAAGGATAACTTCCTAAACAAACTTGAAAGAGAGCACACTAGAATAATGGACATTATAGCCTTTTGCTTTATGCCCACACACATTCATTTCGCTTTTAAGGAGATTCGTGACGACGGAATAACCACCTTCATGAGAAAATTTCAAGACAGCTATGCAAAATATTTCAATACTAAATACGAAAGAGTGGGGGCATTATTTCAGAGCATGTTCAAAGCGGAGCGTGTTCTGGACGATAAGAGTCTTGTTTATGTGGTAAATTACATTCATTTCAATCCTCTAAAAGCAGGCATTGTAAAAACCCTAAAAGATTTGGAGAACTATCAAGGGTGCTCTTGGACAGATTATATAGGAAGGAGAAAACTAAACTTCTTAAATAAATCCCACATATTGAAACAGTTCAAAAACAGAAACGATTTTGCCACTTCTTCTTATTCGCCGAACTACAACATCTAGTTGTACACACCCGGTGTGTGAAAGCTTTCAAGCACAAACTTTGCGTCGTCATTACATTCTCTTCTTAAAGGACCGTTTATACCTACCCGCAAACGCCAAAAATCCTTTGTGCCCAGAGCTTTTATAACCGATTCCACCCCATGATGCCCCGCCGCTCCCCTGCCTTTTTGCAATCGGAACTCCCCCAAAGGTATGTCTAAATCATCGTGAATAACCACAATGTCCTTCGGCGCAATTTTGTAATAAGTACTCGCTTTAACCACCGCCTCCCCAGAATTGTTCATAAAAGTAAGAGGTCTCATAAGCAACAAAAACAAAGGATGCGCCTTCTTCAAAGGAGTACCCTTAAAACAGTCCTTTATGAAAATAATTTCGGCATTAAACTTTTTTTCAAACCGCCATTCTTCGGCGGGAAAATGCTTTTTTCTAAAATTCTCAAGCACAATAAAACCCGTATTATGACGGGTATTTTCATATTCTTTTCCCGGATTGCCTAAACCAACAATCAACTTCATAAACTCAAATAACAAAAATCAAAATTCAATTCAAACTCAAAACTCAAATTTAGCGGTTCGTTCCTCCAAATCATATTTTTTATCATTTGATTTTTGCTATTATCCATCTCCCTCATGATTTACTCCCAAAAGATGTAAAACCCCATGCTCCACAAGTTCCGCAATCTCCTCCTTATATGAATTTTCATAATCCTTTGCCTGCCTTTTCGCTTGGTCTTTATTCACTATAACTTCTCCCAACATAAAGTCGCCGTTTGGCAGTTTTTCGTCTAAATTGAAGGATAAAACATCCGTAGGACGATCCTTGCCCCTATATTTCTTATTTAGTTTTTTTATTTCGGGGCCCGAAACAATAGAAACAGTTATTATCTCACCCATTATTCCTTTTATCTCTATTAAGCCTTGTCTGCCTTATTTTATTTCTTTCCCGTTTAATCTGCGAAGGTTTTATGTAGAACTCCCGCTCTTTAACTTCATCAATTATACCCTCTTCTATAACCTCGCGATTAAACCGTCTCAAAGCCTGTTCTATTGATTCCCCCGGCTGGACTTTTACTTTTACCATAGTTTTTTTCGCAAACAACACCACCTTTCGGTAATAACTTTTAATTTTTGACTTTTGACTCTGTTATTCCTCCAAAAACATGCAAATGCTCATGCTCAAAATGGTTATACCCCGCCCCATTATTCTCAATTTTGTACCCCGTTTTGTCCAAACCAAGTGCCACTATAGCTTCAAAAGCCGCTTTTATCATCTTATCCCAGTAACCGCTAATTTCTCCGCTTATGGTTTCTTTTTTCTCGTTATGGCTTTTATCTAAAACCAAAAGGTGTATTGGCGCTTTTGGATATTTATTATGAATTACCAAAAAATCTTTTGTTTCCAAAACTTTTTTGCAGGGTTCCGCGCCTTTCACAATTTTGCAAAATAAGCAATTTTCATCATACTTACATTCTTGTTTTGACATTTATTTTAGTATACCCTTGCAAAAAACAATTTACAACATTCCATCTGTCTGTTAAAATTATACTATGAAAAAGTTACAAAACTCCCAAGTTTTTTGCAACCCTGCCTTCCTTCGTATAATATAAAAAAGCTCAATTTGGGTTACAGAGCGGTTAGAAAAGAAGCTATCACCCAAATATTGAACTCCGGAGACAAAAGGGCGGTAAGATGGGTATTTAAAAACCTAAAAAAAGTTTGGAAACAAAGTTTTAATAACACTGCAGAGGGGGCACACCCTATTTGCAAAGCTGAACGGTATTATAAGAAATATAAGTCGGGATACTCCCGATTCGGGAGTATCCCGTTTTGGTTAGAGTTCTTCTATTGGTAAAATTGAAAGTTTACCAGTGCGGCGGTCTTTAATTTCAACCCCACCCTGATCCAGAGACTTTTTTGAAACGATAATTCTTTTTGGAATTCCTATTAAATCGGCATCGGCAAATTTTGTACCTATACTTGCATCTCGATCGTCAAGTAAAACATCAAACCCAATTCGGGATACTCCCGATTCGGGAGTATCCCGTTTTAGTTTCGATAGTTTATAATAACATTCACTAGCTATATCTTTTAGCGAATCCTCCACATAAGTCAAATAATAATCAAAAGGCGAAACACTGTTAGGCCAAATAATACCCTTATCGTCATAATTTTGCTCAACAATTGTTGCCATAAGCCTGCTTATTCCAATACCATAGCAACCCATTATTAACGGCTTGCGCTCCCCCTTTTCGTTGGTAAAATAAGCTTTCATCTTTTCGCTATATTCCGTTCCCAGCATAAATATATGACCGTTTTCCACATTGCTTTTTACAACTACCTCTCCCCCGCATCTAGGACATTTAACAACATTAGCGCCCACAGCCTGCACATTTCCCGCCCAATCGCATACCTCGCAGACATACATTTTATCCTCGCCGTTCTTGCAAGGAACTCCAAACTCGTTGCTGTAATCCCCACCCATGGAACCAGAATCCGCCTCCAATAACTTAACTCCCTTAAGCCCACACTTGTCAAAAATTGTAAGATAAGCCTTAATAACCCTCTCGTAAAAATCGGAAAAATCCTCCTTGCTGATATGAAAACTGTACATATCCTTCATAATAAACTCCCGCACCCGCAATAGCCCCCCCGTTGCCCGCATTTCGTTTCTAAATTTATTCTGTATTTGATAAACTGCAATAGGAAGCTCTTTATAAGAAGAAATAAACCGCCTCGCCAAATCCGTAACAACCTCCTCATGAGTAGGGCCCAATGCCAACTCCTTATTATGCCTATCCTTAAACTTAAATAAAGGGGGGTCCATAGTACCCCACCTGCCCGTCTCAATCCACTGAGATTTCTTTTGCAGGGCAGGCATACTAATCTCCTGCCCGCCAACCCTATTCATCTCTTCCCTAATTATATCGGAAATTTTGGCAGCCGTTCGCCAGCCTAAAGGCAAATAAGTATAAACACCCGACATTAACTGGTCTATAAACCCACCTTTAGCAAGGTATTTATGAGAAATAGTTTCGGCATCCTTTGGATAATCCCAAAGGGTTTTCCCAAACAATTGAGAATATAACATACTAAAATTTAATCACAAAACTAACAAACAAAGCAAGGCTCTCGCAAAAGCCCTCACCTAAACATAAAAAAATCCTTAAAGGCAATAAGTATTGCCAATACTATTAAAACCGTCATGCCACCCGTAGATACCCACCTCATAAAATTAAGCGGGGGACTTTTTTTAACAATACCTTCATACACAGCAAAAACCAAATGCCCGCCATCAAGCCCCGGGAAAGGAATAATGTTCATCACTGCAAGCGACAAACTCAAAAGCGCCATAAAATCAACTACCGCCATTACCGCTGAAACCCCGCCAATTTTAACCAAAGCCTCCACTATAAAAAATATTCCCACAGGACCAGTTAAAGCCCCCGCAACCGGCGTAGCATCCCCCGTTTTAAGCGAGGCTCTAAAAAGCAACTTAAAAATACTTCCGGAATAAGAAAAAATATTAAAACTATGCAAAAACGGCGCGAATACTCTTTCCAGCGGATGCTTGTAAAAAATCTTCACCGATTCCCCCAGCCCAATACCCACTACAAAACGGTTTAAAGCCGAATCAAAATGCGTTTTAGCAGTTACGAAGCGGGTATTGCTATCCCACACATTTCCAACTTTGAAAACAAGGTTTGCGTCTTTTTTGCCTGCAATAAAATTGATAACTTCCTCGGGGGTTTGAGGGTAAATATCACTTTTTGGATTTAGCTCCTCCTGGACATATAAAATTCGGTCACCCGACTTAAAGATATTATTTTGGGAGTACACAATAACATTTTTCGTTATCTCCGGTTTTCCGTACTTAAAGGAGAAATTGTCCACCATAAAAAGCGGCATGGATTTAAAGCCGTTAGCAATAAAAAGGGTGTAATACAAAACCATTGCCAGAAGAAAATTCATAAAAATTCCGCTGGTAAGTATAAAAATTTTCGTCTTGGGTTTTTTGTTGGCAAAATTTCCTTTATCCTTTTTGTCTGCCTGCTCGTATTCACTGCCCGGTATGCGTACAAAACCGCCAAACGGAATAAGGTTAAGCGAATACTCCGTGCCTTTTATTTTTTTTCCGAAAAGTTTAGGGGGAAAACCAAAACCAAACTCATCCACCCTGACACCGCTTTTTTTTGCCGCCAAAAAATGCCCCAGCTCGTGGAGAAGAATTAAGAGAGAAAATATGAGAAAAAACACTAAAAACGATAAAAACATAAGTTAAAAGTTAGAAATCAAAGGTGAAGGGTTAAAAGTAGTTGTTATATTCCCATCACTTCCTCCTTCTTCGCCTTGCCAATGCTTTCAAGCTCCAAGGTTATTTTGCGGACTTTACTCTCCACCTCATCCCTGCTCCTAAAATACTCATCTTCCGATATTTTGCCGTTTTCTTTCTGCTCGTCTAAACTCCGCATAGCATCCTGCCTTATAGTGCGAGCAGAAATTTTTGCTTCTTCAACCTTTTTTCCTACCAATTTTGCAAATTCTTCCCGCCTCTCCTGCGTTGGCGCGGGAACCGGAACCTTTATCACATCTTTATCAACCACGGGGTTTAATCCCAAATCGGAGGCGGATATAGCCAAAGATATTTTTGAAACAACGGTTTTATCCCAAGGAGAAACAAGCAAAGTTTGAGCGTCCAAAACGGATAAAGTGGCAAGTTCCTTTAGGGTTAAACGAGGAGAGCCGGGATAAGCTTCAACCAAGATGTTTTCAATTAAAGAAATCCTTGCGCGTCCGGCGCGAATAGAGGAAAGCTCCGAAAGCAAAAAATCCTTTGCAGATTGTAGTTTGGCAAGTAAATCACGCATTACTTTATAAATCCTAAATCCGAATTAAAAAATCCGAACAAATTACTTAATTCGCAAATTTCCAAATTTGGACATTTATTCTGATTTCTGGTTTCGTCATTCGGAATTTGATTAGAAATCAGAACAATTAGAAATTCTCTATACTTCTAATCTACAAAATTCTCCCGCCGTTATATTCTCACCAGTTTTTGCAATAACTTCTTTTATAAGCACTGCTATAGTTTTTGAGCCGTCTCTGATATACATTTGAGACAATAAATCCCTCTCGTCTTTGGGATTCATTGCACAAACCTGCATCGCCAGCTCCTTTCCCAAATTATTGAAACCATCCGTTTTGGCAACAAAATCCGTTTCGCATTTTAATACCAGTAAAGACGCCGCCTTGCCGGTTGAATGCGCATAAGAAAAAACCCTCCCCTCGCCGGTTTCACGGCCGGATTTTTTTTCGGCTTTTTCAAAACCCTTCTCCCGCAAAATTTCTTCTGCCTTAACAGAGTCGCCTTTACATTCCTCAAGCGCCCGCTTTATATCCATAACCCCGGCGCCTGTTTCATTTCTTAAAGATTTTATTAGATTTATGTCCATCTGGATTTCCTTTTTACCTTTTATTTTAATTTTTGACCTTTGACCTTTAACCCATGATTGACTTCTTCTTTATACCCCATTTTCACCGAGGACGCAATAGTTTTAACAATTAAAGCAATAGATTTCATAGCGTCGTCATTTCCGGGAATTGGATAATCCACTTTAGACACATCGTTGTTGGTGTCGCTTAATGACACTATTTTCACACCTGTCCTAACAGCTTCTCTATAAGCGGTTTTTTCTTTTTTAACATCCACAATAAAAATTGCGGCGGGCAGTTTTTTCATTTTAGCGATACCTCCCACCATAAAATTAAGCCTTTGTATTTCACGGTCTATTAAAAGCTGTTCCTTTTTAGTGTAGCGCAAAAGCTCTTTCTCCTCTTTTTTGCGGGTAAGCTCCTTTAATCTTTCTATATTTTTCTTCACCTCTGAGAAATTGGTTAAAACGCCGCCAATCCAGCGGTTTGACATATACAAAGCTCCGCATTCCTCCGCGGCGGTTTTTACAAGCTCCTGCGCTTGCCTTTTGGTGCCAACAAATAAAATACCTTCGCCCGCTTTAGCGGTCTTTTGCAAAAATTCGCAAGCTTCGCGAAGTTTCCGCTCGGTTATAAAAAGGTCTATTATATGAATGTTTCTATTTTTACCGAAAATAAAAGGCGACATAGTGGGATTCCATCGGCGCACTTGATGCCCGAAGTGAACCCCCGCTTCAAGCATTTTCTCCGGCGTTGGAATACGAAAAGCCGCTGCTGCAGATTTATCCCCTTTAGCGCCGGCAGAAAGCTTTGGCGCTTTTTTCACTTTTAGGTTTTTCGTTTCTTTTTTCATAAGCTCATAAGAATTTAGCAAATAAAATTATCAATTGCAAGCTCTTCTATCCCCTGCCTATATCAGAAAGCTTCCAAACGGCAAAATCGCATTTGGGATAATTGCCGCACCCATAAAAAATTTTGCCTTTTTTCGTTCTACGCACTATGACATCCCCCTCTTTGCATTTAGGACATTTAATACCAACCGTTTCCACAATAGAACGCAGATACTCACATTTAGGATACGCCCCACAACTTATAAATCTTCCGAATCTTCCTAGCTTTACTACTAACGGACTGTGGCACTTTGGGCATTTTTCATCTAAAGTTTCCAATATGGTGTAATTTGACTTATCTATATCGGTATGTTTTTTATTTAAAAGCGCTTCAAATGGTATGTAGAAGTCGTTAATTACTGAGAGGATGTTCTTTTTTGCCAGCGCAATATCATCCAGTTCATCTTCCATATTAGCCGTAAAATTAACATCTACAATATCGCTAAAATTATCGGTTAAAAGTTTTGTTACCACTATTCCGGCATCGGTTGGTTTTAATTTACCCTCTATCTTTTGCACATAACCCCTTTCTTGTATTGTTGACATAATAGGCGCGTAAGTGGATGGCCTTCCTATGCCAAATTTCTCCAGCTCCTTTATTAGAGAAGCCTCGTTATAATAAGGCGGCGGCGGGGTTTGTTTGTCTAAAACATTTAGTGAAACAAAGTTAATTATCTGCCCAACAGCTAACAAGCCAAAAACAGGCGAGGACTCTGCTGCGGAAAAGCTCTTGCCCGCTTTTCCACCAGAATAGCAAACCAGCCAGCCGGGAAATTTTACTACGCTATCTTTTGCATACAAGGTGTAATTTGTAATGTCTAGAGATGCCGTTATCCCAACATTGACGCTGGAATACACCACATTTGACATTTGACATACCACTGTTCTTTGCCATATAACCTCATAAAGTTTCAGCTCATCTGCTAAAATTTTAGCGCTTTTAATGCTATCTTTTGTTACTTGAACATTAGTTGGTCTAATTGCTTCATGCGCTTCCTGCGCAACTTTTACTTTGGTTTTATAAAATCTTGGGTTTGATGGCAGGTAATCTTTGCCATATTTCTTTGCAATTAACGCCCGTATTGCGTCAATGGCAGTAACGCTCAAATTAACGCTATCTGTTCTCATATAAGTAATTAGTCCAGCTTCGTACAGTTTTTGTGCGCAAGACATAGTTTTTTTAGGGCTAAACCCTAGCCGCCAACTTGCTTCCTGCTGTAGTGAGGAGGTAGCAAATGGGGGCTTTGGTGCCTTTTGGTACTCTTTTTTATCTATAGACGCTATTTTGTAGGAGGATTTTTCCAAATCTGATGTAATAACGCCTACTTGGTCTTTATTAGACAAAGTTGTACCCGATGTCGTATATTCTCCAGCAAAAAGTTTGTACTTCTTATTACCGTATATTGGCACATTATCAATGTGAGTTAATTTGGCAGTTAATACCAAGCCGGGAGTATCCCTCTTGAGGGATACTCCCGTAATAACCTCATAAAACTTCTCACTCTTAAATGTATCTATTTCATTTTGCCGCTCAACCACAAATCTAACAGCGGGACTTTGAACTCTTCCCGCAGATAAACCGTAACGGATTTTTTTCCACAAAAGCGGCGAGAGTTTATAGCCAACAAGACGGTCCAAAATCCTCCTTGCTCTTTGCGCGTTTACAAGGTGCATATCCAATTCCCGCGGATTTTCAAACGCTGAAAGCACCGCATCTTTTGTTATTTCGTGGAAGGAAACCCGTAAAAAAGGAAGCGGTATATGCGCAGGCCCCTCTAAAACCTGCGATAAATGCCACGAAATAGCCTCGCCTTCCCTATCTGGGTCGGTTGCCAAAAACACCGTTTTTGCTTCTTTAACAAGTTTTTTTAAAGCGGAAATAGTTTTTTTCTTTGAAGGAGAAATTTCATAAGTTTCGGCAAAATTGTTTTCGGTGTCAACGCCAAGCTTGCTCTTTGGCAAATCCCGTATATGACCCATAGAGGCAGCAACTTTATATTCTTTTCCAAGATATTTTTCTAAAGTTTTAGATTTTGACGGTGATTCTACGATTACCAGGTACTTTGACATTTCGTTCACACCTTCCTATAAACTCCCCCACCCACATTTTTTACCATACCTTTTAACTCCAAGCTCGTCAAGTGGGCAGAAATTACACTAATAGAAATGCCGGTTTTAACCGCCACATCATCAATATAAAGGTCGCCGTTTTTAAGAACCTCCAAAACCACCTTTTCTTCGTTAGAAACGGGAAAATTTTTTCGGCAAGCAATCTTTTTTGCTTTATTAGAAACATCCAAAACCTCCAAAATATCCGAAACCCCGCAAACAAGGCGCGCCCCGCCTTTTATCAGCTGGTTTGTGCCTTTGCTAACAGGGCTGAAAATGTTCCCTGGAATTGCCATAACTTCCTTTTTAAGCTCCCGCGCCGCGGAAACTGTGTACATTGTCCCCGACTTTTCCGCCGCTTCCACCACCAAAACTGCGCTTGCCAATGCCGCAATAATTCTGTCCCGTTTTGGAAATGTCCACGGCGCCCCCTCTTCGTTATCGTTAAACTCCGTTATAATCGCGCCGGATGAATCTGCCATATTACACAAAACATTTTTATCCGGCACTTTATGCGCAAAATCCGCGCCAAATCCCAAAATGCCTATGGAGCGCCCGCCAGCTTTTAACGCCGCCCTATGCGCCGCCATATCTACGCCGCTCACCAAACCGCTCACAATTGTAACTCCCGCTTGCGCTACCTGCGAAACTATTTCTTCACAAACATCTTTTCCATAGCCGGTCATCTTGCGAGACCCTACTACCGCCAAAGAAAGAGCGTCCTCCTCTATAAGACTGCCTGCAATGTGAATTTTAGGAGGAGGGTTTTTAAGTTCCAGCAAACGGCTGGGATAAGAAGGCGAATCTTTTGATATGGTGATAAATTTTAAGGTCATAAGCTATCTAAATCAGACAAACTCCAAACATCCAAAATTTCCCTCGCCACGGGAGCGGCATCTCGCGCGCCTTCCCCCCCGCCTTCTAAAAATACCGTAAGCGCAATTTCCGCATTATCTGCAGGCGCAAAAACCGTGAACCACGCATGGGTCTGATACTCGTAACGAGCGTTCTTTAACCCAAACTCGCTGGTGCCCGTTTTGCACGCAACCTTAATGCCATTATTTTTTTCCGAAAAATCAAAAAACGGGTACCCCGTCCCACCCAATTCACATGCTTCTTTAAGCCCTTGTTTTACTGTTTCAATTACTGCAGAACTCACTAAGGGGGATAAGGGGTCCGACCCCTCCGCCAGCTGGCGGAGGGTCAGACCCCTAACAGAACCCCCACCGAATTCAACAATCCGCGGGGTTAGCAGGTAACCGCCGTTAGCAATAACACTCGCCATTTGATTAACTTGAATGGGTGTTGTTAAAACATCCCCCTGCCCGATAGCAGTTATGTAGCTGTCTCCGATATACCACTGCTCGTTTTTAATCTCTTTTTTCCAAGCAGGGTCCGGAATTAATCCCATTTCCTCAAAACCAAAATCCACGCCCGTTTTGGCGCCCAGCCCAAATTTTCTTGCCCATAAAGCCAATTTTTCAGGTCCTAAACTGCGCGGAAAATCGGAATAACCCCCTGCAACTTTATAAAAAAAGGTATCTGCGGACTCTGCTAATGCCCGCGTTATATTTATCTCCCCATGTCCACCCGCTTTCCAATCTCTGTAAACAAAACTTCCTATATTTATAGCCTGCGGGGCTAACACTCGCGTATTCTTATCAACAATCTTTTCGGCTAAAACCGCGCTGGCGGTTACAATTTTGAAAACCGAGCCGGGCGGGTATTGCCCCATTAAAACCCTATTAAACAACGGGCTGGCAGGATTTGAAACAATTTTATCATATTCCGCGCTTGAAATGCCCTTTGAAAATAAGTTCGGGTCAAAAGAAGGTATGCTTACAAGCGCTAAAATTTCTCCATTTTTCGGATTTTGGGCAATAATAGCGCCACCTATCGCGCCGGTTCGGTCAATCGCTTTTTTGAGCGCGGAATATGCCGTAATCTGCAAATCGCTGTCTATTGTTAAAGTTAGGTCCCCTCCGTTAACCGGCTCCCTCTTGGCAATTTCTCTCAAAACTTCACCGTTTGCGGAATATTCATACAAAATGCTCCCATGCGAGCCACGCAAAAAAGTATCATAAGTTCTCTCAATGCCAAACATTCCCACTTTATCCGTATTAATATAACCCAAAAGGTGGGCAAATTCGTTAGGGTACAAATATTCCCTTTGCGAAGAAGCTTCCACCAAAACATCTTTACCCGAAAAATTTGACTCTATTTTTATAGCTATGTCCCTATTTACATTATCAAACACTAAAAATTCTCCCGCATCAAGAAAATTCTCGGTGTTTATGAAATCTGCCAATTTGTTTAGCGCGCTGGAAAAATTACTTGAGTCTTTTCGCAGTTTAACATTAAAAGAAGGGGCGTTCTGCGCTAAAATATGACCATTTCTATCTTTTATTACACCTCGGTATGCTTTAACCACTTCCACCCGTATTCGGTTTTCATCTGAAACCGCTTTATAATAAGAGCCCTTTACAACCTGCAAAACAAACAAGCGGGAAACTATAAAAACAAAGCTTATTACAGCAAATACTAAAAACAGCGCTCTCTGCCATGATTTATCTTTATAATAAAGACTATCATTTCTTATTAAAGGTGTCTTTTCTACGGCAGTTAGCTCCATAATTTTTCGCGCAATTTTTTTATGCACGGATAAAACAGCAAGGCAATTCCCACCGAAACTATAGAATTAGAAATGATATTCACAAACGAAGGAGGACTTTTTAGAATCAACTGTTCAACAGTAGAGAAAATAATCACAGCGAATGTCAAATTAAAAAACTTTTTTCCAAATAAATTTAGCAAAAGGTAGAATATGTTAGCAAAAAGTGTATATGTGAATGTAAATACACCAAATCTTCCGACACTCATCAGGTCTAGCAATAATCCAGACGCAAAGGCAGTTAAAGCGCCAAACTCCCGCGTTGTTGCGTAGGAAACTGTTAGCACAAATACCAGCAAAGCGTCTAAATATATGCCGAGAGAAGGCAAAAGACTTGTCTGCAACAAGGCTATTATTAAGGCTAAAGAAAATATTGCTAGGTGTAATTTCATCTAGGGATACTCCTTTGTTACTACAAACACCATCTCTAGTTTGCGGGGATTAACGGCAAGCTCAACATCCGCCGATTTTAGTATTTCTTCCTCCTTAAAATTCACCTTCACTACATTGCCTATAACCAGCCCTTTGGGAATTAAGGGGTCCTCCCCCGAAGTTATAACAACATCTCCCGCATTTATAGACTCATTTATGAGAATGTTTTTCATAAGGGCGTTTGTACCATAATTTCCCACAACCAGACCCTTTGCCCTACTACCTTGAGACAGTACAGAAATTGTAGCATCAGGCGCATTCAAAAGTTTAACCTCACAAGAATTTTGCAAAACGGTATTTACTATCCCAACCAAATAATTTTCGTACACTACCGCAAAACCCGGCTCCACCCCCGAAGACTTGCCCACATTTAAAGTTAAATTGGTACCCGAAGAGCCAAAGGATATTCCCGAAACATAAGCCGCAATTTTTATTTTTTCCGCCAATAACGGGGATTCAAGCTGATTCCGCAAAGTCTTGTTCTCCAGTTCAAGCTCCGCAACTTTAGCTGTTAACCCCCCCGCCAAAATCTTTATTTTTTGCAATTCAAATAGCTCTTTCTTCGCCCCGCGGATATTCTGCAAAAACTCTATCTCGCCTGCGACATTCTCCGACATTTTAAGAACACCAAACTGTACAGGGAATGTAATTCTGTGAAACCCGCTAACTAAATATGCAACGGGCGCCGCCCCTCCCAATAAAAGGAGCAATACGCTGATTATTAGCAATCTGTAGTTTAATGTCATAACAGTTTTATGGCTTTGAAAAGAGCAATGTCCTCCAAAATTTTGGCGCATCCCCGCGCAACACAAGTCATAGGCTCCCCGGCTATTTTGACCTTAATTTCTGTTTGGCGAGAGATAAGCACATCCAGCCCCTTAATTAAACTTCCACCGCCGCTTAAAGTAATCCCCTGCTTTATAATATCGGGAATAAGCTCCGGGGGAGTGTCTTCAACAGTGTCTTTTATTGCGGCGATAAGTGAATTAATAGGACTTGCAAGCGCTTTTTTAATCTCAGCACCGTTTACCTGCAAAGTTTTTGGGAGCCCGGTTTTTAAGTCGCGCCCGCGCAGAGAAAAGTTTAATTTTGAAGATTCGGCATCGGGCAGAACATTTCCTATGGCTATTTTACATTCTTCGGCTGTTTTTTCGCCTACCACTAAATTAAATTCTTCTTTAGCAAAATCCACAATTGCCAAATCAAACTGGTCGCCGGCGGTTTTTATGGATTTTCCAACCACTATGCCGCCCAAGGATATTACCGCAATTTCGGTCGTGCCCCCGCCAATATCCACAATTAGAACTCCTGAAGGTTTGGTAATTTCAAGCCCTGCGCCAACTGCGGCGGCAAGGGGCTCTTCCACCAAAAACGCTATCCTCGCGCCGGCAGTTTTTGCCGCGTCAGAAACCGCTCTTCGCTCAACTTCGGTAATGCCTGAAGGAACCCCAAGCAAAACGCGGGGTTTTGCAATTCTAAAAGAACTTTTGTAAAAAAGACGAGCTCTTTCTAAAAAATATAAAAGCACCTTGCGAGCGATGTCAAAATCACTCACCACGCCCGCTCTTAAAGGGCGGATTACCAAAATGTTGTCGGGGGTTTTGCCAAGCATTTTCTTAGCTTCACCGCCAATTGCCAAAATATCTTTAGTTTTTTTGTTAATGGCTACCACGGTAGGCTCGTTTAGTATAATCCCCTTCCCCACCGCTAAAACTATGGTATTGGATGTCCCCAAATCAATGCCCAAATCATAAGAAAATTTTTTGAAGAAGTAATCCAGCAACATATAGGTAGTATAGCAAAATTAAGAGTCAAAAATCAAAAGTTAAAAGTAAAAAATTCTTTAAATTCCTATCTCTCGTCGTTTTCCCTTTAACTTTTGATTTTCAATTTTGTCCTTTGACCTTTAATTTTTTAACCTTTTTAACTATTGACATTCTCAAATGCTTTACCTAAAATTAATAGTAATGCCTGTACCTGCCAGAAAAGCCTCTAAATCAAATAGCTTTTTTACTGTTTCTTCTGCCGCCAAAGAGCTTGGTATATCAGCCTCCACACTGCGAAGATTAGAAGAAGAGCAAAAAGTATCCTCCTCAAGAAACAAAAAAAATGCGCGCATTTATTCAAAAGAGGATGTTTTCAAGCTAAAAGAAGAGTTCTCAAAAGAGAAGGAAATTAAAGAAAAAATAAAAATAAAAAAAAGAGCGAAAAGGGCAGGCACGGTTCCCCAAGCTTACAACCCCATTTTTATACCAACTTCCGCAACGCTCCGCATAAGGCCCAAGGCAGTTTACGCAAGCGCTCTTTCAAAAACCCGCTGGGTGGTAATAGGTACTTTTTTAACCGTTTCGGTTTTAGCGGGGTTTGGGGCATTCGTTTTGCGAAATAAAACGGCAAAAACTACCTTTATAAAACAGGCAGAAACTGTAAAAGTGGCCGGGGAATCCGCAATAAAAAGCGAAGGAGCGACCGATGGGTCTTTTTGGATTGGCGCTATAGAATTAACAACGGCAGAACCAACTTCCAAAAATCCGTCAGGCAAAACAATATTGGATATACTGGCAGACTCAACTTTTTGGCAGGATATTGAAGCTAGAAAAAAACTAACTTTGGAAGACCTGTTCGTTAAAAATAATGCCGCTATAGACAATTCTCTAAAAGTCAAAAACGACATAATAGCAGGAAATGACATAACGGCGAGGGGCGGATTAACTGTGGACGAGAACACTATAATAGGTTATAACTCTACAAAAACTGTAGCAATAAATGCCAAAGTGAGTTCCGATATACTCCCCTATTCTACCGCCACCTATGATTTAGGGACCTCTGCTCTGCGATGGAATAATGTAATGGGCAGTAGCGGAGATTTTTCCGGCACTATGACAATTGGAGGCAACACAAGTATAGGCGGGGGGTTAACTGTTTCAGGGGCGGTAACTTCAACAGGTCAGGTTTTATTAAGCGACGGCACTTTTTCGGCGCCGGGGTTGGCGTTTGCCAGCGATACTGACACTGGACTTTATAGAATTTCTGCTGACAAAATAGGCCTTATTACTGGCGGGGTAGCAACTCAAGGGGTAACGATCAATTCATCGGGCAATGTCGGCATCGGGGATGTGGCTCCTGGGACAAAGTTATCTGTGGTTGGTAATGCTCAAATTGGTTATGCAAGTGGTACAACGGGACCAGCGAATGGATTAGCAATCTCTGGCAACGTCGGCATCGGGGAGGTCTCGCCAGGGGCGAGACTGGATGTGGAGGGAGCGGACTCGCTGAATACCACTCTTGCAGGTCATATTCGTGGTGCTACTGGGACAGGGTTAGTGATAACAAATGCTGGCAACGTCGGCATCGGGACGACCAGTCCCCTGGCTAAACTGCATGTTGCCGGAGAATGTGTTGTTGGCAATACTTTGCTTCCCGTCAAAAGACGAAAGAAAAAGACCCGCCGTCGCCAAGGCTATGGCGGGCAAGGGAATGGGGATGGTGATGACGATGGGGGGGAAGACCTGCTTGTTCCTATCAAGGACATCCGGGAGGGCGATCTAGTGGCTTCTTTGGATGAGCAAAGCGGAGAAATAGTTTATCGCCCCATCAAAAAACTGCTTAACAAAGGCTTTCAGAAAGTGGTTAAAATCACCACTAGCGACGGCAGGAGCATTGAGACAACTCTTAATCATCCGTACCTAACTCAAGTTGAAAGTCAAAAGTCAAAGGTTAAAAGCAAGTGGTTGAAAGTTTCCGAGCTTAAAGCAGGCATGAAGATTGCCGTTCCTGAAACGAGGAGCAGAAAAACAGTCTATGCTTTTATTGATGCTTCAAATCTGATGTATGCCGCCTCACGGGTCGGTTGGAAAATGGATTATGAAAAACTGGCTTCGTATTTGCGTTATCGTTTTGGCGTCAGCCGCCTGCTCTTTTACGGCGGAGTTGACCACACTAATAAAAAACAGCTTGGCTTTTATAAAAAGCTAAAAGAGTTTGGTTATGAATTAAACTTGATTGATATCAAAAAATTCAGTGACGGCAGCAGAAAAGCGGATGTTGACTCAAGACTTACCATTGACGCCGCTAAATTAATTAACAATTACAACGAGGCATTATTCATTACCGGCGACGGCGATTACTTCTGGCTCTTTGAGTATCTTATGCAAACAAAGAAAATCAAACTATTATCTTTTGAACATAATACTGCCAAAGAGCTTAAAAAATTGTTTGGAGCGGAATTTGCCGACCTCGACCGTCTGGAAGAAAAGTTATCTTTCACTAACAAAAAAGCGACAGACGCGATTGTCGGATCTGCCGCAGGTATTATGTCGCCATCTTACCAAAGCTCGCCTGATTTGTCAAGAGACAAAGTTAAATTTGTTGAGATTGCCGTAATTGAAGAAACCGGCCGCAAAGAGGTCTTTGATATTGAGGTTGAAGGAACGCATAACTTCGTCGGCAATGACATCGTGGCGCACAATACATATATAAAAGGGGCAGACCAGCTTAACACCTCGT
>PCQY01000039.1:0-7478 GCA_002770755.1 candidate division WWE3 bacterium CG23_combo_of_CG06-09_8_20_14_all_40_14
TGATTATTTGATATACTTTAACTCAGTAAGACCACACAGGAGTTTAGATAATCTAACCCCCATGTGGTATTTAGTTTTCAAGGGCATTCTTTCCAAAATGTCCATAACCCATACATGCTATTGACTTTAAGGTACAAATATGATATGTTATATACTATTCGTGTTATCGGAATTCCAAAACCAGCTGACCTTGGCGGTATTGTGTTGCCGAGAACAGCACCTTGAAGAAGGAGATACGGATGAAGAAGGCGCTTACATTAATCGGAGTGGCTCTGATTGGTTCCTTCGCCGTGCTGGCAATCGACGCCTTCGTCGGTGTCAGTTTCGGAGAAGATGTCACTATGTTCGCCAAGATCACCCACACCGTGGTCCACATGCTGTGGGGAGGCATATTCATGGCAACCGTCTGGCGACTATGGTGGAAGTAGTCGGTCATGTACCACAACCCAAAGGGCTCACCACGAGCAATCGTGAGCGGAGCCCTTTACTTTTCGATTTATTATCCCGTTTTTCATACAATACATTTGGTGTTTGCTTCGCAAACTCAAATTTATTCGCCGCCAAAGAAAAACTTGAAATTGTCAGCGGTGGGGCGGGGCCGCATTTTCGTCCGCCAGCTGGCGGATTCGCGGGGTGGACTTCCTCGTCCCGACCTTATCGGGGAGGAATGCGTTCGGACTGTTTTCATAATATAGCGCATTTCCTGGCACATCTCCTATAATACTTCGCCCTTAACCCTTTTGATTATTTTCAAAAAGTGAGAAAATAAGTTTATGGTAAAAATTCGCATTTTCATAATAATATTTTCCTTATTAGCGCTGGCGATAGCAATGTCGTTTATTATAAAGCAGGGAAGTGGGGATGTTTATAGTCCGATTATTGAGTCCAAAACTGTAAATAGTCCTCTTAAATTTATGGAGGCTATATTCAAAAGTTCTAATCTTGAAAAACCCAACAAAACCGTTTTTGGGTTTCTCCCCTACTGGAGTTTGGGGGAAGAAAATAATCTTGATTATCAGATGCTGACAGACATCGCCTATTTTGCTTTGTATGTGGATGGAAAGGGCAACTTTATAACCACAACCGAGGACGGCACGGCTGAACCGGGTTATCTTGCGTGGAAGGAAGGCGCCACCATAAAAACTGTAATCAAAAAAGCTAAGGAGAACAAGGTTAGAATGGCTTTAACCATTGCTGCTCATAATAATGAGGACATTGAAAGTCTTTTGGTTTGCAACTCCTGCTGGTATACCCTGTACAATAATATCCTCAAGGAGCTTTTGGATAAAGGAATTTGGGATATTAATTTGGATTTTGAGCATATGGGTGTTCCGCCACATTTACTGGATGCCCGTTACACCAATCTGGTTGCCTTTTTAAGAAACGAGCTTACTTTGAGAAACGCTAATGCAAAAGTAACTGTTTCTACTTTTGCGGATAGTTTTAAAAAAGTTAGAATAACCAATATATCTCAACTTGCCAAAGTTTCTGACGGGCTTTTTATAATGGCGTACGATTTTTACCGCCCTACTTCGGATAAAGCGGGTCCCGTGGCTCCTATTGGGGGCTACCCCGATAAATATGATTATGATTTAACAGAAATGCTTGCGGACTATAAAAACGCCGCGGGTTCCGATAAATTAATTTTGGGTGTCCCCTACTATGGCTATAACTGGGTTGTTGAGGATGTCAATCCTAACTCAACAAGAATTCCTGGTAATGATGTTTTGGGTTTTTCAATTTCGCAAAACTATGCACAGATTGCAGACAGCGACTATAAAAAGAATATTTTGTGGGATGAGGAAGCTAAAGTTCCATATTTTACATACACTTCTAGTACAGGGGCAACAAGGCAGGTGTATTTTGAAAATGCGGATTCCTTGAAGGAAAAGTATATTCTCGCTAAAAAGGAGAATTTGCAAGGTGTGGGTATTTGGGCTTTGGGGTACGACGAGGACAAGAAAGAGCTTTGGCAGTTGTTGAGGGACGAGTTCTTGCAGGAGGAATAAAATGGCTTTGCCAATGGCACTACCCTATGTTGTGGCTAGAATCCAAAAAGTAGAGGAAGGGAGAATATTTGTATTAGTTGGTAGGATAACAAACTCTCCACGAAAGCCTTATCATGGATTTATTGATCTGCCTGGTGGAAAAATGGAGACAGAAGAAGATAAGGCAGAGACTCCGGAAGAGTGCTTAAGAAGAGAAATAGGAGAAGAGCTTGGAAGAAATGTGGTTAGAGCTACATTGTTGGATGTGTTTGCACATACAGGGAAAAGAATATTACCAAACAGCACTAACAGAACACCCGGTTTGGGAATATGTTACTTAACAAAACTTGATAGCGACGAAATACATCCTACCGAGCAAGAGGATGTACATTGGGCATGTGTTGAGGAGCTGAAATTATTGCAAAATTTGATGACGCCTTGGTGTCAATACTTTCTTAGAGACCTTCTTGTTTAATTTCGCATTTGAGCGGTTCTCCCCCAACCGCTCTTTCTTTTTAACTGTGTGTTAAAATCATTTTATGAGTGTAGTTATTCTTAAAAAATCAGCAAGCGCGGAAGATATACAAAAAGCACAGGAGGAATACAAAAGTTATATAAAAGTTACGGTAGATATAGAAAAAGGGTTTGTTGCGATAGGTGGTGAGTTTCATGCCGATTCAGAAGAAAAGTTGCTTGAACTAGGTGCTACACAAGAGAATATTTGGGGTGGAGGAATAAACTTGGAAACAGGCGAAATAGAAACTAATGCAATTATTAATATAAGATCAAAACAGAATAATCTAAGCGCAGATGTCCTAGACAGCGAAATAAGAGAAAAATTTATAAAAACTGTTGAAAAATACTTAAATGAATATACCAAAAAATAATTTGTCAAGAAATTCATATTATAACTGCTATTCTGATTTGCAAAGAGCGTCTAAATCATTGTATTTGACGCCAAACAGTAATGTAACTATTACCTTTTTAGATCATGCAATTAAACTCTTGGAAAATGATAAGAATGGCAATGTACCAAAATATTGTGAGAAGTTGTTAGATATAAGAAAAGTTTTAGCTGATAAAGAAAGGTTAAGTCAATTGGGTACCGCTAGGACTGCTGATAAAATTTTAACATTGGGGATTTTACTCAGGGATAGTAATCCTAACTAAATTAGGTGTCCAGCACAAAAATTTGCCGATGTTAGGACAATCTCGTATAATGTCTATATTGGTGGGTGTAGCTCAATTGGTTAGAGCGTCTCCCTGTGGAGGAGAATGTTGTGGGTTCAAGTCCCATCACTCACCCCAAATTTGAAATTGTGATATTATTATAATATGAATGATATAGGTACTATTATTTGTTTGTTATTATCTTCCTTTTCATTAATAGTCTTTGGTTTTTTAAGCGTGTTTCTTACTGAAAAACTTAATAGTTTTGTGGAAACAAAATATAAAAAATCCTTCAAGAAAAAAATTAAGTTTTTACATTTTCAAAAGATTAAGGTTAAAGAAGAACTCAAATTGATTAAAATTTTAGGGGGTGTAATGTTTTTCTTTGGAGCGGTATTCATGTGTATATTTGCCTTTTATATGCAGTACTCTGTCCATTCGGTATAAACCCTCCGCCAGCTGGCGGAAGGGTTTAACCCGTTTTCTATTCCGTTTTCAACTCCCAATTGTTAAAATTCTTAAAAATTTCCCAAGGATAATAAATATTTGCCAAATTAGCCCCTTTTATCTGCTTTGAAAGATAAAAATGAAAAGTGGGGTGATACAAAAATACCGCCGGTACTTCATCTGCGAATACTTTCTGCATAATGCCGTAATGCTTTATTCTCTCTTTCCTATCCAGAGTATTCCTGCCTTCCTCCAACGCTTTGTCCACACGCACCGCTTTATATTTTCCGAAATTTAAGCCGCCGGTGTCTGTGCTCTGCGTGGAATGCCAAAAAACATATCTGTCGGGATCCCTTGATGTTTCAATTCCTAATAGCAATGCTCCAAAATCCTTATTTTTTCTAACGCTTGAAAGCAAATTCTCAGAAGCAATCTCCTGCAAATCCACAGTATATCCAACTTTTTCCCAAGAATTTTTAATAAACTGCGAAACTTTGGTGTTCTCTTTCCCCGCAATATAAAAGAGTTTTATAATTTTTTCGGCATCTTTCCCTGCCTCAGAAGGATTAGCGTACTTTAAAAATTCCAAATCTGTATTCTCCGCCCAAGTTTTGCTTAGGGGCCCATTTGCCGGGATGCCCCCTTCATTCACCACTTCCTCAAAAAGCTTTTCGTAGTTAATTGCCTCCGCCAATTTTTTCCTATCTTCCGCAGTTTCAAAAAGCGCGGATGTCGTATTAAGATATAAAACAAAATATCTGCCTAAAAAGTTAACCCTGTAATCGCTTATATTATCCCAAATAAACCGGTCCTTAGACAAAAAGCCATTTATCTCCCCCAATTTATACGCACTCATAAGAGATTCCTCTTTTTCATAAAACCTAAAAATAATCTTTTTGAACTTAAAATTAGGGTTTTCCGTAACTAAAATAACCTCTTTTATGTTGGATTTATCCATTTTAATCCGGCTTATTATAAAATCCCCCGAACCAACCATTATTAAAGAATGATTGTTTTCAGAATTTGCCGGGGCAATACCCAAAGTTAAAATATCCAAAAACGGCGAAAATTTGTTAGGCAGATTAAACCTCACCGTTAAATCATTAATTTTATCCGTTGAAATTTCGCGTAAAACAGGAGATTTTGAAGCGGTATATAAAACATCATTAGCGGTAATAGCTTGTCCATTATGCCATTTGAGGCTATCCTTCAATTTAACTTCATAAGAAAGACCATCCTCCGCTATTTTGTATCTTTCAGCTAAATCCGGTACCAATTCCTGATGCTCGTTATACCTAAAAAGCCCTCTAAAAACCAAATTAGACACCATTTTTTCGGAATCCGATTTAACATACAAAGGATTAAAACTCTTGGGATAGCCCACTAAACCATGCTTATAAGTAGGTCCCATAAATATGGATTGAAAAAAAAGAAGTATTAGCGCCAGAAATTTTACCATATTAATACATAAAAATACCTAGAAAAGCTACCACCGAAAAGACGATTCCTATTACTATAGTAACAACAAAAAGAAATTTCTCTACGCCGCGTTTTGAACTGTAATAAGACAAACTGCCCCCAAAAGTTGTGGACAACCCCGCTCCGCGCGCCTGTAAAAGTATTAGAGAAATTAATATAACTGATATTAATATAAGAATTACTTGAAATATTAGTCGCATATGTATTTAAAAATATTAACTAATATGGCTATAACTAAAGAGCTAACAACCAACGCCCAAAACTGCGAAAAAACCATGGCCGGAGCGGAAAAGCCATTATAAGAAAAACCCTCAAAAGCAAAACCTGCAACAGAAAATTCCGGTACAAAGAGTATGACAAGATATAAAATAAACACATCTATAACCCATGAAAAAAATCCCAAGGTAATAAAATTTATGGGCAGAGTTACAATTTTTATTACCGGTTTAACAATATAATTTGCCAAAGTTAAAGCTATTCCCGCCAATACCAAAATTTTAATATCTTCAGAATAAGAAACGCCTTCAAGCAGTTGGCTTGCTAAATAGATAGCGATACTATTAAAAAGCGCTGCCCGCAATATTTTCTTCATTGTTACAATAATATCATATTTTCCTTTCTAACCGAACTTTTTGGAATATTTTTCAGAATCATTGTTACTACATAGTATGATATAACGAATATATGCGCAAAAAACTGTTTTTGCTTTCCATTCTCGCCTTTTTATATTTTGGTCGCGCCATAGGCTACGCGTCCGACTTTTCAATTGACCAAACAATAATTTATAATTGCGGTTTTTCAGAAACCTGTCTCGTTTCAAACAGTATAAGCATAACAAATAACACTAGCGAAGTTTTCGCTTCGGAATATACTCTAAACACCGGGTTAAAAGATGTTTCAAAAGTTACAGCTTTAAACCAAAAAAGCAATGCGCTCTCTACACAAGTAGATGTGCTAAACAACCAGTCTGTTATAAAAATCTTTTTTGATAGACCAATTCTCGGAAAAGGAAATGTTACAAATCTAACTATAAATTACGAAACCAAAGAAACGATAAAATACACTGGTGAGATATGGGAAATAAGTATTCCCAAAATAACCAAAACGCAAGAGGTTAATAACATTAAAATAACGGTTTCCGTTCCAAATAATTTTGGTCCTTTAATGTACACCGTCCCCCGCCCAAACAAAGAGGAAACTGAAAATAACCGCTTTGTTTATAGCTTTAACGGAGCAGATATACCAGAAGGAATAAATATAGCATTTGGAGAGTATCAACTTTTTAACTTTGAAATTTACTACTATTTAAAAAATGACAATAAGCTGTTATCCCAAACTTTTGAAGTGCCCTTTCCACCCAACATTAAGGACATCCAAAAAGTGTTTGTCTCAAAACTTAATTTGAAACCAAAAAATCTTAAAGTGGACGAAAATGGAAATTATATTGCCCAGTATAAATTGGAGCCGGGAGAAGCTGAAAGGGTGGAGATATATGGCTTGATACAAATATTTAATAAAGAAATAAACCCTGCCAAAGGCGGGGATTTTAAGGACATACCGCAAAAGATAGTGGAAAAATACACTAAGCCCAAAAAATATTGGGAATCGCGGGAGGAAAATATTATAAAAATCGCGAATGAACTTTTGAAGAAAGATGGGACCGTTTCGGAAAACGCAAAAAGAGCTTACAGTTATGCCGTAAATAATTTAAAATATTCCGTTGAGAGAACTAAAAGAAGCTACTTGGAAAGATTCGGCGCGGTTAAGGCTTTGCAAAATCCGCAGGATGCAGTTTGTATGGAGTTCACCGACCTGACCATTGCTTTGTTAAGAGCTATGGGGATTCCTGCCCGAGAAATTAATGGGTATGCCCATAGTGAAGACATATCCAAAAGACCTTTATCGGTATTTTATGATAATAATAAGGATTTACTGCATTCTTGGGTAGAATTTTTTGACCCTGAATTTGGATGGGTGGAAATAGACCCTACTTGGGGACAAACTTCGGGGCTTGATTTCTTCTCAAAAATGGATGTGAATCACATAGTTTTTGTTAGAAAGGACGACCCTAATTATCCTCTGCCTCCGGGGGTTTACAAAGATGAGACCAGCAACAAAAAATCTGTAACTATAACATTTGGAAATAAAAATTTGCTTAAGGAAAACCTTGCGCCGCTTGATAGTTTTGTAAGCAAGGAAAAAAAATTTAGCCCTACTTATGCCTTTCTAATTACTTTTTTAACAGCGCCTGCGCTGTATATGATTTATCTTGTTTTAAGAGGAGTGTTAGGAGAATTCAAGAGGAAAGGGTAGGGGCATTGTCACCGGACAATAAACCCCTACCCGAGAAAAGTCTCTACCCCTCTACCTATTTAGAAGGTCTCATCTTATTCT
>PCQY01000039.1:7552-7694 GCA_002770755.1 candidate division WWE3 bacterium CG23_combo_of_CG06-09_8_20_14_all_40_14
AGTAGCAGGTGGCCAGCAACACACACCATTGCGTATGCAAGGGGGGATTCCTTCGTATGAGTTTACACAGGTCCTCATATGCTGACAGTCCACCGGAATACCTGTACTACTCACTTCCCACCTCCATTGTGCGTAGAACATC
>PCQY01000018.1 GCA_002770755.1 candidate division WWE3 bacterium CG23_combo_of_CG06-09_8_20_14_all_40_14
TTTGATTACTTTGGAAAAGTTTCATTTTTATGTAAAGCTTATGATAGACGCTATGACAAGCGCGCCGTTTTCGGGGGCGTCTTTGCCCCCTCCTTCAAAGGAGGAGTATACGAATAACAAAGATAAAGTTATTGACGCAAGCCGAAGAAAATATGGCACGAATTATTTAGAGGTGGAGGCTAAAATAAAGGCTTGGATTGAACGGCCGTTTGATTTGGGGATGGCTATTGCGGAAGAGCACCGTGAAAAAAAAGCAATGGAAACCCAGCAGCCGGCGGAGGAAGGGGAGATAAGGTTAAATCCTAAACGATTAGATACCAGAGTTTAAAAGAAGGGGGTGATATTTTTGTTTAGTAAAAGCATAAAAAATCAGATACAGCTTGTTAATCAAGCTATAAACGCGTCCATTAACTCTTTGAATTTAACTAAACAGCTTATTAACGAGCTGGAGAGGGTATCGGGTTCTTTTGGTACCTCTATGCCCGGGGTTGGAAGAACAGTTAATATACCGGGAATAATTGGAACCTACGACGGCGAAAATATGGTAACGGAAAAAGGCCAAAAATTTCCTGTACCCCAAAACTATGCTTCCAAATCGGAGTTGGTGTACGGGGATACCTTAAAGAGAATTGAAGAGGGTGGGGGATTGGTATTTAAGCAAGTACAAAGGGTTAAACGATTGAAAGTTCCGGGAGTCTTGGTTAAAAAAGAGGGCCGCTGGGCGGCGGTAACAAGCGAAGGCAGCTATAAGGTTTTGGATAGAACGGTGGAACATTTTGGATTTAAGGAAGGGCAGGAAGTTATGGCAGTTGTTTCGGAGAACAACAAAACTGCGCCTTTCGCCGCTATAGAACAGCTTAAAAAAGAGGAAAGCGGAGCGGTTTTGCCAAAACCGGAGGAAGAAAAGAAAAAAGCGGTTTCGGAGGAAAAAAAGCCTGCGCCTGCGCCTGCGCCTGCGCCTGTGTCTGTGCCTGTGCCTGCGGCAAAGACTAAAGAAGCGCCAAAAAAGGAAAAGCCTAAAGCAAAAAAAGAAACCAAAAGAGAGGAGTCGGCAATGAGTTTAAGCGAGGAAAAGCCTAAAGGAGGTTCTTCTGTGGCGCTTAAAGACGATGATTTAAGATAGCATCGTAAATCTTTAACCCCCGAGGTTAAAGGGTTTTTTTGTGTTTGTCGGTTCTCGTTGTGATGAAGGCTTAGAGAGCAGGGTGCATTTAAGGTTTTACTTGCCACCTCTTTAGGGGTCTGACCCCAAAGGGGTTAGACCCCTATTACAATCGGAAATAGATTTTATTTTGGATGGGCGAATTTATGGGTTTTATTCCTCTTCACTAGGAAGTTCCAGTTCGATTTCTTCCAGCCGTTCGTGTTTGGTGTATGGTCTTATATCCTGCTTTTTGTCTTTAAAAACTGGTACGGGGCTTTTTAAGAGCACAATGCCATGCTTTCTTTTAGCCATTAAAAGGGTTGCCGTTCCTTTCCATGAATTGTTAAGTTTTTGCTCCAGTTCCTTGCCGCTTTTTCCTTCGGCTTCCGCTACTTTGTCCTTTTCAATATAAAAGCTTAATTTTCCTTTGCCCATAGTCGCTGTAAATTTTGTGCCTACTTCAAAAAAGTTTGCGTCATATTTTTGAACGAATTTAATTAGAGCCTTTGTTGTGATGGCTGGTTCTATAACAAAGTCAAGCTTTTTTTCTGAATCGTTGAGTTTAATGGTTTTTGCCTGCCCGGCATATTTGGAAAGCGCTCTTAAATTCTTTTCCGCCGTTTGGTTTATGGGATCGTGCTTTAAGGTTTCTCTAAAATATTCTTTAGCCTTTTTAATATCCCCGATTTCGGCATAAGCCCGTCCCATTCTGTTTAGAGCGTACACATCGTCGCCTTTTTCTTTTAAGATTTGGTCGTTCAGACCTATGGCTTTGTACCACTCTTTATTCAACGCCGCCTTTACCGCTTGCTGTTCAAGAGCGGGAGTATTTTGCATAAGTAAAATATACTTTAATTAACTTGAATGTCAATAGGTGGGGGGTGGGGTAATCAATACGAGTTGGTACAAGATTTGGTAAGATGAGGAACATGTATCAACTCAATCAAATACCATCAGAAACACAGATACAGAAAAATATCCGTCAAGCCGTGTTTGGAACTCATATGTTTTGTCCGGTTTGCCAGTCACGGAATGTGGTTCGGTATGGAGAAAGGTATCGCTGTCGGAAGTGTCGGACAAAATTCTCGCTTCTTTCTCATACTTGGCTTTCTAATATGAAGTTGGGGTTGGAAATCTTTTGGTTTGTTCTCTGGTGTTGGATTTCTCAAGTTCCAGTTAAACAGACAATGGCTTTAACCAAACTTTCCGAAAAAACAGTCCGACTTTGGTTTGATCGATTTCGGAGTCATCTTCCCGAAGAGGAGAATACTTTGGGAAAGATTATCCAATTAGATGAAGCATACTTCGGAGGCGAAACGGGAGAACACTCTTTATGGGTAAAGAAATCGGAACCAGAAACTTGGTCTACCGCACTCTACCTCATCCCCATCCGGCGCGAGAAGATGCTTGGGAGTTTCTCCAACGGTATGTTGCTCCCAAGAGTACTATCTGCACCGATGGGGCAGGAATCTATCGCGGAATTGATAGTTGGTGGCCGGTCAAACACGAAACAGATATCCACAAGAAATTTCAGTTTGAAAAGACAAGCGAGATCGAAGGAATATTTGGGGTCTTGCGCACCTTTATCCGAAGGATGTATCATCATGTCACGGTGGACAAGTTACCATATCTCGTGGGTGAATTTTGCTTCAGATTTTGCCACCCAGAAATCTTTGAAGACCCGCGGAGTTACTTGATGTCAGCTCTTAAGCTTGTACCAACTGGGTAAGATAACCCTGGGGGTGTACAATTGAATGGTCGGAGAAAGTGTAGATTGCGATTTTAAGTTAAAAATTATTGAAAGCATGTCCGGACATTCTAAATGGGCAAACATTAAAAGACAAAAGGGAGCAAACGATTCAAAACGGGCGCAGATTTTTACAAAATTAGCTCGCGCTATTACCGTTGCTGCTCAAAAGGGCAGAGACCCCGATTCTAACCCAGCCCTTCGCTTGGCAATTGAAAAAGCCCGAAGCGCCAATATGCCCAAGGAAAATATTCAGCGCGCAATAGCTAAAGGCGCAGGAGCGGGTTCTAACGGCCAAGAGCTTGAAGAGATTAGGTATGAAGGTTACGGCCCGGGCGGAGTGGCGGTTTTAGTTGATGTTTTAACAGATAACCGAAACAGAACCACTGCCGAGATTAGAAACATATTTAGCAGGTATGAAGGGTCTTTGGGAGAAGTAGGCAGCGCTTCGTATGTGTTTGGCAAGGGCCCCGAAAATCCCTCTTTTACAATTCCGCTTAATGAGAAATTAAAAAATAAAGTTTTGGAGCTTTTAGAAACCCTCTATGACCACGATGATGTACAGGAGGTTTATTCCAACGCAAGTTTTTAACCTCGCAAGCGAGTACAGGCCTTTTTGTGTATAATACTTCTATGATTATTTTGGGGATAGACCCCGGAACCGCTTCAACAGGATGGGGACTAGTTAGAAAACTGCAAAATCCCCCTAAAAATGGCAACGGCATTGAACTTTTGGATTATGGGTGTATTAGAACTCCCCCCGATTTAGCAATGCCGAAAAGGCTTCTTTTATTAAAAAATGAATTATCCAGTATAATTACTGCCCATAAGCCAATGGCGCTAGTGGTAGAGAGGATTTTTTTTAACACCAATGTCAAAACGGCTATTAGCGTTGGGCAGGCTAGGGGAGTGGTTATGCTTTTATCGGCACAGTTTGAGGCGGAATTTTTTGAATATACAGCTTTGCAGGCAAAAAAAGAACTTACCGGTTATGGTAGGGCAGGCAAGCAGGAGATGCAAAAGGCGGCGGCTGATTATTTGGGCATTGTAGAGAAAATAAAACCCGATGATGCGGCAGACGCTTTAGCGCTAGCGATATTTCACTGCCTAAGAATCGGAAAGAAGGTATAAATATGATATTAAGTAGAAGAATAAGTTTAATAACGGCAACGGCATTATTTTTGGTATCGTTAATCTTTGTGGCATTTTTTCCCAGCGCAACGCAGGTTTTCTTGTTGCTTTCTTTATCTGCTCTAACTTTGGTTTTGGCTTTTAGGGTTTTTGGCGCAAAGCTTTTATGGATTGGAATTTTGGCGCCTTTAGTTTATCTTGCAAGCACTTATTTTGTATTTATAAAATTCCCGCTTATAAATCTGCCTTTTAAGTTGGCTCTATGCGCTGTTTTCTCGGTTTTTTATTATTATCTTCTCCTTTCGGTTAATACAGTGTTGATATGTTCTTTGGAGAATAAATCCTTTCCTCTATTGAGGGCGGGTAAGACGGTTATTTATATAACTACACTGTTTGCCGCTTTCTTGTCTTATACAGTAATATATAAATTTGAATATATTTTTATTTTTTACTTTTCGTCGGTTTTTGCGGTAACCTTTTTATTGAGTGTAGAATATTTTTGGTCGCAAAAAGTTGGGGTGGGGGAGGATGCTGGAAAAAAGAATTTGGATCTCTTTGAACCTTTAATAATATCTATATTTGTTTCTGAAATGGCGGCTTTACTGAGCTTTTTTCCAACAGAGGCGTTTTTTAGGGCGCTTGCCGCCAGCTCCACTTTTTATGTTCTGCTTGGGCTTAGCGAGAATATTGCCTCGCACAAAATAACTAAAAAAATGTATTTGGAATACATTTTAATTTTAATTATTATCTTTGTTATTTTAGTAGTGGCGTAGAAATTGTGGGATAGCAGGCACGGGTGGGCAGGGGATATTATGGGGGCGTTAGCGGTATTGACTATAGGGTGCTAGACATGAAAGCGGTAACACCATAGGAAATTTGTCATAGTTTAAGATGTCGTTATTGTCATAGTGTTGTAGACAGGTGGCTTTGGCGGGTGGGGTTGTGGATAACTGTGGGAAGTGTTTTAATTTTGGGGCGGACAATAATAAGAAGAACTCTTTAATAAGCGCTTTTCATTTAATTTAAATAAATTATCAGATTTTAAGTAAAATTAATTTCTAGGAAACTATTATTCTCTTTTACGATTATTTGTTCATTTTTTTATTTTCGCCTTGCTCGCCCTATGTAATGTCGTTAAATATACATAATACGACAACACAGGTTTCTGTATTTCTGTTCCCCGCTCCACAATTTTGTGTCTCGGAAAATTTTATTTTAGTAAATTTAAACATTTCTAAATAATTAAAATTTGTATCTCTCTACTGTCTTTCGCCTGTTTCTCCTTTTAGCCTTTATTACAATGTTAATGTCGTTTATTGTTGACAAGTCTTTCTTTTGTTATTATACTTAAGATTGGAATTTTTGGGCTTCCAAAATGCCCCAGAATCAATTTTTGCTGCTTAAAATGACTAATATATCATCCTTAAAAACTGAATTTTTGGAGCATAGCGAGATAGAAAGAAATTTGAGCCAGTACACAATTAAGATGTACGATTACTGTTTAAGAGATTTTGTGGAGTTTGCGAAAAAGCATTTAGGAAAGGATATAGTTGATTTAAGTGAAATAAATTTAGACTTAGTAAAAGATTACCGCATAAATTTAAACCGCAGAATAAGTTCAAAATCCCGCGAAAGTTTTAAAGTTTCTACTCAAAACGAATTTTTGGTGGCGTTAAGGTCATTTTTAAAATTTTTAGCGGTGGAAAAAAATTTGCAGGTTTTAGAAATTGCTAAACTTCGGCTTGCCAAGCCGGAAGCTCGTGTTCCAAAATTCTTAAATGACGAGCAGTTGGATAGGTTTTTAAGTGTGCAAAATATTGAGAGGAAGAGCGGAGTTAGAGATAGGGCTATTTTGGAGGTTTTGTTTAGTACAGGCTTAAGGGTTGGCGAGCTGGTAAAGCTAAATGTTGACGATGTAAAAAATGCGTTTGAAAGCAAAGAATTTAATGTTATAGGAAAAGGCAGAAAAGTGCGGGTTGTGTATTTGTCTGAATCGGCGGTGATATGGTTAAAGAAATATCTTTCTTTAAGGAAAGATTCCTATAAACCCTTGTTTTTGAGGTATAGCGGGAAGTTACCCGAGGTAAATGACCCGGACGGCGAAAGTTTTAGATTAACGGCGAGAAGCATTCAAAGGCTTGTTAAAAAGTATATCCTAAAAGCGGGTATTTCCGTTGACGCTACTCCTCATACTTTAAGGCATACTTTTGCCACAGATTTGTTAACTAAAGGCGCGGATTTGCGAAGCGTTCAAGAACTTTTGGGCCATTCCAATATCCAAACTACGCAAATATATACGCACTTAACCAACCCACAACTAAAAGAGGTCTTTGAAAAATTTCACAAGAAATGATACTCTATAGTGTATAGTATGTCTTGGACAATGGGCATTTTTAGAAAGGAGAAAATAAAATGAGCGGATTGATAGGAGGAAGTGGCTACTATTGTGATATTGAAGGAAATCCTGTTCCAGCTCAGTTTGTTTCAATTGAGCTCGTTCAGGTGACATGCTGGGGTTGTGGAATGGTGTGGGTGCCCAAGAGCCCCTGTCAGCCCGGGAAATCCCACACAGTTAAATGTCCGAACTGTGGTTTGCGGCGGACAATCGCTTTCGTAGCAAAATCCTACTACTAAAGGTTGTGTTTGCAAAAACTGACCCAGACCTTTTTTTCTAATTCTATTAGAGAATAGGTTTGGGTCTCTACTTTGATTGCCTTATCGGGGAGAAACTTTTGCGATGGATTGCGCAGGGTCCATAAATTTTAAGAGCTTCTAAATGCTCCCTAGTCCCATACCCCTTGTGTCTGTTGAAGCCGTACTCGGGATATTTAGTATGCAAATCACCCATCATTTTGTCCCTATGTACTTTGGCAATTATGGAAGCCGCCGCAATTGATATTGAAACAGCATCTCCGAATTTTATGTTCATTTGATTTTTAAGGAGGGGGGTTATGTTAGGTGTTCTAGGCAGCTTAAGTAATCTAAATAAACAGATATCCGACGAAGTGAGTTTTAGATAATCGGTAATAATAAAGGTAGGCGCTACCTTTAAGTTTGCGAGCGCCAAAAGGAAAGCGAGCTTGTTTGCTTTTCCTATTCCTATTCGGTCTATAACATCCGTTTCCACTACGCCAACTCCAATGGAGAGGGCGGTTTCTCTAATTTTAACATCCAGCTCGGTTCTTATTTTTGGGGATAGTTTCTTGGAATCCCTAATGAGAGACAAATAGGGCGCTGACCCTAAAGGGTCGGACCCTTTAAGATTAAGAATGACTGCAGAAGCAACGATAGGTCCCGCCAGTGGCCCTCTTCCCACCTCGTCCACCCCGGCTATCATCTTATACCCTTGCTTTATTAGATTGTTCTCAAGCTCTAAATTTGGTGCATTCATATCCGCTGTTACTGTAAGGTATTTAGGGGTCTGACCCCTTTGGGGTCAGACCCCTATTGAGCTTTATATAGCAATAAAGGAAACTACTTTGTCCTTTTCTGAAAGCCTTATCAGCCTTACACCCTGTGTGTGTCGTTTTAGCGCTGGCACTTCCTTTACGGCAAGTCTTATTACCTTCCCTCCCGCCGAAGTTATTAACAAGTCCTTTGATTGCTCGTTCGCCATAAAAGCCCCCACAACTTTGCCCACGCTGTTACCGGTTTTATAAGTTAATATTCCCCTGCCTCCGCGATTTTGCACCTTGTACTCCGAAAGCAAGGTTTTTTTGCCGGAACCTTTTTCCGATATAACTAAAAGCCACATTTTTTCCGCGCTGTCTTTTTTCCCCACTACAGTACAGCCTACCACTTCATCACCATGCTTTAATCTTATTCCTGTAACTCCCGCGGCGGCCCTGCCCATAATGCGGACATCCTCTTCCTTAAACCTTATGGACATTCCTCCTGCCGTAGTCAGCATCGCTTCATCTTTTCCGGTTGTTTGTAAAACCCATCCCAAAGAATCTTCGCTGGATAACTTTATTGCTAATATCCCCGTAGAACGGATGTTTTCAAAATCTGATAACCGTACCCTTTTAGCTATGCCCCGCCTTGTTACCATAAGTAATGTGGGAAGCGCAGAAGGTATAGGAGGCGTAGAAGGTGTGGGCAGGATTGCCGTAACCAATTCTTTGGACCCCAAATTTAACAAATTTACTATAGCCGTTCCCTTAGCGTTTTTTGAAGCTTCCGGTATTTCCCACGACCTCAAAGAATAAACTTTTCCCGTGTTTGTGAAAAACAGCACTTTATCATGAGTATCGGATATTATAATTTTTTCTACCGTATCGTTCTCCCGCAGTTCCGACCCCCTTACGCCTTTTCCTCCCCTGCCCTGCTTCTTAAATGTTTCCACGCTTAATCTTTTTATGTAGCCGGTTTGCGTTAGTGTTAAAACTACATCCTCCTCCTTAATAAATTCCTCCTCCTCCGGTTCGTAAATATCCCCTTTTACCACTTTAGTTTTTCGTTTGCCGGCGTACTTTCGTTTAATCTCTAACAGCTCCGCTTTAATAATATCCATTACCTTTTGCTGGTTTGCTAAAATTTCCTTAAAATTTTTAATTGCTTGCACAATCTCCTTTAACTCATCCTCTATCTTTTTTCTCTCAAGCGCCGCCAGCTTTCTTAATTGCATATCCAAAATAGCCTGCGCCTGAATGTCGGTGAGCTTAAATTTTTCCATCAACGCGGTCTTTGCTGTTTCGGCATCCCTTGATTGGCGGATTGTTTTTATAACATCCTCAATATGGTCAAGCGCTATCTTTAAACCTTGCAGAATATGCTCCCTTTCCTGCGCCTTTTTGAGTAAGAACTCTGTCCTTTTTGTTATAACCACTTGTCTGTGCCTCAGGAATTCCTCCAGCATAGTTTTTAAATTCATAAGTTTTGGCTCGTTGTTTATTAACGACACCATATTTGAATTAAAAGCTTTTTGAAGTTCCGTATGTTTGTACAACAAATTTAGTATTCTTTGAGGTTTCGTATCTTTTCTAACTCCAATGGCAATCCTCATACCCGATATATCCGACTCGTCCCGCAGATCGTTTATTCCGTCTATTTTTTTCTCCTTAACAAGCTCCGCTACTTTTGCTATTAAGGCGGATTTGTTCACCTGATAAGGCAGTTCGGTAACCGCAATTACATATTTCCCGTCTTTTTCTTCTATTTCAACTTTGGCTCTTGTCATTATTCTTCCCCGCCCTGTAGCGTAAGTTTGAATTATGTCCTTCTGATTGTAAATAATTCCTCCTGTTGGAAAATCAGGACATTTAATAAAATTTAAAATATCCTCAATTGAGGCTTTGGAGGAAAATTTATTAAATTCAATACTCTCGGCGGTTTCCAAAAGGTGCAAAAGTCCATCAACCACTTCCCCCAAATTGTGGGGCGCAATGTTGGTTGCCATTCCTACGGCTATGCCGGATGCTCCGTTTAATAAAAGATTGGGGATTTTTGTTGGCAGAAGAATGGGTTCATAATAGTCCCCGGAATAATTAGCCGTAAAAGGAACGGTCTCTTTTTCTATGTCGCATACAAGCTCCCCGGCAATTTTTGAAAGGCGGCATTCTGTATACCGCATTGCCGCTGGCGGGTCGCCGTCCACCGACCCAAAATTACCCTGCCCGTCTATTAATGGGTATCTTAATGTAAAATCCTGCGCCATTCTTGCTAAGGCATCATATACCGAAACATCTCCGTGAGGGTGATACTTTTTTAGTACTTCCCCAATTACCGCGGCGCATTTTTGGTGACGGGCATTAGCAGTCATACCCTGCTCGGTCATAGCGTAAATTATTCTTCGCTGAACAGGCTTTAACCCGTCCCTAACATCGGGCAAAGCGCGGGAAACAATTACAGACATAGCATAGTCTAAATACGCTCTTTGCATTTCTTCTGTAATTGGAGTGGATAAAATAGCCTTTTTATTATCAGTATTTTCCGGTTCCGGTTGAGCTAGAGTTATATTCTCCATTTTTTATTATATTACCGTTCCTACAATTAAAAGCGCTACGATATTTATTATTTTTATCATCGGGTTTATTGAAGGACCCGCCGTATCTTTATAAGGATCTCCCACAGTGTCTCCTGTAACAGCGGCTTGGTGGGCGAAACTTCCCTTCCCCCCGAATTTTCCCGTTTCTATGTACTTTTTAGCATTATCCCACGCCGCTCCGCCAGTGGTCATAGATATGCCCACAAAAATTCCCGTAACTATGGCGCCTACAAGTAACCCCCCGACGGCAGTGGCCCCTAAAATTCTACCAACTAATATAGGCGCTAAAACCGGAATTAAAACTGGAATAACCATCTCTTTAAGCGCCGCTTTGGTAACAATATCTACTGTTTTGGCATAATCGGGTTTGGCGGTTCCCTCCATAAGACCTTTAATCTCCTTAAACTGTCTTCTCACCTCGCTAACAACGCTTCCAGCGGCTTTGGACACAGCTTCCATAGAAAAGGACGCAAATAAATAAGGCAGAGAGCCCCCTATAAAAAGTCCGGCAATAACTGTAGGGTCCGAAAGGTCAAATTTTATAATTCTTCCTATGTTCTGCAATTCCTCCGTAAAACTTGCAAACAAAACCACCGTGGCAAGCCCTGCCGAACCTATGGCGTACCCTTTAGTTACAGCTTTTGTGGTATTGCCCACCGCGTCTAATGCATCGGTTACTTCCCTAACTTTGTTTGAAAGTTTGCTCATTTCCGCTATCCCCCCCGCATTATCGGTAATTGGCCCAAACGCATCCACCGCAATTATTATCCCCGCTACCGACAACATACTTATTCCGGCGGTGGCTATGCCGTATAACCCCGCCAGTGAATATGATGTTAGAATTGCGGCAGTAATTACAAGAACAGGCGCAAAAGTTGCTCTCATAGAAACCGCAAGACCCGCTATTACATTGGTGCCGTGCCCGCTTTCGGATGCCTTGGCAATATTTTTTACAGGCTTGAAATCTTTTGAAGTGTAATATTCTGTTATTACAATTATAAGCGCCGTAACGGCAAGTCCTATTATAGAGGTTAAATACAAGGAAAAAGTATCTATGCCTTTTAGCATAATAGCAGTAACCGGATAATATAAAATTGCAGAGATTATTCCGGAAGCTATTAAGCCTTTATATAAAGCTTTCATTATAGACTTGTCTTTGCCCAGTTTTACAAAGAAAGTTCCAATAATAGATGCCAAAAGGGATACCGCGCCAAGAACTAAAGGATAAATTACCGCAATTTCCATATTAAGATTGTTTGCCCCCCTAAAATTTCTTAAAGCCAGTGTTCCTAAAATTATGGCAGATACTAGAGTAATGGCGTAAGTCTCAAAAAGGTCAGCCGCCATCCCGGCGCAATCGCCTACATTGTCTCCTACATTGTCCGCTATAACGGCGGGATTTCGCGGGTCATCCTCTGGAATTTTCTGCTCTACTTTTCCCACAAGGTCGGCTCCCACATCCGCCGCCTTGGTAAAAATTCCGCCCCCTACTCTGGCAAAAGCCGAAATGAGACTTCCTCCAAAACCTAAGCCCACCAGCCCTGCTAAACTTTTGGTGAGAAAATAAAATGCGGTTACCGATAAAAGGCCCAATCCAGCAACTAAAAGACCCGTTACCGCCCCGCCCTTAAAAGCCACCGTTAAAGCCTTTCCTAAGCCCTGTTTTGCCATTTCCGCTGTTCTAACATTGGTTTTTACAGCGGCGGTCATGCCTAGAAAACCCGCCAGTCCAGAAGCTACCGCTCCCAGTAAAAACCCCAGCGCTGTTAAATACCCCAAAGATAAAAACAGCACCCCGAAAAGCGCCAAAGCTACAATGCCTATAACTTTATATTGAGCCTTAAAGTAAGCATTTGCGCCAAGTTCAATTGCTTGCGCTATTTCCCTCATTTTGGGAGTTCCGTTTGGCAATTTTAAGATGCTCTTGTAAAGGAAATAACTATACCCTATGGCGATAATTGCCGGTAAAGATATTAAAATTGGTAACAATAAATTTAGATTATGCATCTTTATTCGGATTTATGGTTTTTTGCTAGATATCCAACTCAGCTTGTTTAGCATGAGTTTGGATGAATCTTTTTCTTGGCTCTACCTCCTCTCCCATTAAAGTTTCAAAAACCTCGTCCGCCTTCTGCGCGTCGTTTATTAGTACTTTTTTCAGCACCCTTGTTTCCGGATTCATTGTGGTATCCCACAATTCATCGGGATTCATTTCTCCTAAACCTTTGAACCTTTGTATATTAACATTTTTGTTAGAAAAATTCTTTAGGAAATCTTCTTTTTCCGCTTCATCTAAAAGATATTTTCTCTCTTTGCCCCACGAAGCTTTGTAAAGCGGAGGCACTGCCACATACAAAAACCCTTGCTCTATGATGTTTTTAAGGTGCCTAAAAAAGAAAGTTAGATATAGTGTTCTGATATGCGCGCCGTCAATATCGGCATCCGCCATTATAATTATTTTGTGGTACCTTACCTTTTCAATATTAAATTGGTCCGAAATTCCTCCGCCCAAAGCCACAATTAGGGTTTTAAGTTTATCTGATTTAACAATTTTGTCAAGCCGCGCTCTTTCGGTATTTAAAATTTTTCCAAATAAGGGCAGGATAGCTTGGGTTTCTCTGTTTCTTCCCTGTTTTGCGGGTCCGCCTGCGCTGTCTCCTTCCACTATGAAAAGCTCGGATTTAGAAGGGTCTTTTTCCCTGCAGTCCGCAAGTTTCCCGGGCAAAGTAGTTCCTTCCAAGGCGCCTTTTCTAACTACCGCGTCCCTTGCCGCCCGCGCCGCCAGCCTTGCTTTTGCCGCAAGAAAAATTTTAGAAATAATCTGCTCGGCCTCTTTTGGATTTTCCTCCAAGTATAAATCTAACGCTTCTTTGACCACAGTCTCCACCGCTATCCTAGCTTCGGAATTGCCCAGTTTTCCTTTAGTTTGACCCTCAAATTGAAGTTTTTGGGAATCAAGTTTCACCGAAATTACAGCGGTTAGACCCTCTTTTAAGTCCTCGCCGTTAAGCGAGAAATTTTTATCTTTTATTAAGTTGTTCTTTTTTATGTAGTCGTTTATTGTTCGGGTTAAAGCGGAGCGAAAGCCGGTTAAGTGAGCTCCGCCGTCGGGGTTTTTAATGTTATTGGCAAAGCAGAGCGTATTTTCGGAGAAGGAATCGTTATATTGTAAAGCGCATTCAATATCTATATCTTCATACTTTTTGTGGGTGTAGAAAACTATCTCGTTTAGAACTTTTTTTCGCCGGTTTAATTCTCTTACAAAAGATTTAATTCCTCCTTCAAAATAGAAAATATTTTTTGTGTTTCCTATCTCGTCCTCTATGTCAAATCGGAGCTTAGCAGTTAAGTACCCATATTCTCTAAACTGCTCGGTTAAAGTTTTAGGGTTTATTTTGCAATTGCCAAAAATTTGGGGGCTTGGCTTAAAGGAAACCACAGTTCCGCTTTTTTCATCTTTCAGCGCTTGGACTGCGGCAATTGGATAAGGGTACTCCAGCTTTATCTCGTTTAAGTTTTTATGCTCCGAAACTTTATATTTAGGAATTCCTAAGTGGTATTCTTGAACGAAGAAGCTGTTGTTTCTTTTTACTATTATGCCCATCCAGTCGGACAAGGCGTTTACCACAGAGGAGCCAACGCCGTGCAGGCCCCCAGAAATTTTGTAGCCCCCGCTTCCGAATTTTCCCCCTGCGTGAAGTTTGGTCATAACAAGTTCCAAAGCGGAAATACCGTAGCCTTCTTTTATGTCGGTTGGAATGCCTCGTCCATTGTCTATAACGGTAGTAAAGTTCTCTTTGTGAAAGATAATAGTTATGGCGCTCGCAAATTCAGCCAGCGCCTCGTCCACGGCGTTATTAACTATTTCTGTAACCAGATGATGCAGGCCGGTTTGGTCGGTTGAGCCAATGTACATACCGGGTCTTTTTTTTACCGGCTCCAGCCCTTCCAGCACTTGAATTTGCTCGGCGTTATATTGGTCTGCAGGGTTTTTTTCTTCCATACGAAGGTATTTTATCAAAATGAGACATTCCCCTCAATGGGGAATTTAAAATGTGCACACACCCGGTGTGTACAATCGTGTGTACAATCCCGGTTACTTTATCTCAAGGGGGGAAAACAAAAGAACCAGCTTCCAAAAGAAATAATTCCAAAGCAAGGCGAGACGAGCCGTTGGTATTTTGTATGGTCTCTTTTAACTCCTGTGAGAATTCTATGAGACTTACTATTTTCTTTGTGTCCAAATTTAATTTGTCCAAATTTAATTTTTTCAAAATCTCCTTGTTTTGCTTATTTAGAATAGCAGAATTATTATCCATATTTAGAAGCAGTCTATCTCGTAAAACCGAAACCCATATATCCAATAAATTCATTGCGTATTCCTTGCTGGCAATTTTTTGCTTATTTTTTTCTATAAAATCTAGTCTCTGTCCCCTGCCCTCTTCTAAAAGCTCCACGAACAGTTTAACCTGCTCGTTGTGTTCAGGAGAATTTTCGTCCACAAGGTTCTTGTTTCCTAAATTTACTCTTTTGCAGCGGGATATTATTGTAGGCAGTAACCTATTCTCGTTTCTTGTTTCAATAATTATTTTTGAATTTGCGGGAGGCTCTTCCAATGTTTTCAACAAAGCGTTTTGAGCTTGTAGAGTAAGCGTTTCAGCGTTTCTTATTATAACAACTTTCCCCCGCATTTTGAGCGGTTTTGTTTGTAAAAAACTTTTAATCCCCCGTGCCTCATTTATACCGATGCCCTTTCTAAGAGCGGGACTTATTACTTTTATATCTGGGTGATTTGAGGGGCTAGGAGGTATAGCGCGGAGGATTTCCCGCTCTCGGTCAATTTTCTTGCCGCCAAAAATTAAAATTGAGTGCATAAACTTATTATAAATGTTAAAACTCAAATCCGCCAGCCAGATAAATGTCATTGCTTATTGACTTTAGCTCTCTATAATTTAAAATAGATTGCAGTACAGGTTTTTATCTGCCCTTATGAAACTGCAAAAACAAAAATACCTTGAAGATGTACTTTACGACCAAAAACTTTTAACAGAAGACCAAGTTTCCGCTATAAAATTAGAAAGCCTAAACACCGGCAAAAATTCTGAGGAGATTGTCAACGAACGAAAATATGTCACATCCGAGGAATTAGCCAAAGCTAGGGGCATCTTATATGATGTTCCCTTTTACGATTTAAGGGACCAAGCCATTAAATCCGATATACTGGAGTTTGTTCCAGAAAATGTGGCAAAAAATTATAAACTGATTCCCTTTGACAAAAAAAACAACTTTCTGTATGTGGCGATGGCGGATCCCTTAGACCTCCAAATTGTTGAGTTCCTAGAAAGAAGAACTAAACTCTCCGTTAAAACTTTTATTTCCGACCCCGGCGCTATTTCCAAAGTTACCGAGGAACAATACGGAAAAAGTATTCGGGAAGATGTTTTTGAGGCTTTAGAGGAATTTGAAGGCACCAACAAAATAGAGGAATCCATAGCCGATATAAAAAAAGCAGGCGATGTTATTAGAGACGCTCCTGTTGCCCGTGTGGTCAATACTATTTTGGAGTATGCTGTAAAGGCGCGCGCTTCGGATGTGCATATTGAACCGCAGGAGGAGAAAACTCGCGTTCGCTACCGAATTGACGGTGTTTTGCAGGAAAGGTTGACTTTGCCGAAAAAAGTTACGGAATCTGTTATAGCGCGTATAAAGATTTTGTCTGGTTTGAAAATTGATGAAAAAAGAAAACCTCAAGATGGCAGGTTCAAAGTGGAAGTTGGAGAAACAAAAACGGATTTGCGCGTTTCTTCCCTGCCCACGGTTTTTGGAGAAAAAATAGTTATAAGGCTCTTAAAAGAGCAGGGGCAGGTTTTAACTTTTAAGGATTTAGGGCTTGGGGGATTGGCGCTTAAGCATTTTGAGGAAGCGTTGTTAAAACCCAACGGCATTATTTTGGTTACAGGCCCAACGGGCAGCGGTAAAACAGTTACCTTGGCGACAGCTTTAAATAAACTAAATACTATACGAGTTAACATTATTACATTGGAGGACCCGGTTGAAATTAGGGTGCCTGGAGTTAATCAAGTTCAGATAAATACTACAGCGGGACTTTCGTTTGCCTCTGGTCTGCGCTCTATTTTAAGGCAGGACCCCAATATTATAATGGTTGGGGAAATCCGTGATAGCGAAACGGCAAGCCTTGCCATAAACGCCGCTTTAACCGGGCATTTAGTTTTATCCACTTTGCACACCAATTCCGCGGCAGGAGCAATCCCCCGGCTTATTGATATGGGCGCGGAAAATTTTTTGCTGGCATCCACCCTTAATCTAGTTTTGGCGCAGAGGCTTGTTAGAAAGATTTGCTCGTTCTGCAAGGAGAAATATGAAGCTCCAAAAGAGGTGGCTTTAGATATTAAAAAGAATCTTGCCGCTTTGTTTAATCCTAAAAGTTCCAGTGAAAAAATGTATTTGTATAGAGGAAGAGGCTGTGATAAATGTGGCGAGCAGGGATATTCCGGAAGAATTGGAATTTTTGAGGTGATGCCGGTTGGCGCTAAAATTGCTAAACTAACTTTGGAAAGAAGGCCGGAGAGCGAAATTGAAAAAAATTCTATTGAAGAAGGTATGGTAACCCTTTTGCAGGACGGTTATCTTAAAGCGTTGGAAGGGGTTACCACTATAGAGGAAGCTTTGAGAGTGGCTAAAGAATAATGGAAATAAAGAATTTGTTAGAAAAAGTAATAAATAGCAATGCATCGGATTTGCATTTAACCATTGGCGCGCCCCCCACACTAAGGATAAATGGCAAACTCTCTCCTCTTGTTGGAGTTTCCGCTTTAACCTCTGAGGACTTGGAAGATTTGGTTTTTGGGCTTTTGAACAAAGAGCAAAAAGAGCTTTTTTTTGTGAATAAGGAGATTGATTTTTCTTTTTCGCTTGGGCAGAAAGCCCGTTTTAGAGTTAACGCTTATTTTCAGAAAGGGTATCCTGCGGCGGCTTTAAGAAATATCCCTTTTAAAATCCCCAAACTTGACGATATTCATCTGCCGAAGGTGTTGTACGAATTTTGCAAACTGCCTCAAGGATTTGTTCTTATTACTGGGGCAGCTGGGCAAGGAAAATCTACCACTATAGCGGCAATGCTCAATTATATTAATGAGAATAGAAATGCGCATATTGTAACCATAGAGGACCCTATTGAATATGTTTTTCCGCATAAAAGAAGTTTAGTTGAGCAAAGGGAAATGTATGTGGATACGCATTCGTGGGAGATAGCCTTGCGCTCCATTTTAAGGGAGGACCCGGATGTAGTCCTTATTGGAGAAATGCGCGATTATGAAACTATTTCCGCCGCGTTAACAATTTCGGAAACGGGGCATTTGGTTTTTGCTACCCTGCATACCAATTCCGCCGCCCAAAGTATAGATAGAATTATTGATGTGTTTCCTGAGCATCAGCAGCAGCAAGTTAGAGTGCAGTTGGCAAGTGTTTTGGAGGCGGTGGTGTGCCAGCGGTTGGTTGCCGCTTTGGGTGGGGGCAGGTTTCCGGCGGTTGAGGTACTCCTAACTACCAATGCGGTTAAAAATGTTATACGGGAAGGAAAAGGACATCAAATTGATAACATAATAGCCACAAGTTTAGATTTAGGAATGATTTCGCTGGAGCGCTCTCTTGCCAATCTTGTGAACGAAGGAAAAATATCTCTTGAAGAAGCTAAATCAAAAACTTTGAAACCGGATATTTTAGTTAGATTGATTAAATAAATATGCGCTACAGTTATGTGGCAAAGGATGAGAGAAGCAAAACGGTAACGGGTAATGTGGAGTCTCTTAACGAGAAAACTGCTGTGCTGCTTCTGAAGGAGAAAGGGTTTTTGGTTATTTCCCTTGCCAAAGATGAAAAGAATAAAGGAGTGGGGAGATTTTTAAGTTTTCTAAAAAAGGTTTCGCTTAATGATAGGGTTAATTTTACCCTTCAGATTTCCACGATGCTTTCTTCGGGGTTAACCTTGTCCCAATCGCTGGCGCTTTTTACCTCGCAGTTGAAGCCCGGTTTATTTAAAGAAATTGTAAGTGAGATTTCTAAAAATGTTGAGGTCGGCGTTTCTTTTTCGGAGGCTTTGTCTAAATTTGAGGCTGTTTTTCCCCCGACTTATTTAAGTTTAGTTAAAGCGGGCGAGGCTTCTGGCAATTTGGATGTCGTTTTAACAAGGCTTGCGGATACTTTGGAAAAGCAAAGAGATTTTAGGGCTAAAGTTAAGGGCGCTTTAATTTATCCGGCGATTATTTCTGTTGCAATGGTTGGGGTTTTTATTCTCATTATAGTTTTTGTTGTTCCCAAACTTACTTCTATGTATTCCAGTCTTAATATAGAGCTTCCCTTGCCTACCAAAATAATGATAGGGCTTTCGGATTTTTTTATTACCAAATGGTATTTGGTTATTCTTATTGCAATTTTAATAAGTTTAGGGTTTAATTATTATAAGAAATCTAAAGCTGGGAAATATCAGCTTGCTAAAATGAGTTTGCGCCTGCCTATATTTGGTAAAATAAATAAAGAGAAAGAACTTACCGAGTTTGCCCGAACTTTGAGTCTTCTTATTAGCGCGGGTGTTCCCATTGTTGAATCATTAAATATCTCTTCAAAAGCTGTAAGCAATGTTCTGTACATTGATGCTATAAAGGCTTCCGCCCAAAAAGTTGAAAAGGGCACCCCTCTCTCTGAAACCATTGCCTTAAACGCAATTTTCCCTCCTATTGTCTCTCAAATGATTAATGTGGGTCAGGAAACCGGAAAAATGGATGAGGTTTTGGGAAAACTTTCTTTGTATTTTGAGAACGAGGTGGACAGAAAACTCAAAAATTTATCGGTAGCTTTAGAGCCTTTAATTATGATGGTTTTGGGTTTAATGGTGGGAGTTTTAATTTTATCAATAATAACGCCTATTTATAAGCTTACGAGTTCGTTCTAGTTGGCAGTCTCTGCTCCACTAGCGACCAGAGACCATTAAAAGGGGGTGAAAGAAGGAATGCAATTAAATAGAAAAGGTTTTACGCTTATTGAGCTTTTAATAGTTATTGTTATTTTGGGTATTTTAGCGGTAGCGATACTCTCTGCAATTAACCCGATAGAACAGATTAGAAAAGCGAATGACGCGGGTAAAAGGAGCGATTCTGCGGAGCTTTTGAATGCTTACGAAAGGTATTACACCACATTTCAAGCTTATCCGTGGGGGGCGGCAGTGCCAACCCATGTACTAGCTAATGCGGCAGGTGCTGGAGTAGCTGAGTTAGCGGCAAAAAATGAAGTAAAGCCTGAATTTCAGAGAAGAACTAATCTTGGGTTGTTGTATGTAACGCAGGATACCGCCAGTTTGGTGCATGTTTGTTTCCTTCCGGAATCCGCAACTTCTAAGGCGGTCGCGTCTTTTACATCCGCTTGCGATGGAACATTGGGGACGAAGGGCGCAGTCGGAAACTGTATATGCATGCCGGAGTAATTACGAATATCTAGTGTTTAGCATCTGCCAGCTGATTTTGTGTTATGGAAATTTGTAACCATAGACCAGCGGCTAGAGACCATTAAAAGGGGGTGAAAGAAGGAATGCAATTAAATAGAAAAGGTTTTACATTAGTAGAGTTATTGGTAGTTATTGCTATTGTGGCAGTTTTAGCGGGAGTGGTTTTGGTGGCTATTAATCCTGCTAAAATAATGTCGGAATCGCGAGACGCCGCAAGGCTTTCGGATATGGACACCTTAAATAAGGCTATAACATTGGCAATCGCCGATGAGGAATACACATTGGTTGCTGCGCAAGGCAGTTCTCTTACAGGTACCATAGCCGTGGATGGCACTGGTTGGGTGTCGTACACTGTTCCCGCCAACAAAATAGGGCTTGGGAAGTATCTAGCGGTTTTACCGCGAGATCCTGAACACATCGGAGGTCTGTTGGCGTATGAGTACAAAGCGGATGCCAATGGGTATGTGTTGCGATGCCAATTGCAGTCGCTAAAGTATACTTCTAAAATGACTACGGATGGCGGTGAGTCCGCTGTGCATTATGAGGTTGGAACAGATCCAGGGCTTGATTTGTTTTAATTTGTTTGGAAGGTTTTATGAGATTCTACCCTCCGCCTTTGTTGGTTAGCTGGAATATGGCGGGGGGTTAGGGTCCCCTAAAGAAAATACTGCCTTTCTTGGGTCTAGTGTAAGTTATGACTTTTTTTATTTATCTCTACATATTCTTAATAGGCGCATGCGCAGGTTCGTTTTTGAATGTGGTTATTGACCGTTTTCCCAAGCGCCAAAAACTTATAAAATCACGCTCAATTTGTCCCTTTTGCAAAACCCCCCTCTCTTTCAGAGATTTACTGCCGATTGTTTCATTTGTTTTATTAGGAGGAAAGTGCAGGTATTGCAAAAAGAAAATTGATAAAACACTGCCTTTAGTTGAAATTTTAGCAGGGGTAATGTTTATTTTGGTTATGAGTATAGACGGGGGTATAGGAGGTGTGGGTATAGTGGAGAAATTGTACTATTTAGCAATATTTAGTGTGCTTTTGGCGGTGTTTTTTATGGACTTAAAATATGGGGTTATTGAAGACAAGCTTGTTTTGGCAGGGGTTTTTATTTGGGGTTTTTACACCGTTTTTTCAAAGGCGGGTATTTTGTATTTCTACTACACGAGTTTAAGAGGAGACGCTTTTGGAAAATATTTAATTAAAGCGGGGTTTTTAAATAGTTTATTTGTTAGGGAGCTAAAGGAAGTTTTTTTAAGTTTGTTATGCGCAGTTATTTTGTTTTTGTTTTTTTATTTTTTGGCGTTTATAACCCGCGGGCGCGGTATAGGCGGCGGAGATGTAAAATTTGCGTTTTTGATGGGGCTTATTCTAGGCTTTCCGAAAATAATTCCCGCCTTTTTCTTATCCTTCTTGACAGGCGCTTTGGTTAGTCTCATACTTATATTATTAAGGAAAAAAACGATAAAGCAAACAGTTCCTTTTGGTCCATTTTTGGTTTTTGGGGCGGTTCTAGGGCTTCTTTTTGGAGAGGGTATTGTTAGCTGGTACTTAAAGTTTTTGTAGAGAGCGGGTGAGATAATGAACAAAGAAAAAATTGTTACTTTCCTAAAATCTATGAAAGATAAGTTGGGTTTGTCCACTTATTGTAAAAAAGAAGGCGGAAAGGACGGAGGCTTTACATTAATTGAACTTCTTATTGTTATTGCCATAATCGGGATTTTAGCAGGAATCGTTATAGCTGTAATAAACCCCACGAGACAAAGGACAAAAGCTAACGAGGCGGTATTAAGAGCTAATGTTGCGAAGATGTGTCAGGCATGGGCGGCCTGTTTGAACGCGTCCCCCACGGGTAATTTGGCGGAATGCAATACAGCGGCTTTGGCTGGCATAAATGTACCAAATCCAGTTGTCCCTGTGAAGGCCGTATACCGTTATACAAACAACCGTTGGCAGGGAGTGTTAGGGTCATGCACTATTTATTGCGATAGGACATCGTTTAAACCAACATTGAGTGGAACCTGCGCTATTGTTCAATAACATTTATGGATAAGGAAGCGTTTACATTGGTGGAACTGCTTATTGTGGTTTCTATTATAGGAATACTTGCCGGGGTGGCAATTGCGGTTATAAACCCCAATAAAGTTCGCGGCAGGGCAAGGGACGGCGTTCGCAAAAACGATATTGCTGTTATAAAAGGCGCTATTGAAAACTATTACGCCGAAAACAATATCTATCCCGCGACTGGAACTATTCCCTTTGGCGGAGTCTGGGCTAATTATCTAAAACTTGTTCCGCAGGACCCTCTTATTGCAGGTGGCGCCAGTTGGGTTCAGTACTGCTACGCAAGTATTGATGCCAATAATTTTATTCTATGCGCAAAAGTTGAGGATAGCAATTCTGCCTATGTCCCAAGCGGCGCAAGTCCTTGCGGGGGGATAGCGGTAACGGAGGCATATTGCGCGCAGAATCCGTTTTAATGTTTAAAAATGGAGAAAGTTATAGGGGTCAGACCCCTGCTAAAAGGGTTTACGCTTGTTGAGCTGATTGTTGTTGTAGCGCTGGTTTCAATGATAGCTTCGTTGTCTTTAGTGGCTCTTAACCCTGCCGATATTTTTGCCCGCTCCCGCGATTCAAAAAGATTATCCGATTTAGCTTTTTTGACGAACGCCTTTGAGCGGTATAATATTGATAATGGAGTTTATCCTGACTCAGCGGCGATTATGCGGGTAAGCAGTTCTCTGCCTCAAGACCAAACAGGACCTTTGCAAAGCGCCTCTTCCGGTTGGATAGTGGGTGATATGTCTAAATATATCTCCCGCCTTTCTACGGATCCCAAAAACGAGGATTTTTTGGTGTATAGATACAAAAGGTCTGAAAATGCCTATGAACTTGATTGCTATTTAGAATATTACAAGGAAAAATCTCAAGCGGATGGCGGCAATAATGCGGAGAGATTTGAAGTGGGAAATGATATGAGTATTTTGCCGTAACTAAAGTTAAAAGTTAAAAATAAATTTGATTTTTAACTTTTGATTTTTAACCTATGCCTTATAAGGGATTTACTTTGGTGGAGCTTTTAATAAGTGTTTCGGTAATAGTTATTCTAACCGCTATTGCTCTGCCTATTTTTGCTACAACAGGAAGCAATCAAACATTAACTCAGAATTTTGAAAATATTAAATCCGATCTGCGAATTGTTCAGGCTAAATCTCTCTCAGGTATTGTTTCGGGGGATAACGGTTACTGGGGCATCCGTTTTAATTGCGCAGGCGGAAAGGCTGTTAGCTACATTCTGGGCCAGCCCAACAACGCTTCCGACCCTTTGTCTGAAATATATCCTGGTATCCAAAAACTTTTAACCTTTGGTGTATATGTAAAATGCTCCAATTCTTTCCAAGTGGTGTTTTTGAAAAATACCGCAAAACCCGCGGAAGGAAGTATTTCTATAGTTGTGGCGGATGGGAAAAATGCGGACAAAACAATTGTTGTGAATGCTCAGGGTAGTGTAGAATAAAATTCAAATGATAAAATTCAAAAGTTTTATAAATTTGAATTTTGAGCTTTGAATTTGAGAATGTACACAAATGACAAAGGACAGACTCTAATAGAGGTTGTTTTGGCGGTGGCGATTGCCGTTATTGTTATTTATGCGTTGGTTTCGCTTGCCACCATATCCATGCTTTACGCTCAATCTGCTCTAAGAAGAAGCGAAGCGGTAAAATTGGCAAATGCCGGAATGGAGGCTTTTAGATTGGAGCGGGATATGGGAGGTTTTGATAGCGGCTGTTTAGTTCCCAGTGGATTGGGTAACACTTATATTATTAGCGATTCCCCTACAACTTGCGCTTTTTTGGAGATGACCAGTAATCCGTATGAATCTATAACCCCGCGAACAAATGTAATTTATAAAAGGTCTATGACAGTTGAGGATGTGGGCGCGGATAAAAAGAATGTCCGCGTTACCGTTAAGTGGACGGAGGGAACTTCTGAACGAAAGGTTTCAATGTCGGGGGTTTTAACCAACTGGAGGTAATGGTATGCTTGCTTCAAAAAAAGGTGTAACCTTGATAGAACTTTTAATAGTGGTTGGAGTCATATCCATTGTGGCGGCAGTGGGTGGGGATATCCTGCTTACCGTTATTAGAGCCTATAAAAAAGCCCAGATTTTGGGTACGGTGGAACAAAACGGTTCGGTGTCGTCAACCTTTCTTGAAAATAATTTGAGAGACGCTTCTGTTATAAGATACGAAGGCGGGGGGCAGTTTGTGGAAATTCCCGAAGGGGAAAGTGTCTCATCCGACTATATTAAGATTACAAGTTCCCAAGGGGTAACTGCCACAATACAATTTGTGGAAGGCGGAACGGGAGGAAGTTGTCCCAACGGAAAAATTGAGGTTGATGGTGTTTCTATAACTAGTACGGATGTCAACAGCGGTGTTAATGTAATAAAAAAGAATGGCGGCGCTATTTTTACTATTTATAATCCGGATAACACCCCTCCGGTTATTACAACGATTTTTGATGTAACACAGGCCTGCCAAAGCCCAGTTACAGCAAAGGCGGAGTTTAACACCACGGTAACATTAAGAGGAAATTATGGGGATTAAAGTAATTTACAACATATATTTTTGGGGTTACAATTAATGGGGGTATTATGAACAAACTTTTTTCGTGTATTCTAAATAATAGGAATAAAGGTCAGGCTACATTAGTGGTGGTTGTTTTGGTTATGGTGGTGTCTCTTGCAGTGGGAGTTGCCGCGTCCAACCGCGCCATATCCAATATCAGAATGGCCGCCTATACAGCGCAAGGAGACCAAGCTTTGCATTGCGCGGAATCCGGGGCGGAGGATGGCTTAAATAAAATAAATGAGCTGGAAAAAAGCTCTTTTGGAACATACAATGCTGTTTTGAAAGATTCGGACAATGTGGATATTTGCAGTTATGAGTACACCATCTCCGAATTTTCCGGAGAGGTTTTAACTTATCCCCTTGTTAAACAAGATGATTCTCAAGAAGTTAACTTAGACGGCTACAACGGAAGTTTGAGCATTTATTTTGGCAGTGACGATTCCGCCGCTTTAGAAATCACATTCATAAAAGGGTCTTCCCCTCCCTACTCGGTTGAAAAATACGCGTATAATTGCGAGGAACTATACGATAATAATTTTGAGGATGGTTCCTCCAATGGCGGCGAGGACCTTCCCTGTGGAACGGAGTCTTTTAATATCAGCGGTTACAAAATCGCCCGTATTAGACCCCTTTATGCCGATACAAAAGTTGTGGTTAAATTCGGCAGTGTTAGCCAGTCGCAGGGCTATTTAATTGAGTCTATAGGTTCTGCGGGAACTGCGCAGAGAAAAGTTCAAGTTATAAGAACCAATGCACAGCTCCCTGCCATATTTGATTACAGCATTTTCTCAGCGTCTGAAACCGAACCTTTGAGTAAGTAGTAATCCCTAATTATCAATGAATCTAGTGGCAATTGAAAAATTGCAGTAATGGGGTTAATATTAAAGGGTGAATACAAACTGTCCATTAGTGTTATTTTTGGCTCTTTGCTTTTTTTTGTTCTCCTCTGTAGTTTTTGCAGATGGGGATATAACTCCTCCAACAACATCCCCCTTGCTTAGCCCCGCATATCCCAATGGTGAGAATGGCTGGTACACTGTTCCTGTGGATATAGCTTTGAACGCGGTTGATTTGGAGTCAGGCGTTAAAGAGATAAATTGGAAACTTAATGATAATTTATGGACAAAAAAAACATTTTCCCAAACGCTTAATATGGTTATAAACTCTTCCTTTGAGACTGGAACGGAAGGGTGGAGTTTTTCATCATTTAACAATTCCACAGGAGAACGGACGAATGAATTTGCCAAAATTGGAGATTATTCCGTTAAAATAAATTCTTTAGAAAACGGCACATCCTTTTTTACTAATAAGAGCAATTATGTTGTGGTTTCACCGTGGAAAACCGTTTCGTTAGGCGCTTGGCTTAAAGGCAGTAATATTATGGGAGATGGCGCATTTTACAAAATTTATATTCTTACTGCGGAAGGAAGCAAACTTTTGTACACCTCGTCTGTCCACAACGGAACTTATGATTGGCTATATGATTCAAAAGATGTTATTATCTCTTCCGACTCTGCTTATGGGCTTTATTTTGAACTCATTTTGCAAGGGGTAGGCGCGGTGTATTTTGACGGGGTGTATGCGGCCTATGCCTCGGAACAGCCTAAAGCGGAATTTACGGTGTCTGACAATGGAGAAAATACGCTATCCTTTTACTCGGTGGATTTTGCCGGAAACATAGAGACTACTAAAACCGCAGATTTTAAGATAGATACCATAGCTCCCACAAATTGGCAGAATTTTGAGGCGGAAAATTCTGGAAACGCCCATACTTTTATATCTAAAATTAGTGTTTCAGATAACGCTTCCGGATTAAATGCGAATTCCTCCCAATTTCAATACTCTCCGTTAAGCGATTTGGTATGGGGGTATTTTACCGACTACGAAAATTGCAAAGGAATTTTTGAGGCGGGAAAATGGCTGTCTGCCACCGTTGATTTTAATGAGGGGGGTTTGAGCGGGAGGTTGGAGTCCCCCTCTATAGATTACTGCAATTCTAATTGGTTTTTTTGCAAGGGTAATAGATTTAAGATTGAAGACTTTGCGGGAAACGATTCCACAAAGGAAATATGCTTGAATGGTCCTTGGGTTAAAAGTATAGATGGGGATGTTGCATCATTAAGTTCAATAGATATGCTTTCGGCAGGAGCAGAGGATAATACAAACGCTATGGTAATATCGTCCAAATCTTTGTCCAACTTTTCCTCAAGCCGTAATTGGCTGATTTCCTATTATCAGAACAAGTTTGACGGGGGGATGTACTCTTACGATTTTCTAATCGGTGAGTTCCCCCCAAGCAGTACTATTGATAAACTGCCCACGGAAAATGGAGTTTTTAAGACGGCTAAAACTTTACAAATAAATTATTTTGCTATTCCGCAAAACTATGCCAGTCGGCAGTTCTCAAATGTGCTTTTTGTTAATGGAGATTTGATAGTTTTGCGAGATGTTAATATGAAGGATACCTCCGGCACAATCTTTGTAGTTAAAGGGGATGTTTTGGTAAGCAGATGGGTTTCTTTCTTGGACGGCTTTTTTATTGTAGGCGGTACTTTTAACACCTCCTATAATGGCGGGATAGTGGACAACTCTTTAAAGATATTCGGCGGGGTTTTGGCTAATAAGGTTGACTTAAACAGAAGTTTCTCCACTTTTAAGATTGCCAGCGAAGAACCTTCGGAAGAATTTATTTATGACCCAAAATATTTAATTGAGTTTACATCCCTTTTTGGTAATGCTAGTATTAAATGGAGCGAGATTTTTGAATAAAAATCATGAATGTTATAGGGCTTGATATTGGAACGAATTTAATAAAGGGGGTAGAGGTAAAAAAAGAGAAAGGAACTTTTGAGCTTTTGAACTATACATTTGCGCCCGCTTTTAAGGAGTCGCTTCTTTCCGAATCTGATATAGATGCGGATAAAGCGGCTTCAAGGTTGCGTGAATTTATAGCGGAATCTTCTTTTTCTTCAAATAATATAATAGCGTCATTTCCAGAAACCCATGTTTTTACCAGAGTGATAGAAATTCCAAAAATGTCCCAAAAAGAGGTGGAGAAAGCGGTTTTTTGGGAAGCGGAGCAATATTTACCCACCTCAATTGAAGATGTAACTTTAAATTTTCAAATTTTGCCAAGGGATTCCGAAGAATCAAATCAAAATAAAACAGAGGTTTTACTGATTGCCGTTCCAAAAGGTTTGGTTCAAAGATTTGTCAAAATACTTGTTAAAGCGGGATTAACTCCTGTTGGGTTGGAGCCCGAATCAATGTCCATCGCCCGCTCAATTTTTTACAACGAGAAATCTTATCCGGCAACATTAATTGTGAATATAGGCTCGGAAGTAACCAATTTATCTATCTTGGTTGAAGATTACATACGATTCACCAGAAGCATTGGTACTGGGGGGAACTCATTATCCCGCGCTATTTCACAGGAGCTTAATTTGGAGGAAAGGCAGGCCCAAGAGTACTTAAAAAGTTATGGTCTGGATGCTTCCAAAATGGATGGAAAAATAAAAGCTTCTATTGAACCGGTGTTTAATGTTATTCTTAATGAGATAAGAAAATCGGTTGCCTATTATGAAACAAGAAAAAATTTTATAAAGGTAAAGAGGGTTGTTTTGTGCGGGGGGACCTCTACAGTTCCCGGGGTTTTAATTTATACGGCGCAGTACCTTAATTTAGAAGTCCAAAAAGCAGATCCTTGGAAAAAACTTCTAATAGGGGGAAAATTTAGTGAAAAGGAGTTGGATGACACAGGGCCTATGTTTGCGGCGGCGGTGGGTTTAGTTCTTAAAGATGTATAATGCAAGACATTAATTTAATTCCGGAGGAATTAAAAAAACAAAAAAAACTGGAATTACAGCTAAAAGGCTTGTTTAAGACATCTCTTGGATTTTTGATTTTGAGTATTCTGACTTCGGCGGGTCTTTTAGTTTATAAAACTAGTTTGGACAAATCCCTTAGCGATTTAATCGTGAAAATTGATACGGAGGAGCAAAAAATTTCCGCCTTAGAATCTATGGAATCTAAAATGTATGTGCTTGGGGAGAAATTGGTGTTTGCGCAAAAAATTCTGAACTCGCGGTTAAATTATTCGTCGCTTTTAAGAGAGTTTGGCGGGGTACTTCCTTCCGGGGTTTATCTTACCGATGTGGCAATCGCGTCCTCCGATAAAACAACAATTGGCGGTATAACCTCTTCCTACGCGATGCTTTCGGAATTGGTAAAAAACATATCTAACAGCTCTTTAATGGGCAATTCTATTTTTGAATATTCTGAGGTAACTTCGGTTAATTTAAAGGAGGAAGTCAGCCGGATAGAATTTTCTATGAATGTTTATTTGAAAAAGGATGCGTTAAAAGATGGAATTAAAGGTAAGTAAATCCAATATAAATATTTCTAAATATAAAGATATCGCAATTCCTGTAGGTTTTATAATTATTGCATTGGCAATTTTGCTTTTGGTTGGGTTTAAATCTTTTGGCAGTTTAGCGCCTTTGAAGGAAAGTATAGCCGCATCGCAGGCGCGTTTAACCGGACTGGAAGAAAGGCGTAGGAATTTGGAGATTATATCCGGTATGTCGGGGATTTTGGATGAGAACATTGCTCTTGTGGTGTCAGCAGTTCCTGAAAAGGATGAGGTTTCAGGTTTGCTTTCCCAGATTCAACAGATTGCGGGAGAAGCTGGCGTTACTTTGAAATCTTTGCAATATACTGGGTCCTCAAAAGGATATAAAAGCGAAGAGACTCCCATAAATTCGAGGGAGGAAAATGGCTTATTTGTTCAGGTATCTGTAGATGGTTCTTATTCCCAACTTGTTAAATTTTTGGAGCTTTTGGAAAATGCAAGGAGAATCGTTAATTTTGAGTCTTTGCGGTTAAGCGCTGTTTCCAAAGAAGATTTAACGAGACTAAATGGTTCCTTGAGCGCTACGGGATATTATTTGGAGCAGAAGGCAGCGAGGGAAGTTTCAGGAAATGAGAAAATTATAGATTTTAGAAGTGGGGACTTCAATAAAATTCTTGAGGAACTTCGTTCCTATAAAAGGTATGAAACTAAAAGTTTGTTGGTTGAGCCTGATGCGGAAGAACCTATTCTCTAACGGCGGTTTTCTTTTCGCTTTCTCTTTTTCTCCATTGCTCTATTTCCTTGTGATTTCCAGAAAGAAGGACTTTTGGAGCCTTTAATCCTTTATAGTCTTGTGGGCGAGTGTATTGCGGATACTCCACGAGATTTTTGTTTTGGAAAGATTCCGATTTTAATGAGCTTTCATTTTCTAAAACATTGGGTACTAGCCTGGCGATGGCATCCGTTAATACTAATGCGGGGTACTCACCTCCTGAGAGTACATAATTTCCAATAGAGATTTCTTGTGTTGCGAGATTTTGGGCAACTCTCTCGTCTACACCTTCGTAATGGCCGGCAATTAAAATAAGGTTTTTCTTGAGGGCTAAACTCTGCGCCATTTCTTGATTGAACACTTTTCCTCCCGCGGATAAAAGTATTATCTCACAGTTTTCTTTAGTTATTTTACAGCTTTTTAGGATATGTTCTACAGCTAGGAAAATAGGTTCCGGTTTAAGCACCATTCCCGCCCCTCCTCCGTATGGCGGAAGATCCGTTATTTTGTGCCTATCTTTTGTAAAATCTCTGATATTAATGGGGATTATTTCCAAAACACTTTTTTCTTGGGCGCGTTTTAGGATAGAAAAACTCGTTGCCTGCGCAATTATTTGGGGAAATAAAGTGAGTATGAAAACCCTCATTTTTCTGAAACTTGTATTTCAAAATATTTATTCTGTTTTATGGCTTTAACTTTTACGAGCTCCTTGATTGCTTTAATAACTCTTCCTTGTTTTCCGATGATAGTTCCTATATCTTCTTTGTTAGCATTCACTATTAATTTCGTTATGTTGTTTGAATCCTCCTGCGTTATCTTTACATCGCTGGGATTTTTTACTATATTTTTAATGATTTTTTCAAGAGTTGTTTTCATTTTCCGCAGGCTCCCTTCCCTTTTTTTCTGCCTTTTTCGGCTCGTATTTCTTGAAGATATATTTTCCTTGTACCATATTAAAAACGGCTTCTGTGGGCTTTGCTCCCCTTTTAAGCCATTGAGTGTATTTATTATTGTCATAAGAAAAATTGTTAGCGGCATCTTTAGGGTTGTAAAAACCTAGAATATCCAGATACTTCCCGTCTCTTTTGGAGCGGGCTTCAGAGACCACTATTCTGTAAGTGGGCGCATTTCTTTTGCCGAATTTTGATAATCTAATTTTTAGCATTATGTGGATTTTAACACTGTAAAGGTTTTTATACAAGCTTTCTGGCTTCCCACTTCTCTAGGGCGTTTTGGGCGGCGGCTTCCTCCGCTTTTTGTTTGCTATTGCCTTCGCCAGTACCTTCCATAGAATCTGTTATAAAAACACCCGCTTTGAAATTTTTGTCATGGTCAGGACCCCATTCTTTAAGGATTTTATAAATGGGGGTTACATTTTTTCTTTCTTGGGCTAATTCTTGAAAAGAGCTTTTGCTATCTTTGTATTTTTTTTCTTTTACCACCCCGGCTATTTTTGGGAAAATGGTTTTCTCTAAGAATTTACGGCTTATTTCAAGACCTTGGTCCAAATAAATCGCTCCTAAAAGCGCTTCAAAGGTGTTAGCCAAAATATAGGGGCGGGTTCTTCCGCCTGTGGCTTCTTCGCCTTTGGACAACATAAGAAACTCCCCCACCCCTAATTTTGCGGATTCTTCCGCAAGGGATTCTGTTCTAACTACAGCGGCGCGGTAGCTAGTTAAAAGTCCCTCAGGGGAGGAATAGTTCTTATAAAGATATTCCGAAGTTAAAAATTGCAAAATGGAGTCTCCTAAAAATTCAAGTCTTTCGTTTGATTCTTCGCTATCCTTATGTTCGTTTAGATATGAGCGGTGCGTTAAAGCTTTGTTGAGAATGTCCTTGTTTGAAAAGATTATATTTAGCTTCTTTTCTAATTTTGCTAGGCCTATGTTCATAAATTATCCTCCAAGAAATGCAGAAGATTCTGCACGGTTTTAATTTTTTCTATATCCTCCGGGTTGATTTCTACATTAAAAACTTCCTCTACCGAAATCATGAGGTTGGCAAATTCAAAGGTGTCAATGTTTAAGTCCTCCTCAAAATGGGAGTTTAGGGCTATCTCCTCGCGACTTACGCCGGTTTCTTTAGATATTAAATTTTTTAAATCTTTAAGTAATTGTTTAGTTTCTTTCATAGTTTTGCGGCAATATTTCCAAGCACACCATTAACAAATTTGCCGGAATTATCGCTTCCAAATTCTTTTGATAATTCTATCGCCTCGTCAATAACAACTTTTATAGGCGCTTCTTTAACAAATTTCAATTCGCTTATTGCTATCCGTAGGCATGCTAAGTCAATTTTGGCAATTTTATCCACGGGCCATTCGGGAGCGGATTCTTGGATTAGCGCGTCTATCTCATAAATATGTTCCATAGTTTTTCTGTATATTTTATTGTAAATGTCGCTGTTGAATTCACTGATTCCTAAAAGTTCTACGCTTAAAGCTTTATCTACTTGCGTATCTTTGGACAGAAATGCCCATGCAAATACTACCGACAACGCCAATTTTCTTGCCTCGTGCCTTGCGTCCATATTAATTAGAATATCTTACTAAAAACCGCACTCTTTGCAAATTGTGTGGGGCAGTTTATCCTCCTTGCATTTTTTGCATTGCACAACAGCCTTAATAGAAAGCTTAATATTTTTCCTCCTGCGGTTTTTTCTTGATGTGCTTGTTTTCTTTTTTGGTACTGGCATTTTTTAATATACTCACTCCCGTCTTACCGTATGTTCTTTGCCTAAATACTTCTAGTCCTTCTAGATTTATTTTAGCATCTCTATGGTGTAGATATACTATCACGCCTTTCTCGCTTATACAATTTAGTAATTTTTGCGCGAGATTGTCAACAGTCAATTTATATGGCGGGTCAGCGAATACGATGTCGTATTTTGTTGGTAGGGAAGATGCTAAGAATTTTTCCGCCTCTGTATTCACGGCAATAATCCTATTTTCAAAATCCAAATTTTTAGCGTTTTGTTTTATTAGGTTTATGGCGCTAATATCTTTATCCACAAATGTGCAGCTTTTGGCGCCCAAACTTAAGGCCGATAATCCCAGCGCTCCGCTGCCTGCGTATAGGTCAAGGCAATCGGCGTTTCTAACTGTTTCTCCAAGCATAGAGAACACCGCAAGTTTTACAACATTTTTCGTCGGTTTTATATTGTTGGGAACAAATAGATTTCCCCCCTTTTTTTCGCCTTGTGAGATTCTTAAATGCATTCTGAGAAATTATATTGTAGTGGGAGTCTAACTGTCAAATTGTACTGCAAGCTAGTTTGGAGAGACTGAGATTTTTGTTGATTGTTGCAGTTTGTTTTTTAGTTTTGGGTGCTTGTCCAAATTTTTGTAGTAATTTTCGGCGTAATCTTTTGATTCTGCCAAAAGCTTTGTGTTAAATATATCCGCAACCTTTAATTTTAGTATGCCATGTTGATGCGTTCCGAACGCATCTCCGGGACCTCTGAATTTTAGGTCTATTTCTGCCAGTTTTATCCCATTATGTATCTCTGCCATATATTTGAGCCTGTTTTGCGAAGCATAAAAGCTATCGCTGAATAGCAGGCAATAAGATTTTATGCCGCTTCTTCCAACGCGTCCCCTTAATTGGTGCAAAGAAGCAAGCCCAAAGCGCTCTGCGGTTTCAATTATAATTATGCTGGCGTTTGGGATATCTATTCCCACCTCTACCACTGGCGTGGCAACCAATATATCGTATTTTTTTTCCTTAAAATCCTGCATTATTTTATCCTTTTCTTTTGTTTTTACTTTTCCGTGCACTAAACCTACCGAGAAATCCGAAAATATTTTTTTGAGTTTTTCATACTCCTCTTTTGCGGACTTTACATTCCTCATTGATTCCGCTTCCGATTCTTCTATTAACGGACAAACAACAAAAACCTGCGCGCGCTCTTTTGCAATTTTTTCTTTAATCCAGTTATAAGCGCCATCTCTTTTTTTTGAAGGCACAAGCCAGGTAGTTACTTTTTTCCTTTTCTTGGGAAGCTCATCTATTACGCTTAGATCTAAATCGCCATATATGGTAAGGGCAAGAGAACGAGGTATGGGCGTTGCAGTCATTGTAAGAAGGTGGGGGGTTTTAGAAGTTTCTATAGTTTGCAGAAATTTTGCCCTCTGTTCTACTCCAAAACGGTGCTGTTCGTCTATTATTACTAATGCCAAATTTTGCAAATTAATTTTTGAATAAAGTAAAGCATGTGTGCCTATGAGTATTTGGCAGGATTGATTGTTAATTTTTTTTGAACTGGTTAATAAGCCTATTTCTATGCCAAAATGCTCAAACAAATTAGTTAATGTCGTATAATGTTGAGCGGCTAAAAGTTCGGTTGGCACTGCCAATATAGCTTGCCTTTTGTTTAAAGCTGTAATTAAAAGCGCTATTGCGGCGACAATAGTTTTTCCACTGCCCACATCGCCTTCCAATAATCTATTCATCGGTTTGAGTTTTGTGAGGTCGTTTATTATTTGCTCGCTTACTTTTGTTTGGGCGTTGGTTAATTTGAAAGGAAGTTTTTGAACAAAAGTGTCTACAGTTTTTTTAATATTTTGGGGGAGGTCTATTTTTTGCGCCAGTTCCCTACCCTGCCAGCTTTTCTTTCTTTGCTGGGATTTCAAATTAAGTAAAAAAAGCTCTTCAAAACCAAATCTTTTTAGGCTTTGTTCAATATCTTTTTGGCTATTTGGAAAATGTATGAAATTTAAGGAAGTATTTAAACTTGGATAATTTCGGTCCTTTAAAATTTTCTGCGGTAAAAATTCAATATCCGCTTCCTTATAAAAGTCAAGTGTTTTTTTTATTTTGCTTCTTAGCCATTTTGAAGTTATGCCTCTTGTTTCGGGATAGACGGGGGTAAGCCGGCCTGTGTGGGTGGGTGTTTGCCCTTTAACGATTTCGTATTCCGGGCTTAAAAATGCGAGTTTCCCGTCCATGTTTTCTACCGTTCCCGATATGCCCACAGAGCTTTTTGCTTTTATACTTTTGGTTAAGAAAAATTGATTGAACCACACAAGTTCCATTTTTCCCGTCTCGTCTGTTAGCATCGCTTTAGTTATTTTTTTGCGGTTTTTGGTAAAAATATTTTTAATGCTTTCAATTGAGCCATAGACTGTTGCGGTTTCGTCAACTAAAAGTTCGGATATTTTTTTGATGTTTGAAAAATCGTTGTATCTAAAAGGAAAATGGTACAAGAGGTCCTCAACAGTTTTGATATCAAGCTTGTTCAAAAGTTTTTGGTATTTTTCTCCGATTAAAGGAATTGCCGTTACGGAATCCGTTAATTTCATGTTACCTAAAAAATAGCGGTATTAAACCTGTTAACAGCAGGGACAGTGAGGCTACGATTGTTATTATTGTCCAAACCCTTTTATGTTTTCTAAAAAAGTACATAAAAATAAGAAACTGTTTATCTTGTGATATTATACCCTATTACTTCCTCGTATAGGTTTCTCGCTTTTTTGTCTTTTTCAAAATATTCCCGTACCGGTTTTATTAACATTTCAAGGCTTTCGGACACACCCATTTTTAAATCATTAGGGTGCAAATTTCCCATCTCGTAAGCTTTTTTAAGTTCGTTCGCCGTTTGGTATTCAATATAGCCCCCGTGTTCTTTGGCGCGGTAAATTTTTAAGTTGCCTAAACTTGGAAAGATGATATATTTTGCGTATTCAAAAACCGGGTTGCCTTGTGTTTGGTTTGGCGGGCAGAAGGCGGTTCTTATTTTATTCTCAATTTCTTTTTTAGTGTCGTGCATATATATGCTGGAAGTTGGATCGGATTTAGACATTTTTGAAGCGATTAGAGTTTGTTCGGCATCCTCCATTTGTTTTATTCCTTTTAATCCTAAAAGCATATGGTGATGGACGGCAATAGGCTTTTTCCAATTTAATTTATCCGCGATTTCCCTTGCTATCATATTAGCTCTTCTTTGGTCCATTCCAAGCTGGCAGATATCAATATCCATTTCAAAAATATCCGCGACTTGCATTGAAGGGTAAAATAACTGCGCAGTGGATAGAATATCTTTTTGGCTTCTGCCGGCGATGGTTAAGGACTTGAATGTTCGGTTTAGGGATAAATGCCTTGCCACGGTGAGAACTCTATCCCAATACTCCAACGAATCCATTATATCGCTTGCCCAGATAATTTCTATTTTATTGGTTTCTACTCCGCTGGCTTTCCAAACTTCAATAAAATACTCTCCCACTCTTTGGATTTTTTTTATGTCCGCGTCCATTTTGTTATTTATGTATGCAAAATAATCGGCAAGATATAATTTTAAGTGGATGCCTGTTTCAAGAAGTTTTTTTACATTTATAGCGCGCAAAAGTCCAAAATGGATTGGGGCGATGCCCGAAGGTTCAAAGCCGTCGTAAGCCACAGGGTGCTCTTTTTCTTCAAACAGCTTTAAAAGTTCCTCCTCGGAGATTATTTCCTGGGCGAAGCTTTTTATAACTTTTACTTTTTCTTGCGGGGTCATATTTAGTATATTACCAAATTAATCTAATTAACGAAATGATAATTCCCTCATTAACTTTTAATCGTGTTTTTAGGGCTTTTTCTTTCCCAATAATTTTCTTGAGAATAAGAAGTCCCCCGGTTTCTACTCCTTGCAAACCAATAGGTTTTGTTAATGCTTATGTTTCCCATACTTTGGGAGTTTGCCTAACTATTAGGAGCGTTGTCAAGAACTTCTTTGCAAAAATTTGTCAATTTGTGAAACGAATTCGTCAAAATCGGAAAGGTTGTTTTGAATAATATTATATATTTCTTTTGGATCAACATCCTCGTATTGGTGAACAAAGATATTTCTTGCTCCAATCGCCTTTTCCATTTTATTGGAAATTTCTTTGGTAATTATTTTCTTTTTGGCGAGAAGTGGAAAAACCTCTCTATTTTTCTTGTATCGACCCAAAAGAAGTTGAGATGTTATATGTTGAGAAATATCCAGCACAGCTTGTAAGGCTATTTGCAGGTGGTGAAGCGTTCCGTAATATTCATGGATATTTTTGTCATTATTAAATTCTTCAAACGAGATACCAACAAAATCAGTTAGTAGAGATCGTTCTCTTAGAATTGTTTTTAGCCTTTCCTGAATTCTTTCTTTGTCGAGCATAGGTTATTCTTGGCTTGTTCAACAGAAGCCTCGTAAGCCTCGTTTAAATAAGGTTCTATGTCGTTATACTCGTTTCTTGTGGCAACTTCGAAATCCGCCCTTTCCCCGGCGTTTTTGCAAAATACTACTTTTTGTGGGTATATTGCCTTAAATCTAAAAAGAGGAGATTTGTCATTTAAGATATTTACATGGATGTTCCCGAATCGCGCAAGTTTTGCAGAAAGTCCCCCCTCGTCCAACAGGGAATGGTTTTCTCCTTGGTAAAACAAAACGCCAAGGTCTATATCGGAATCTCTTTTGGCGTCGCCGTTGGATTGTGAACCATAGAGATACAAAGCCAAAATTCTAGTATCGGTTTGCAATTCTCTTTTAATTTTTTCTAGCGTTAATTTTATATTTCTCATACTATTTTATGTTAGCACATTGCTTGCGATATTGTAAAATTGTGTGAAGGTGCAAACCACGCCTTTTCTTTTACGCTGTCCTCTATGGATATTTAGGGGTCTGACCCCTATTTTTTTTGTCCAGGGGGTTGGATTCGAACCAACGAATGGCAGTTTTACAGACTGCGGCCTTAAACCACTTGGCTACCCCTGGGTCAAACCCCTTCTATTTTACAATATTGCAGTCCATTGTGTAAAATGGACTTAATGCTAAATTTTAAAAACAAGAAAAAAAGATCCCTTATCCTAGTGTCCCTTGCTTCTATGGCGCTGTTTGTTGTAACCGCGGGGGCAATTTTTTCCATGGCGCTATTTAGCGTTTACTCTGCCATACTTCCCTCCCCTTCAAAGCTGACCACAAGAAATATTGAACAATCAACAAAAATTTTTGATAGAAACGGCAAACTTTTATACGAGGTCTTTGCGGATAAAAACCGAACTTTGGTACAGCTTCAGGATGTGTCCCCTTCTTTAATCCATGCCACTTTGTCTGCCGAGGATTCCGATTTTTACAAGCACCGCGGATTTGATTTAATTGGCATCACGCGCGCTGGATTCAATATGTTAAGAGGGAAAGGTTTGCAAAGCGGTTCCACCCTCACCCAGCAGCTTGTTAAAAATGCCCTTTTAACCAACGAACGAACAATCAATAGAAAGATTAAAGAAATTCTATTATCTTTGCAAATAGAAAGGAAATACTCCAAAGACGACATCTTAAAAATGTATTTAAACGAAGCGCCATATGGCGGTACCGCCTATGGTGTGGAAGCGGCAAGCCAATACTATTTTAGCAAATCTTCTAAAGATTTAACTTTGGCGGAAAGCGCCTTGATAGCTGGTTTACCCCAGTCACCCTCCTATTATTCCCCTTTTGGAGCTAATCCCGAAAACGCCACCGCCCGTCAGCATTATGTTTTGTGGCTTATGAAAACAAGAGGGTGGGTGGAAAAAGATGGCGTGAGGCATTTTATTACCGAAGAGGAGTATGCCGCCGCTAGAGAAGAAGTTCTTAAATATGCCAGTATAAATCATGGCATTAAAGCGCCCCATTTTGTGATGTATGTAAAAAGTCTTCTTAGTAGGCGCTATAACGAAAATATTGTGGAGAATTCTGGGCTTAGTGTTACCACTTCTTTGGATTTGGATTTTCAAGAGCAGGCAGAGGAGATTGTTAAGAGCGAAGTGGATAAAGTTAAATATCTTAGTGTGGGGAACGCTGCCTTAGTTGCTATTGACCCCAAAACGGGTCAAATTTTGGCAATGGTGGGTTCAAAAGACTATTTTGATATGGAAAATGACGGCAATGTGAATGTAACCTTATCTCTAAGGCAACCCGGGTCGGCTATTAAACCTTTAACCTATATAACAGCTTTTGAGCGCGGATTTACCCCCTCAACAGTTTTATTTGATGTCCCCACAAAATTTTCGGGCGGAGAGGGGCAACCCCCGTACATTCCCGTTAACTATAACGGGAAATACATAGGACCGACGCAAATCCGCTACGCTTTGGCAAATTCTATAAATATCCCGGCAGTTAGAATGCTTAAACTCATTGGTGTAGAAAATGTTATGGATACGGCAAAAAAATTTGGAATCACCACTTTTAGCGACCCTTCCCGCTATGGCCTTTCCCTAACATTAGGTGGCGGAGAGGTTAGACTTTTGGAATTGACCAACGCCTTTGGAGTTTTTGCAAGCGGCGGAATTTACCACTCTCCGGTTGGTATTCTTAAAGTTGCGGACGCAAAAGGTAATGTTTTGGATGAGGAGACCTCTTATAAAGGAGAAAAAGTTATAGATAGCTCTTACACTTATTTGATTTCGGATATTTTATCGGATAATAACGCGCGCGCCGCAGTGTTTGGTTTAGGCAGTAATTTGGTAATTCCGGGACACACCGTTGCGGCTAAAACCGGAACCACAAACGATATAAGAGATAACTGGACAATTGGATACACCCCCTCAATAGTGATTGGTGTTTGGGCAGGCAATAACGATAATTCTCCTATGGCAAAAGGGCTGGCTTCGGGTATTACCGGGGCGGCGCCTATTTGGCAAAAAGCTATGATAGCTTATCTAAAAGATAAAAAAGATGAAAAATTTGAAAAGCCTGATAATATTATAGATGTGGAAGTGGGAAAAACTTCTGGGATGCTGGTTTATGAAGGCGCGGAGGATGGGAGATGGGAGAAATTTGTTAAGGGAACCGAACCGGTATCCGTTTCCGATTGGTTTATACCCCTTGAAGTGTGCAAAAAAGATAATGGCGATTATAAGCTTAAAAAGGATTGCGATGATGAGGAGGATAAAATAAAAGAAAGGATTTTTGTTAAGATGAAGGCGGAACTCACGGAGTGGCAGGAGGATGTGGATGCATGGATAGAAGAAAACATTGACGACAAAGATTATTTTCCCCCCGATTAACTATTTTCTAACCGTTAGCCCTAAACCTTCTTCTAAAAGTTTTATAATTTGTTTTCTTATTGGCGCAACATCTTTATCTGAAAGTGGCCTTTGAGGGCTCTGATAAACTACAGTTAAAGTTATGGATTTATTATCCTTTTCTTTATAAATGTCCTTGAGTTCTATGTCTCTTATTAGAGTGTTTATGTTTCTTATTTTTTTTATAATATCCCCTACTCTGCTTTCCTTTTTTACATAAAAGGAAAAGTCTTCTATTATTGGCGGGTAACTAGAAACATCTTTTATCTCCTTTTTGTATTTTATGTGTTTCTCATAAAGATTTTCCAAATTAATTTTATAAATTATTAAGTGCTGCGCGGAAAATATGGGATTTATATCTCCTTCCAAATTGATAAAATTGGAAAGCAAAATTTCCATATCCCCTTTGGCTTTTCGGTACAATGTTTCGTAGTCTGGTTGGTTTGCGTCATAATAAGCCGCGCATAAAGTATAAATCTCTTCCGGCAAGCCCCTCGCTTTTTTGTGAAGCTCCTTTCCTACCTCAAATAACTTAAATTGGCTGAAATTTTTTTTATTAAGCTCCACTTTTTCATACATATTTGGCAGTAAATTGTTTCGCATAAATTTAAGTTGAGGCGATATGGGGTTAATAAGTTCAATAAGATTTTCAATCCGTAAATTGACTTTTTGGTATAATTCTTCCCCCACGAAAGAGTAGTTGTACACTTCGGAGTACCCTAAAACTGTGGCGAGTGCTTTTATCTGCCTAATAAATTCCAGCTTAAAATCAAGCATTGTTGGGGAGATTTCTTTGCTTGGAAGTTTGGGCGCTATTTTTTCATAACCATAGATTCTAGCTATCTCTTCTAACAGGTCCTCCTTTATAGAAACATCTCTTCTGAAAAAGGGAATGCTAACTGTAAGAGTGGGTCCTTCCTTCTTAATTGTAAATCCTAATAACGCTAAAATATTTGTAGCCTCTTTTTCATTTAAGTTTGTTCCTAAAGTTTTATTGATAAAATCCAAAGTTAATTCAATGGTGCGTGGAAGCGGTGTTTGTACATACTTTTCGCTTAATCCCGCCACTTTACCCGATTCATATTTGTTCAAAAGAGAAAGGAATTTTCCAAGACCCCTTTCTGCTATATCCGGGGAAATATTTTTTTCAAATCTACCGGAGGCTTCTGTTCTTAAGTTTAATTTTCTGGAACTTTCTCTGGTAACAAAATTGTTAAAATTAGCCGCTTCCAAGATTATCTCTGTAGTCTTTTCGTCCACCTCAGTATCTTTGCCTCCCATAATCCCGGCAATTGCGATGGGTTTGTTGTTGTTTGTTATTACAACATTATTTTCGGAAAGGGGTCTTCTAACGCCGTCTAATGTTGTTAAAACTTCCCCTTTTTTGCCTCTTCTAACTCCGAGGCGGTATTTTTCTTTTTTACCTAATTTAGAGGCGTCAAAGGCGTGCAGGGGCTGACCCGTTTCCAACATAGCGTAATTTGTAAAATCCACAATGTTATTTATTGGTCTTAGTCCGCAATCAAGCAGACGGGTTTGGATTTCTTTTGGAGAAGATTCTACTTTTAAATTCCTTATTTTTACTGCTATATACCTTGGGCAATCTTTCGGATTTTCTATATGTATTTGAATATCTTTTACGATGGGTATATTACCTGTTTTGTAATCTGGGAGCTTAAAAGAACTATTTGTTATAGCGGAAATTTCCCTAGCAATTCCTTCAATGCTAAAGCAGTCCCCGCGGTGAGTTAGAGCTTTATTTTCTATCTCAATAATTTTATCGTTTGATTTTGAGGTTTTAAGGGTTTCCACTTCTGATAATTTTGCGGACAAAAGCTCGCATAAATTTTGTGGGGTAATATCTATTCTAATTCTAGTAAATTCTTTTACCCAGCTTAATGGTATTTTCATAATTTAAAACTGCTGTAAAAAACGCAAATCTCCTTTATGAAATGCTCTAATGTCTGAGATACCGTACTTTAACATTACGAGCCTGTCCAGCCCAATTGCCCACGCAAAGCCTTTATAAGTATTTGGGTCCAGCCCGGCCATTTTTAAGACATTTGGATGAATCATACCTGCTGGTATAAGCTCCAGCCACTTTTTTTCGCCGCTTTTTAGTTTATGTTCTACTAATAGTTCCAGCCCGGGTTCAACAAAAGGAAAAAAAGTGGGTTGTATTTTATAAGGAATTTTGTACCTATAATATGTATAAATAAAAGTTTCTAGAACGCCGATAAGTTCTGCCAAGGAAGTGTCTTTGCTAACATACATACCCTCTATTTGGTAAAAAGTATGTTCGTGGACAGTATCGGTTGCTTCGTATCTAAAGCATTTCCCCGGTATAATCACCCTAAATGGCGGAGTATGGGTTTTTAATATTCTGTGTTGCATAGTGGATGTGTGCGCAATAGGTAAGAGATGGTCTTCAGTCCAAAAAGTATCCCACATATCCCGCGCGGGGTGGCCCTTAGGAAAATTCAATGTTTCAAAATGATTAAAATCGTCATCTACTTCTAAAGAATCTACCACTTTAAAACCCATGGTTAGGAATATATTTTCTGCGTAATGTTTCATTTGAGTTATGGGGTGAGTGTGCCCTATGTGTGGCTTTATTCCCGGAAGTGTTATATCTATGCTGTTTATAACATTTTCTGAGGATAGCGTTTTTTGCTGTAAGTTCTTAAGGGCAGTCTCTACCTCTTTTTTGAAAGTGTTTATTCGGGGGCCCCACTCTTTTTTTTGGTTTGGATAGAGCTTAACAAATTCTGAAATAATATTATTGATAGCTCCCTTTTTTCCGAGATATTTGATGTAAAGGTTATCCAACATTTCGCTGGAATCGTCTGTGTTTTTAATGTCACTGTTAAATGTTTTTTTTAAAGCCTGCAATTTCTCCATCAAATGCCAAGAATAAATCTAAGTAAAGTATAAGAAAGCAAAGTAATGGAAATTATTAGAAAGGTGTTAAAAGAAATTAAGGAGGACAAAGTTTTAAAAACATCGTTGTATTTTTGATATTGCAGAAATCCCAGCACTAATATTACTATACCTAATAAAATTAAAAGCTCAATGATTATCATTTTTTAACTTGCGCAACAAGTTTTTTGAAAGCGTTCTTGTTTTGCGCCAAAGCTGATAAGCTTTTTCTGTTAAGCTCAATGTTGTTTTTCTTTAATCTGTTTATGAAATCGCTGTAACGAATATTGTGTTCTTTTAGGGCGGCGTTTATTCGTATTATCCAAAGTTTTCGGAAATTCCTTTTGTTATTTTTTCTTCCGGCAAAAGAGTATTCTCCTGATTTTAAAAGCGTTTCTCTTGCCCTTTTGAAAATTTTTCGTCGGGAGCCATAGAAACCTTTAGCCTGTTTTAGCAGTTTTTTATGTTTTTGTGTTCTTTTATATCCTGTTTTTACTCTAGGCATATTTTAAATCAACTTCTTAATTTTTTTAGACCACCCTTTTGGTATTAAACTCATCTTTTGTTTTCTAAATTTTGAATTGGTGGTCTCCTTTCTATTTAAATGCGAAGTGCAGACCCTCTTTTTAAAGATCTTTCCTTTACTAGTTATTTTAAACCTTTTTCTAATTGTTTTGCTTGTCTTTTGTTTTGGCATTTTTATAATGCGAGCGTAAAATCACCTGCGTAAGCGGGTAACTATAAGCGAAATAGGAATCTTGCTTAGCGAGCATTACAACATCCCTTTAGCGTTAGCTAGAGGCAGCTGATTTAAAAGCTATAAGCGCGCTCATAGTGCCGTTCTTATATTCTATGTTGTTTTCTATTTTTATTAAATCCCCCAGTTGGGCGATAAATTTTTTAATTTTTTCTTCTCCTATTTCTGGGTGGGCTTTTTCCCGACCCTTAAATACTACGGAAATTTTAACCTTATTTTTATCCTTAATAAATTCCTCTGCCCTTTTGGCTTTGTTTAACAAGTCGTTTTCGCCGATGTGAGGGCCAAATCTAAATTCCTTAGTTTCGGTTTTCACAATTTTCTTGTTGGACTGTCTTTCTTTTAACCTTTCCTGATATTGAAACTTGTTAAAATTAAGTATCTTGCAAACTGGCGGGACCGCTCCTGAGGAAACCTCCACTAAATCCAGTTCTGCTTCTAAAGCTCTTTTTAAGGCATTATATGTTTTAACTACGCCCAAATTTTCTCCGGTTTCTGTTATTAAGCGCACTTCGGGCGCTTTTATTTGGTGGTTAATTAAGTATCGTTTCAATTTTTGAATTTTAGCAAACAGTTGCAAAGTTGGCAACCCTTATTTACCAAAGTTCCAAACTCTTTTCTTTTATTATTTTTTGGGAGGTTTTTACAAAACTTTCTATGGTTATGTTATTAAAAGTCCTTTGATCGCGGAGTCTCACGGATATAGTATCTGTGGACATTTCCTTGTCGCCTGCGATTATCATATAAGGAATTTTTTTAGTTTGCGCTTCGCGGATTTTTGCCTGCATTGTTTCATTCCTTTCGTCCACGAAAACTCGTAAGCGGGATAACAAAAGTCTTTCTTTTACTTTTTGGACATACTCCAAATGTTTCTCGGATATGGGTATTATCTGAACTTGGCCAGGAGAAAGCCAAACGGGAAGAGCGCCAGCGAATTTTTCCAACAAAAAAGCCATAGTTCTTTCAAAAGCGCCAATGGAAGAGCGATGGATAACTATCAACTCCTTTTCTTTTCCATCTTTATCTGCGTAGGTTAACTCAAATCTTTTTGGCATTACAAAATCGTATTGTACCGTAAATGCGGTTTCTTCTTTCCCGCCTGTTTTTTTCATTTGTACATCTATCTTTGGGCCGTAAAAAGCGGCTTCATTAGGCTCCTCGGAGAAGGTATTTTTTGTTTCGGTTAACACCTGTCTTAAAATATCTTCTGCTTTGTCCCACGCCGCATCGTCTTTATAGTATTTTTTTATATCCTTACGGTTTCCTAAAGACAATCGGTAGTTGTAATCAGTTCCTTTAATGAGTCCCAGTTTGCCGTTTACAAAATCAATTAAGTTTAAGACATTTTTTATCTCGTCTTTTGCTTGGTCTTGCGAAGCAAAGATATGAGCATCTGCCAAGCAAAATGTTCTAACACGCATCAAGCCTGAAAGCTCTCCACTTTTTTCATATCTGAATTGTGAGGCTAGTTCGGCATATCTAATAGGGAGTTCCTTATAACTGTGTAATTTAGATTTATAAAGCATAAAATGGTGAGGACAGGTCATAGGTCTTAGTATTAACTCTTCCTCATCAACTTTCATTTTAGGATACATAGAATCTTTGTAGTAAGGGTAATGGCCAGACTTTTTATATAAATCAATTTTGGCAAGAGGTGGGGTAATCACATGTTGGTAACCATTTTTGGTCTCTTCGCTTATTATAAATTGTTCTAGCTCGCGGCGAATGATAGTTCCGTTTGGAGTTAGTAAGGGGAGGCCTTTCCCAACGAGGTCGGAAAATACAAAAAGGTCTAGTTCCTTTCCTAAAATTCTGTGGTCGTGTTTTTTTGCATTTTCTAGGTTGTTTAGATATCCCTCTAACTCTTTCTGTGTAGGAAAAGCGGTTCCGTAAATTCTGGTTAGCATTTTATTTTTCTCATCTCCTCGCCAATATGCGCCGGCTATGGAGAGAAGTTTGAAGGCACCAATTTCATTGGTGGCTGTTAGATGGGGACCCTTGCAAATGTCCACAAACGAACCCTTTTTATTTGGTTCTCCTGTCCAATATGCAGTTAATTCCCCGCCTCGTTTTTGGGTTTCGTCAATCCATTCTAATTTGTAGGGATTGTTTTTAAACATTGTTTTGGCAATTTTAACAGGAAAAGTTGTTTTAGAAATGGGGATATTAAGATTTTTTATGCGCAACATTTCTTTTTCTATTTTAGAGAAATCTTCTTCGGAGATTTTTGTTTGAAGGTCAAAATCAAAATAAAACCCATCCTCGGTAGCTGGCCCCATAGCTTTTAGAATGTTGGGGTAAAGATTTTCCATTGCCTGCATTAGAACATGTTCAGTAGTGTGCCTTAAAACGGTTAAGTGTTTGTTATAGTTGCCTTTTTCCATATTTATAGTATATCATGTTGTTTTATAAGTACAAATGTGGGCAAATAGGGGTCTGACCCCAAAGGGGTCAGACCCCTAAATTGTTGACAAATACAATGTAAAAGGATAGCATTGATTTATGCCTTCAAAACACCGAATTCGCCAATACGGCGAAGATTGTTATTACCACATATATAACCGTGGTGTAGAAAAGAGAGATATTTTCCTAGACATTGCCGACTATAATTTATTTATATATACCTTGCGCAAATATTTGGAACCTGATTTCAAAATAATTAGAAAGAATCCCACAACAAATGAAAGAATAGTTATGGAACCAGATCATGTATATAAAGATATTTCTTTACTAGCTTTTTGTTTAATGCCAAATCACTTTCATTTATTGGTGAAATTAAAAAAGCGGGATGGGGCCACAAAGTTGATGAGAAGAGTTTGTACTAATTATGTTGGATACTTCAATGAGAAATATGAAAGAGTGGGCGCTTTATTTCAAGGAACCTTCAAAGCAGTACGGGTAACTACACAAGAGCAATGTTTGCAGTTGTCTCGTTACATTCATATTAACCCAAGAGCTGTAACTTATAAAGGTAATATTGAAAGCTATGTTTACTCAAGTTTTTATTATCTTTGTAGAGATAGTACACCCTCCTGGTTGGATTTTAATAGTGTGCTTTTAGGGAACACGGTTCAGGATTATAAAAAGTTCGTTATGAGTAGGGTTGAGGAAGACTTTAGTGAAGCCGAAAAAAGCACCCTGTCAAATGTATTATTAGATTAAGCTATTTAGGGGTCTGACCCCTTTGGGGTCAGACCCCTATTTTGATGA
>PCQY01000003.1 GCA_002770755.1 candidate division WWE3 bacterium CG23_combo_of_CG06-09_8_20_14_all_40_14
GGTTAATATCTGATAAAATTAATGAGGTTAACTCCAGTTCAGAGGAGTCTAATATGTATTGGACGCATACACTTAATTGACGAATAGGGCAGGGTGCCCTAAAATAAAGGTATGCTGAAAAAACCCTCAAACATACTTTATACCCTCCTATTTTTCCCAATTGTGTTTTCTCTAAATTTATCCAGTCTCCCGTTTATTGGAAAATTTTTTAAAAGCTCCTCTCCGGGCATACCCTCCTCAAAAGAAATAAACCTAACCTATTGGGGGCTTTTTGAAACGGAGGATGTTATAAACCCTTTGATAGAAGAGTACCGAAAAATCCATCCTAATATAAAAATAACCTACGAACCCAAAGATTTTAGCAACCTAAAAAGCTATAAAGAAACTTTGCAGGCCCGACTTAAAAACAACACCGCCCCAGATATTATAAGAATGCACAGCTCTTGGGTATCCGAATTCTACCCCTACCTGCAACCGGCGCCGAATACCATTCTTAATAAAGAAACCTACAGCAAAGAATTTTTTCCCGCCGCCGAAAACGCCTCCGTATCAAGCAAAGGGGATGTGTACGCCGTACCATTAATGTATGAAGCCATCGTAGTTTTTTACAACCAAGATATACTAGCCGAAAAAGGCATAAACCGCTTGCCAAAAACTTGGGACGATTTTAGAGAGCTCGCTATCGCTTTAACCCAGAAAGACGAACGAGGAAACATAATAAGAGCTGGCGCCGCTATAGGAAACGCTCAAAATATCGCCCACAGCTCGGATATTTTGGGATTAATGTTTTCTCAAAGCAACTTAAAAATTCCGGAGGATTTAGACACGCAAGCTGCCGCAGAAATCCTAAATTATTACACGAGCTTTTTTAAGCAAGACCGCGTTTGGGACACATGGCTGCCGTACTCTCCCGTTGCCTTCGCAGAAAAAAAGGTTGCCATAATGTTTGCCCCCACATGGCAAAGTTTCAGTATCTTAAACAGCAATCCTAACATAAGTATCGGCATCTCCGCCGTTCCGCAAATACCCATTTGGCAAAGCCCAGGCATAACCAATGTGAACTGGGCAAGCTTCTGGGTGGAAGGCGTAACTAAATCAAGCAAAAACAGCCTTGCGGCATGGGACTTTTTAAGATTTATGTCCCAAAAAGAGCAACGGGAAAAACTATTCAAACAAAGCTCCCGCATTCGCCCTTTTGGAAATACTTTCGGCCTAACAGACCTATCAGAAACTTTGAAAAATAGCGACTACATAACAAATGTAGTTTTAGGAGCCCCTTTTGCCAAAGGAGGCGTTATAGCAGACAGGGTAGGGAACGATAACTATGTCAACGCTATAAAAAAAGCCATAGACGATGTATTAGACGGAAAAACTGCCGAAGCTGCTCTAGCGGAAGCTAAAAAAACTATTCAAGAGTCTCAAAAAAGCTCCCAACTAAAATGACGATATTAGGAATAGAAACAAGCTGTGACGAAACTTCCGCCGCTGTTGTCTTAAACGGCAGAACCATCCTTTCTAATGTAGTATCGTCAAGCGTAGATTTTCATAAAAAAACCGGGGGGATTGTTCCCGAAGTTGCCGCAAGAAAACAAGTGGAAAGCATTATACCCGTTTTGGACGAATGCTTATCGTTAGCAAAAACCACGCTTAAAAAAATAGACGCCATCGCCGTTACCGCGGGACCGGGACTGCTTGGGTCGCTAATAGTAGGCACAGCTACCGCAAAAACTCTGGCGCTTTCACTCAACAAACCATTAATACCCGTAAATCATTTATTAGCGCATATATACGCCAACTGGCTGGAAGAAAACATACCGGACTTTCCACTGATAAGCCTCATTGTAAGCGGAGGGCACACTCAGCTTATTCTGATGAAAAACCATAAGGATATTAAGATTTTAGGAGAAACAAGGGACGATGCCGCCGGCGAAAGTTTTGATAAGGTTGCCCGAATTCTAAATTTAGGCTACCCTGGAGGACCCGCTATAGAAAAAAAAGCCCTAGACTTTAAATCTAAAGAAACTTCTTTAGTATTGCCAAAGCCACTAATACATTCTAAAGATTACGACTTCTCTTTTAGCGGCCTAAAAACTGCAGCTTTCACAGCGTTCAAAACAAAAAAACATACTGCCTGTGAAATAGCGCATAGTTTTCAAGAAGCGGTGTGCGAAGTGCTGGTTAAAAAAACAGTAAAAGCCGTTTTGGAGAACAAAGTAAATTCTGTGGTTTTGGCAGGAGGCGTTTCCGCCAACAAAAGATTAAGAGAACTATTTTTTAAAAATGAGCAATTAGAAAAAATGAAAATTAAAGTATATATACCAAAAATTGCGCTGTGCACAGACAATGCCGCCTCTATTGCCTCCTGCGCTTTTTATCATAGAAATATTACACAACTAGAACAAGTTTTACCCAATTCCTCCCTGTTTTTTGAAAACTAATTTTATCCCCAAGCTTGTTTCATATAGTTTTAGATACTTTATATAGTAGTAGTTATAATAAATGCGGTGGAAAATTTGCAAAAGTTTTTTTAGAGGGCGGTTACCTTTTTTTAGAACCATTTCCTGTTTAAAAACTCCTTTGATAGCTATTTGCCGTCTTTTTAATTTAGAAAACTTTTAATCGCAGCTAATTTTTTGGTGGGTAATTTTCAAGCTTCGGTAGATATTGGTGTGGATAACTCGTTAACTTTTTCCACAAGTGTTATAGTTAAAACTATTTTATGCCCAAAGCGTTCTTGATGTTTTCCACATCTTGTTTTAACCTGGCGTTTTTTACAATGTCCTCTTTAATTTTTCTAGTGGCGTGCAAAACGGTGGTGTGGTCTTTTCCTCCGAATAAATTGCCTATATCTGTTAAAGACAAGTTGGTTAATTGTTGGGTTAAAAACATTGCCAGCTGTCTTGGCCGAACAAATTCTTTTAGGCGGCGATGCCCTTTTATATCGGGGAGTTTTATACTGTAATAAGCGGAGACGGCTTTTACTATAGTGTTGGGGGAAACATTTTGAGTCTTTTCTTTTTTCCCCATTATTTCTCTGGTTTCTTCTAATGTGAATGGTTTGTTTGAAGCCTGCAGACTGGTAATTATTTGGGTAAAAATTCCCTCCAGTTCTCTAATATTTGTTTGTGTGTTTTGCGCTATAAAGTCGCAGACTTCATTTGGTATATTTAGGCGCATTTCTTCCTTCTTTGCTCTTAAAATTGCGCTTCGTACATCGCTATCGGGCATTTGCATATCCGCTATCATTCCGCTGGAAAACCGCGAGGAGAGCCTTTTTTCCAGTTTTATAATCTCGTTTGGGTGTTTATCTGATGTTAAAACAATTTGTTTTCCCGCCATAAAAAGGGTGTTAAAGGCATGAAAAAATTCTTCCTGCGTGGCCTCTCTTCCTGCTATAAACTGCACATCATCCACAAGTAGCATATCCGCCCTTCTAAACTTATTTTTAAAATTGGTTAAAGCGTCTTTTTGCACTTTGGCAAGCCGAATAGATTCCACAAGCTCGTTGGTAAAAGATTCCCCCGGACAATAAACTACGCGGTATTTTGGGAACTTTTCTAAAACGCGGTTTCCTATTGCTTGCATTAAATGCGTTTTTCCTAAACCCACTTCGGAATATATAAAAAATGGGTTGTAGGCTTTGCCCGGATTTTCGGCAACATTTAGCGCTACCGTATGCGCCAAACGGTTGTTAGCGCCCACTATAAAATTTTCAAAGGTGTATTTTTCAAATAGATTGGCGGATGATTTTTTTTGAAGCAGGTCTTTTTCGGGAGATGGCTTTTCTTGGTTAAACAAGGGTCCAATTTTTTCTTTGGAGGATAATTTTTTTAGCTCAAAAGGTTTTACGGTTATGGAAAGCTCCACTTTCTCTTTTACTATTTTCTCCGCAATTCTTCTGATTTGGGAATAATATCTATTTTCTATTCGTTCCTTAACGATGGGACTGTTGCAGGATAGGGTTAAAACGTTTTCTTCAAAGGATGCCGCGGATATTTGGGGGAAAAAAGTTTTGATATCGGCGCTTGATGCGGATAATTTTAATTCTCCTATGATAGTTTTCCAAAGTTGGATTTTTTCCATTGTGGGTAACGGTAACGGGGCAGTACTATTAATTTAAAAGTTATCCACAGACAAGTCAAGAGGATGTATGCGTCCAATACATAATTCTTTTTTGGTGACCCCACGGGGATGGTTCGACAGGCTCACCATTACCCCGTTACCCTTCGGTATGCTCATGGGTTTTACTAAGTTCTATTAGCAATTCTATGTTACCTTCTATTAACGCTTTCTTCTTTGCGCGGGACCAACCTTTTATTTGATTCTAACGCTTTTCAGCAAGCTTCCTTGTTGGATATTCTTCTTTGTATATAAGTTGAATATCAGAAAACTCTTTGGTTCCTATATTTTCCCTTCTTTTATGTGAGGATAGTCTATTAGTAATATTATTTGTTAATCCTATGTAATAAGTTTTCTGATCGCAAAGAAGAATGTATGTATACCAACTCATGTTTTTAGTATAGCGGTAAAACCCTGAGCTTGTCGAAGGGTGAACGTTTTCGAAAAAATTCGAACTTATTTCAAGAATGAATCGCCGTAGCTCCGGCGCGGCTGACGCCCCGCCTCCGCTATTTTTTTCGCGCGCGATTTTGCTGGCTTCGCCAGCAATAAGAATTCTGATATAATTTTATCAAGAACTAAAGAAAAAATCCATGATTGAAATAAAGAACAAATTACAATCAGACAAAAGGCTATTCAGACTATGGAGAATTATTTTGGTTCCAATTTATATTTTAGTGGTCATCCATTTCGCAAAAGATATTACTCAGGATTTATTAGAGATTCCTACTTTTTTAGATAAATTAGGAAATGTTGAGGAAAACCTTATTCATTTACCTGAAAAAATTATTTGGTTTTATCATTGGGCAATGGTTAATACTCTTTTTATCGAAATGTTTCTTTTATTTGCCATTCCTAAATCTTGGAGAAACAAATGTTTTACCCAGATCGATCTAATTATCTTCGTCTTACTATTCTACCTACTCGCAATGTTTTCTTTAGCAACCTTCTTAGATCCCCGATATCAATGGGTTTTACTTGGCAGTGCTAAACAAAATACCAATCAAAAAAGTAAGAGGGTTAAAAATCAGAATGAATTTTCGATACTTTCTTACAATGTTCTAGGGGGAGTATATACAGACAAAATATTAGAAAAATTAGAATCGGTAGTGAACAAACCAGATATCGTTTGCTTTCAGGAATTTCCGGAGGATAAATCTCTTTCTTCTAAATTTGAACAATATTTTGGCAATAACTATTCTCAAGAAAAAAACCTAAGCTTGATATCACCAAGACGAATAAGAGGTTTGGCAACTTTTTACAATAACAAAAAATTTAAATTGCAGAATTCAAAAATTCTACATCTTCCAACTCCAAAATGGACTATTTGGGAAAAAATGTTTGTCTGGTCTATTACTGACGGCGCAATGGCCCCCGTTGATCGCACAGCTTTGATTACTATTTTTGAGTACAACAAAATTCCTTTAGTTGTTCTAAATACTCATTTAGCGTGGGAGGGTGGAGCGAAACAGCGACTTATTCAACTTGATTATATTTTAAAAGAAATTAAAGAATTGGATATAAGTGGCAAAATTATTTTATGCGGAGATTTCAATTTATTAAATGACAAAAAACCATTTCTTGAAAAATTACATCAGGAAAATATTTATGACATGACAAATAATCTATCTTATTCTGCAGATTTAGCATCTCCATTTTCCTTACCAGAAGGTAAAACAAAAATTTTCCAATACCTGCTTAAATCAATGGTTGGTCTCTTAGAAAAAGTGGGAATGAATACTAAACAAAAGATAGATTACATTTTTGCCAAAGATGTAAAAACCACTTTTAGCGAAGTTTATGAAAATGAAGGGTCTGATCATTATCCTATTCTTGTACATTTTGTTCTTTAAAATTTTTGCGTTTTTCTTTGATTCGCTTTTAGCGGATTGTTCGAGCCGACTTTTTCGGAGGCGCGGCGTCAGCCGCGCCGGAGCTACGGCGATTCATTCTTGAAATAAGTTCGAATTTTTTCGAAAACGTTCACTAAAAAGGAAATTGAAGATTCACAAGGTGGGGCGCTCGCAACGCCCTCGCCCGTTGCGAGCGCCCTAAAGGCAAAATTCAAATTCGCCGAGAGCCGCCGTAAAAAAAAGAATAAAGAAAAACGCAAAAATTTAAGAACTTTAAAGAAACAAAAACATGATCAAATATATTGCATACTGTCGAAAATCTACAGATGAAAAAGACAAACAAGTTTTGTCAATTGAGGCACAAATTGTCGAACTCAAGGAGTTTGCCAAAAGAGAAAATTTGTTTGTATCCGAATTTATCACCGAGGCCAAAACTGCCAAAACCCCCGGAAGAGAACAATTTGCCGAAGTTTTAAGGAAAATTGAAAAAGGGCAAGCCAATGGTATTTTATCGTGGCACCCCGATCGTTTAGCCAGAAATTCTATTGACGGTGGAAAAATAATTTATCTTTTGGATACCGGCAAACTCCTTGACCTAAAATTCCCCTCGTTTTGGTTTGAAAGCACCCCGCAAGGCAAATTTATGCTTTCAATCGCTTTTGGCCAGTCCAAATATTACGTGGACAATCTAAGCGAGAATGTAAAACGAGGAAACAGGCAAAAATTGCGAAATGGTGTTTGGCCAAGTAAAGCACCATACGGCTATATCAATAATCCCAAAACGAGGGGAATTGATATTGATGAAGAAGAATCAAAAGTAGTAAAGAAATCATTCCAGCTTTTTGCTGATGGGAATATTTCTTTTACTGCCATTTCTCAATTTATATTTAAGTTTGGAATTAAGCGGGAAAGAGAAAAACCTGTAAAAGTTGGGCAAGTAAAAAATATGCTCTCTAACAGATTTTATCTGGGTATTCTCAAATACGCCGGAGAATATTATCAGGGCTCTCACAAAACCTTTATCAGCAAAAAGCTGTTTGATGAAGTCCAAAAACAAGTTGAAAAAATCGAAAGACCAAGACAAAAAGGCCACAATTTCGCTTTTGCAGGTCTAGCGGCCTGCGGCGAGTGCGGTGCCGCAATCACGGCGGAACAGCATATCAAGAAATACAAAAACGGCACCGATCAAACTTTCATT